>JACQUW010000089.1 GCA_016210115.1 Deltaproteobacteria bacterium | reverse complement strand
CTGCATGAGCCGTGCGCTTGCCACCACGCGTTTGAAGGAGATAAAGCTTTCCTTCCTGAATCGTGAATTCCATGTCCTGCATGTCTTTGTAATGCTTTTCCAAAACCCTGCAGATGCGATTAAGCGCGCCATAGTTCTTGGGCATCACGTTCTTGAGATCCGCAATCGGGCGTGGCGTGCGAATCCCAGCGACAACGTCCTCACCCTGGGCATTGACAAGGAACTCGCCGTACAAACGCTTGTCGCCGGTCGCGGGGTCCCGGGTAAATGCCACTCCCGTCGCGCAGTTCTCTCCCATATTTCCGAACACCATGGCCTGAACAGTGACCGCAGTCCCCCAGCTATGAGGAATCCGGTAAAGCTCTCGATATGCTATGGCGCGATCGTTATTCCACGAGCCAAAAACCGCTCCTACGGCCTGCCAGAGTTGCTCCTGGGGGTCCTCAGGGAATTCCCGGCCAACCTTTCTCTTTATCTCTGCCTTAAACTCCTCTACCAGATCCTGCAAATCTTCAGCCGTGAGATCCGTATCCAATCTTGCCCCGCGCGCCTCTTTTTTGCGCTCAATGATAACCTCGAACGGATCTCGCTCATGTTTTTCCCTTGGCTTAAGTCCCAAAACCACATCGCCGTACATCTGAACAAATCGGCGGTAGGAATCGTAAGCAAAACGGGGATTCTTTGTCTTCGCAATAAGCCCCGGAACAGTTTGATCATTGAGTCCGAGATTGAGCACTGTATCCATCATCCCAGGCATGGATTCCCGTGCACCGGAGCGAACCGAAACCAAAAGCGGGTTGTCCGGGTGGCCAAACTCTCTCCCCATAATTTTTTCGACTTTCCTCAACGCCGCCACGACCTGGCCGCTCAGGCCCACTGGGTATCGCTGACGATGGCCGTAGTAGTAGGTGCACACTTCGGTCGTAATCGTGAACCCAGGCGGGACGGGAATCCCGATCCGCGTCATCTCATGGAGCCCGGATCCTTTTCCTCCCAGCAAATCCCGCAAGCCCGCGCGGCCTTCAGACCGGCCGCCACCAAAGAAATAGACGTATTTTTTTTGCTTTCCCATCTTTTACCTGCCCTGAAGTCCTCGCGATGTCACTTCTATAGATTCAGATTCAAACAGTAACGCCTCAAAACGATCAGCCAAAGGAGATCGATTCCAGGAACGGAACCGATTTTAATTCTCTGTGGCTTTGAACTTGGATGAAGTGGAGCAGTACAGAACGAGCTTCCTTTAGGATAGATACGGGAAAAGAAGGGGGAATCGACTTGAAATTATCTATTTTCTGGAGCTCGACCAAAGCACAAAGGGCTTTTGGGGATAAAGGTATGCTGTCCTTGCCGAAAGCAGGGCAGGATCCACAAAGCACGCCGCCATCAGTAACACTGAACCGCCACATTGACTCCATCGCAAATGTAAAATCTCTCCGGCAGCGGCAGCAACGCTCAATGGCGGGGCGGTAACCTGCCAGGTCAAGGAGTTTCAACTCAAATGATGTGAGAAAAGAAAGAGACCCCCCATCGACTTCCAAAAATGTTAACCCTTCCTTGAGATGCTCAAAAAGCGCCGGGTTGTCTTCGCGTTCATTAACCAGCCCGTCCATGATCTCCAAGAGATAGAAGGCAGGGGCCATTCTTTCCAGGCTCGTTGTCAGACCCTTAAAGGACCGGATCAAGTCACAGGCATGAAGAAAAGCCAACGAACTCTGCGGCCGGTCTTGAAAATAAAGCTTGACTAGAGAGAACGGCTCCAGCGTGTTCACGAACCTCTTGCGCGAACGCTGAGCTCCCTTGGCAATGCCGGTTACTTTACCATGTGCGGCTGTGAGGAAGGAAACGATTTTATCGGATTCACCGTAGGCCCAAGAGCGGAGTACTATCCCTGGAGTAACGCATAGAGAACGCATGATCAGCTTGGGGTCTAAGCTTTATCACCTTTTACGAAATCAAGCAAACCATCTGATAAATCAACACCTTCTAGAGCCCAGGAATTGACAAAAAGTAGTGGGGTAATTAAATTTCGTCATGTTTTAAAAGGAAGCGCAATTATGTCTGAAATTGGAAACAAAGATAACGGTGAGATAAGTCCCAACGAGGCTCTGGAGCCGAGTTCTCAGGAGGCCTCTTTGTCAGAAACCGAGCAGTTACGCCAGCAATTGCAGGTGAAAGAACAAGAGGCGAAAGAAAATCACGATCGCTATTTGCGTCAACTCGCTGATCTCGAGAACTTTAAAAAGCGGATGGCTCGCGAGAAGGCAGACGCGATTCGCTATGCCAATGAGGGCCTTGCCCGGGACCTGCTCCCCGTTCTGGACAATCTGGAGCGGGCTGTGGAGCATGCCAGGGGTGGTGGGAACGGCAAAACCTTGCTCGAGGGCATCGAGATGGTATTAAAGGGTTTTCTGGACGTTTTCTCAAAACACGGGGTGACGCAGGTTTCAGCCGTGGGTCAGTTATTTGATCCGAAAAAGCACGAAGCCATTGCCCATGTCGAAAGTGAGCAGCATGCGCCCAACACCGTTATATCTGAGTATCACAAAGGTTATTATCTGCTGGACCGCCTGCTTCGTCCCGCCTTGGTCACGGTAGCTAAAACGCCTGGCCCAAGGGAAAAGAAAGCGGATGATGAGGCAGGTTGAAAAGAGGGATCGGGATGGTTAAATAAATCCTTCCCGAGATTCGTTAGGAGAGAATACGATGGCAAAAGTGATTGGGATTGATTTGGGCACAACGAATTCCTGCGTCGCGATTATGGAGGCGGGTGACCCTGTTGTCATCGCCAATGCCGAAGGCAGCCGGACAACTCCGTCGGTAGTCGCCTTTTTGGACAGCGGCGAGCGGGTCGTGGGTCAGATCGCCAAACGCCAAGCGATTACAAACCCGGAAAACACTATATCTGCGGTCAAGCGGCTCATCGGAAGGCGCTATGACGACGCCTTGGTCCAGAAAGCGATGAAGGTCTTACCCTACAAGATCAGCCGCGCGGATAATGGAGACGCGTGGGTGGAGACCCGTGGAAAGCATTACAGCCCCGCCGAGATCTCCGCGTTTATTCTTCAGAAAATGAAGCAAACGGCGGAAGATTACCTGGGAGAAAAGGTCACCGAGGCTGTGATTACGGTCCCCGCCTATTTCAACGACAGCCAGAGGCAAGCAACCAAGGATGCAGGGCGGATCGCAGGTCTCAATGTGCTACGCATTATCAACGAGCCCACGGCCGCATCCTTGGCCTACGGCTTAGAGAAAAAAAAGGATGAAAAAATAGCGGTTTTCGACTTGGGCGGCGGAACCTTTGACATATCGATTCTCGAGTTGGGAGAAGGAGTCTTTGAAGTCAAAGCGACCAACGGCGATACCTTTCTCGGAGGAGAAGATTTTGATCAGAGATTGATGGACTACCTGGCAGATGAATTCAGAAAGGACCAGGGCATCGATCTTCGGAAAGATCGAATGGCGCTGCAGCGTTTGAAGGAAGCTGCCGAAAAGGCGAAATGCGAGCTCTCTTCCTCAATGGAGACGGATATCAACCTTCCGTTCATCACCGCGGATCAGCACGGGCCAAAGCATCTCAACATGAAGCTCACACGTTCAAAGCTGGAGGCCCTTTGTGCTGATCTCATTGACAAAACCGAAGGTCCATGCCGGCAAGCACTTAAAGATGCCGGATTGAGTCCCAGTGATATTAACGAGGTCGTTCTCGTCGGCGGGATGACGCGCATGCCCTCGGTCCAAGAGCGGGTTAGAAAGATCTTCGGCAAGGAGCCTCACAAAGGAGTCAATCCGGATGAGGTTGTGGCTGTCGGGGCGGCCATTCAGGCGGCGGTTCTCAAAGGCGAGGTCAAGGATGTTCTGTTACTTGACGTGACGCCCCTATCGCTCGGCATCGAAACACTCGGCGGTGTTTTTACTAAGCTGATTGAGCGCAACACGACGATTCCCACGCGCAAGGGCCAGATTTTCTCAACGGCTCAGGATAACCAGACAGCCGTCTCCATCCGGGTTTTTCAAGGAGAGCGAGAGATGGCCGCAGACAATAAACTTCTCGGCCAGTTCGATCTTGTGGGCATTCCTCCAGCCCCGAGAGGCATACCTCAGATCGAAGTCACTTTCGATATTGACGCGAACGGGATTGCGCATGTTTCGGCCAAGGATCTAGGGACCGGCAAAGAACAGTCGATCAAGATCACCGCCTCGAGCGGCCTTACTGAAGAAGAAATCAAGAAGATGGTTAAGGACGCCGAGGCCCATGCCGCCGAAGACAAGAAACGCAAAGAAACGGTGGAAGCCCGCAATCAATTGGACACCCTTGTCTACTCTACTGAGAAATCCCTGAAAGAATACGGCGGCGATCTTGATGCGGAAGTCAAAGGCAATATTGAGGCGGCGATGGAAAAGGCCAAAAAGGCGATGGAAGGCCAGGATGTCGTAGCTATTCGCTCCGCGGTCGATGAGCTGAGCCGCGCTTCTCATAAGTTGGCGGAAGCGATGTATGCCAAGGCCTCACAACAAAAGTCATCCGCAGAGCAACCCGGCCACTCGACGGATGGGGAAGGTAAAAAGAAGGAGGATGTTGTGGATGCCGATTTCGAGGAGGTTAAGGACTGACGGCACAGTGTACGCG
>JACQUW010000080.1 GCA_016210115.1 Deltaproteobacteria bacterium | reverse complement strand
TTTTTCAATGTCGGGATGGCCAGGAAGTTCATGCAGACGGTACTAGTGGCCGACGCTCTCGCCGAGCTTCAGCGATCGAACCTTACGACCTCTCTCCGGGAGATCTACTACCGCACCAAGCACACGATCAAGAACTCGCACGAAAACACGTTCGACGGCCAAAACGAATCGGACCCGCTCATCGAGGACCTTGAAGTGACACTGGAGGCCCTGCGGGAGGAGCTCCACGTGCGTGCCGAGAACGCCGGTACGGTCGTCGGACCGCTGGTGTTGGTCGATGACGGGGACCGGGTGGACTGCACCCGGCTGGGGAAAGGCGGCTATTCGGTTCCATCGATCGTCGAGTCCGAATACATTCAGATCAGCAAATGCACCGCTGATTTTGTTCTCCTGGTCGAGAAAGGCACCCAGTGGAACCGTCTTTCAGAAGACAAGTTCTGGCGAAGATACAACTGCATTCTCCTTACGGGAAACGGCCAGCCGCCACGCGGTGTCCGGCGCCTGGCGCGGAGACTGCATGAAGAATACAATCTTCCCGTTTATGTCCTCGTGGACAATGATCCGTGGGGCTACTACATCTATTCGGTCGTCATGCAGGGATCGATCAATCTCGCTTTTGAAAGCCAGCGAATGGCCATTCCGAAGGCCAAGTTCATCGGGTTCTCGAGCGCGGACCCCGATCGCTACGGGCTTCCTCGTAACGTCGGCATCAAGCTCAACGACAAAGACGTCAACCGGGCGCGCGAACTGCTCAAGTATCGATGGTTTCAAAAAAAGGAGTGGCAGAATGAAATCAAGCGGATGCTCGCGAGCGGTCTCAAATACGAGCAGGACGCGCTCGCGAACAAGGACTTTCAGTACCTGACCAAAAGCTACCTTCCCCGAAAGCTCAAGGAGAAAGATTGGTTGGATTAGTATTAGTTCAAAGCGGACGTTCAGCGCATCGGGCGGGCGTTCAATACGCTCGACTATCGCAGGCTCGCGAGCAACTCCAACCGACCCGAAAGGCCGCATTGCCATTCCCATTGCGCCGTGCGGATTTAAACTGCAAGAGCCAGCATCGCCTTGACGGAAGGGTGGAGATTTGAGGTCCCGTCTGAGTATTGACTTATTCTTCTCGCGACTCGAGAGAGACGCAAATCATCGGGATGGGGTGGTTTGCTATCGACCCCCCCGGCTGATACAGTTCAGATAGCATAAATCTACCGCATCTTTTTTTCCCGAGTTCACCTCTAATCAATAAGGACTCAAAGGGAACGTGATCACGCCGTCCCCCAAACGTCCGGCCTGCTTTTCTGATCCGCCGAGCGGCACGAGGGAAATAATTAAGGAGAGCTTCATGTTAGGCAGAACCAGATGCCTCAAATTGGGCTTGATTGTGATGGTGCTCTGCTTCGGGTCGCCTTCCAGGGTCATGGCGGAAACTCCAAGGGAGCAACTCCAAGGAACCATTGATCGCGTTATAGAGGTTCTTCAGACGATCCGGAGCGCGGAGGACATCGAGAAAAACAAGGGGCTTCTTCGGAAGATTCTCTCGGCTCGCTTTGATTTTACAGAGATGGCCAGGAGATCTCTGGGAAATCGCTGGAATGACCTGAACGAGAAAGAGGGAGAATTTGTCCTGGCGTTTACGGAGTTCATCGAGCGCGCGTATTTCGGCAGGCTCGGATCGTACCAAGGCGAAAAGATCGTTTACGGCCGCGAGCGCGTGAATCGAGGGCTTGCGGAGGTAAATACCGAAGTTGTTGGAGGTCGAGGTGACGCGATCGGTATCGATTATCGGTTGCACCTCATGAACGGAGAGTGGAAGGTCTACGACATTGTGATCGAGCACGTCAGTGTGGTGAGCAACTATCGGTCTCAGTTCAGACGCATCCTGCAGACGGCCTCGCTGGAAGAACTGCTGAGAAAGCTGCGCGAGAAGGGATCTCCCGATCAATCGTGAATGGCTCGGCGGCCAAAGGACCCGACGTTTTAGTTGAGTTGGATCAGACTGGCGCCTGCTCTCAACTCGGTCGTTAACCCCTTCAGCGCCCTCCTGCCTGCCGGCAGGCGGTAGACCTATGTGATCGCCATTCGTCGCGCTGCGACCCTCCAACGGTACTCAAGCCTGCTCAGTAGGGGCATTCAGACCGGATGAGAAAAGCTCGCAGTTTCGATTCTCGTTTCGTTGACATTGAAATAGGCGAATTATAAGCTTCTCGTGTTCCGAGGGACTTTTTGACACAAAAGCACACGTGCCCCTGAACTCGCGGAGGGATAACCATGGCTAAAGATCTGAACAATGGTGATATGTCTGAGCTCGAAAGAGAACTTGAGCTTGAGATGGAGGGAGATGAGGGGAGCGCGGAGGAAGCGGAGCTCGAACAAGAGCTGGACGAGGAATGGGAGGCGGAGGGACCGGAAGAGGAATTCGAGGATGTGGAAGGCGAATCAGCCGGCGATTTCGCGGAGCGGTTCTATGAGCTTTCGCAAAGGGAGTTCGAGTCCGAAAGCGAGGTAGACAGCTCTCTCAACGAGTTGTTTACGGAAATGGAGCGTGACCTCTTTTGGGGAAAAATCAGAAAAGGATTTCAACGACTCAAGAGAAAGGGGCTTGGCAGACTGTTACAGAAAGGGTTGAAGTTGGCAGCCGGCCGGTTCCCTCACATAAAGGTATTACAGGGCCTAACTGACCTGTCCAAAGGCAATCTCACCGGAATGCTCAAGAGCGCCGCGAAGGTGGCCCTGGCCGCCCATCCTGCAGGCGCGGTTGCGCTTCCGGCGCTAAAGGCTCTAGGTTTCGAGCAAGCCGAAGAACCAGAGCGAAATCGGGAAGCTTGGGACAATTACGTGGAGCTTGCCAGAGAGGCGTACGACCACCTAGCTGAAAACCTCACAGAAAATGCCGACAATCCACTGGAAGCCAGCCGGTTGGCAGCCAACGCATTTCAGACGGCCTTGAAAAAGGTCCAGGCAGGAATCCCTTCGGTTAACGCTCAGAGGAACACGGTCGGCATGGGCGCGGCTCAGGGGAGACGCGTAATCAATCTCGGATCGGGCCAAACTATTTTCATCCGATTGGCCTCAGGCGGGCGAATCAGAATCAAAGGCTGACGATGAAGTAACTGGATGAGCAGAAACGGCCGGAGCCTCGCGAGGCGGATCGACTCCCTAAGAATACGCATCGATACGTTATCATCGCTGCGTAAACTGGTGGACCTCCCGCCGGAAAGCGACATTGCCGAGCGACAGTGGTCTGTCATCACCTCCGAGCTCAACCTCGTTGAAGCCCGGCTTTTAAGCAGATTGAAAAAGGTTGCCCGAGAGCATCTGCCTCATGCCAATGACCTTGGTGCGAGGCGCCAGTTAAACGGTTTGCTGGGCGCGCTCGAGCTCCAGTTGTCCAACACGTTCACCTTTTTCGACACCTATATGGATGTCCTGACGCAGCGTCATACGCGCGAGCTTGGCGGATTGCTCGCGGGGTGTGATGTTCTTGCCTGGGACGGCATATCCAAAGATCATCCGGCGTTGGCCATTGTCGAGCGGCCTCTTGTTTACTGTGACAGGGGCTTCGGCGCTTCAACTCTCCGCGAAGGTGTCAGACTGCCGGGGCGAGCCTTTAACCCGATCCCTTTGATACAGATTCCGTATTCTCGCCTTAAAGAAAAGTATAACTTGACGTCGATCCTGCACGAAGTGGGTCATGAGGCCATGGTTCGCCTCGGATTGGTCAAGACATTGCCTCATGCGTTTCGCAGCGCGCTGGCAAAGGCAGGGGCCCCCGCAACCATGAGCGATTTGTTTGCGCTCTGGAGTTCGGAAATCGGGCCGGATTTTTGGACGTTCTGCGCGAGCGGAATCGCGGAGGCGGGCGCAATCAGAGAAATCCTTGCTTTGCCGCCGAACCACTGCTTCAAGGTGAGCTGGACGGACCCGCATCCTCCCCCGTACTTGAGGGTGCTGCTTTCGTTTGAATGGTGCCGCCAGGTCTGGGGGAGCGGACTCTGGAACGAATGGGAGAAGGAATGGCTGGAACTCTACCCTCTGGAGCGCGCGCCGGCAGAATCCCTGGAGATCATTAAAAGGGCGAAACAGTATTTGCCCCTCGTCAGCAGAGTCTTGCTGCATGGCAGGTTTCGCGCGCTAAGCGGAAAGGCGATCCCTGATCTCTTCAATCTGGCCGCGCTCGCTCCGTCGGAACTACAGCGAATCGCTAGAAGCGCCGAATCCGGCGCGTTAAACCTGACCGGACTGCCTCCATCCGCGCACCTGGCGGTTTTTCGTTTACTGAGAGAGCAGGGGAGGCTCAAAGAAGAGAGCATCGATGCAACTATGACTAAATGGCTTTTGAGGCTCGGAAAAAAACGCCAAGGTCGTCATTGAAAAAAATGAAAGAGGAGGTAACTAATGCCGAACGACACGGATAAGCTGGCCGAGATACTAAAAGAGCTCGCAACCAAAGGCGGGGTGCCGATCACGCTTTCGCAGTCGCCTCCTCCTAAAGTCGACACGGCGGCCGAACTAGCCAAACGCGCGCCGGTCACTGTGGCATTCCCGCCATGCTCGGACGAGCTTCTCGCCCTGATCAAGACCACCGGCGTGCCGGCCGCCGACAAAGATGAGGTGACCAGGTATTTTGATGAATACTTCAAGTTCGAACAGCACAACATCATCACCGGAAACCTGGCTGAACATTTGGACAGCGCGCTAATGAATTGTCTGCGGGGCGGCGTGGATTTCGAGCCCACATCACATCGGCCGTTTCAAGCATGGCCGAGCGACTGCTGTTTTTGCCCGACATGCGTCACGTTAAAAGGAAACCGCAATCCATCGGATAAGACGCCGGCTCCCGAGATCAAAAGACTGTTCGCCGGCGACCTGGTCTGGCTCTTTTATTTTGAGCGAATGGGTATTTTTCAGATTCTGGGCGCGATTCTTGATGCATTTGCCTCTAACGGACGTATCCCGATTTCCAACGGTTCGCTCGAAGTGGGTCTAAAAGACGACATCATCGCACTGGTGCTGGAGGCCATGGTTCGTCAAACCAAGATGGGAATGTCTTCCACTGTCCGGGACCGCGCTGCAGCTTACAGAACCGCCCTCGGATGGACAAGCGATGTTGGGCGGAAACTGGGTTTGGATACCGAGGTCAATACCGGCTTTAATTCCACCTTTCACGGCTTCATCTATCATGCAACCAAATTCTACGACGACAGGCGCCTGGCCGTTGCCATCCGCGGAACGGCGGTTCCGGTGTCGCCGCCGTCGGTTGCAACGCTCATCACAATCAGCGACACGCTCGATGTCCTGAAAAAGCGCCTCGAAGCTTTTTCCTATGGCCGGAATTATTACAACGCGTTGAGCGGGATTGTATGGGTGATCGCTGGAATTTCGATAGTGCGCGAGCTGAGAACGACGCTCGGGATCCCGCCCGCCTTTGGTGATCCGCACGAATATATTCCAGCGGCCTACGACCTCCTTGTGATGAAACGTCCGGTCACCCATGGAGACACAAACCGGTATACGGTGCATCGCGAATGCGCAAAGAACGGCCGGGATATCCTTCTTGACGTTGAAGTCATCGATCACCTCAAACGCAACCCGGGTGAAGAACTGGACAATTGGCTAACTCAGATCGAGGCAAAGGTCGAAGGATACCGCACCGCATATCGCACCCTGACCGGAGTTGACCTGGGAGCCTCTGCGACACCGACGGTAGAGCAGCAGGCGTAGAGGCGATCGTACGCGATGAGAGCCACAGCAAAATGAGAAAAATCTCCCCTCACCCTCCCTGTGTCTATGCTCACGACATGCTTTTTCAAAGAGGGGAACTCTTAGTCGAAACAAGGGAATTTCCAAGCACTTAGAGAGCAAAGCCCACGTTTCCTTTTTGGTTTATCCCCCTTTGGAAAAGGGGGATGGAAGGGGGATTTGTATTTTTTCACAGCTTCAGGGGGAAAGAGGGGGATTCGAATCTTTTCACGGCTTCAGGGGATCAAGAGCTGGGTGATTGATGTCGACACACTCATTGTTTCACTACAGGTAAAGACGCCGTGAGGGAACGCACTCGTTTTGAGCACGAGATCACCGATGTGGGGGAGCGGGAGATACGACACGGCGGGCTGCCGTTCCGCGTCGTTGATGCCGGTGAGAAGTCGCTCTCAGGTGCTCGCTATGTTGTATCGCAGGACGGCAACACCGACGCGGGCGCGCTTGACTCGCAAGGTAGAGCGCGCTTCGTTCGCGTCGATCCGGCGCGAGCCTTTCGCCTCCACGTGGAAGGTAGAGCCTGCGCAATTGTCGAGGGCGCGGTCCTTCTGATTGACAACGAAGAGGTCGAGTACGGGGGCCAGTTCGTCGACTGGCGCCTGGCCGATGACCCCAAGCGAGCTGAACGGGAATTTTGGCCGCAGTATACGGCCGAAAGGAAAAGGGCGCCTAGCGGGCCGGTCACTTTCTGGCAGCATGACCACATCATGCGCCGACCCGTCCGACTGCGCAGTTCTTATCTATCCTCGCCGGGAACGAAAATAGCAACGTTCCAAGCGGTACCCCTGCATATCAGGGTAGGTCCTCTTGTCCGGTTTGTTGATGATTCCCAGGCGCTGGTTTGGGTCGAGACGGAGACACCTGGTCTCGTGCGCGTCAGCTTCCGAAAAACAGCCGACCAGGTCAACGTACCTCGCCCCGGCAGGGCACTTACTGAAGTCGGGTTGGCAAGTCGACACGGAGCGACAGTGCGGGCCGGCGGCCGGCATTTCGCTCTGGTTTGTCTCAATCGACTGGAGCCGGATACGGTCTACCAATACACGCTCCATCTCGCCCCGCTCCCTGTAAGTGGCGCCATACCGCAGGAGGAGTCGGACTTCCGCGAGAGCGTGTTTCCAAAAACCCTTCCGCCGGAAGTATTGCAAGCGCAGGAAAGAGAACTTGCTTCGTGCTCGTTCCGAAGCGATAAGTGGCTATTTTTTCGAACCCTCCGCTCCACTTACGAGCGGCTGCGCTTCGCCCATGGCTCCTGCCGGAAGTGGCCGGGCGACACCGATACAGACGGAACAACGCCGGGTCCCGACATGCTTAGCATTTTCGGCTCCGAATGGATGGCGAAACAAAAAATAATATCCGAATGGCCAAGATTTTTGCTGCACACTGGCGATCAGATCTATGCCGACGATATCGGCTTTAACCAGGGTAAGCAAATCGCGGGTCAGAGATTCGCCGCGCAGGTGCCGGGGCCGAAAGACGCGCAGGAATTAATCGACGGAGCCTGGGCGGGAAGATTTGCTCACCGTTTCGTCGGCGTTGATCCAAAAAAACTCGCGCAGTCCGCCCCTGTTGCGCCGCTCCAGCAGCGCGAGAAGCAACTACTGACGGACCTCAGCCGGTTGCGGACCCAAATATCCGCCATCGCAAGAAAGGAGCGCTCCGTCACCTCCGAGATGCGCGCGAAGATCAAAGAAGAAATAATGAAGAGCGCAAAGCTCGAGGAGGTTCGACGCCACCTCAAGGCCGCGCGTGAGCGGAACCTCCCATCAAACTACGTTACCGATCCAACAGCGATGCGGTTTAGGTACCTGATTACGAACCACCTGTTATGGCAAGTTCCTATCGATGCCAAGGATGCTCCGGAAGTAAAGCCGCTGAGCCTTCAAAGCCGCGACGGCAAAACGTTCTATGCCTCTGCGGGCGACCTCCGCGGGATCCACGCGGCCGATTATGCGGAATACAGTTATCTGTACGAGCGGGCGTGGACGGCAGCCGGCGCGAAGAAGGCGCTCGCTCACCTCCCATCGTTCATGATCTTCGATGATCATGAGATCACCGACGACTGGAACTTTAACCGGAACTGGGTCGAAATCGCCCACGACTCCCCGGGGGATTCCTATCGAATGTGGCCGAAGACGATTACCGACGGGCTGATTGCGTACTGGATGTATCAGGGATGGGGAAACCTCTCCCCGGCGGCCTGGAGCTCGGATCCTCGCGTCGAGATCCTTCTCAGAGCGCGGGCGAAAGGAAAAGATGCCCTGCCTGAGCTGAGGAGGCTCGTGTGGGAGCGCGCGGCAAAACCTGCTCGGCCGGGAACGGCTCCGTCCAAGAGACTCACCTGGTACTATGCTTTGCCTCTCGGGTCTCCCCGGTTCCTTGTGGTCGACGACCGGACCGAGCGCGAAGTGTTCGGGGCGGGTGGCCCGTTCCAAAACCAACTCCAATGGCTGCAAAAAAAGCTCGCGGAAGAGCGTAGCTCCGCTGCCTTCGTGGTTTTCCCTACACCGTATCTTCTGCCTCATCCTATCTCGTGGGCAATGGCGCACGAGAAATGGGCGAGGGCAATCAAGTTTCTCATGGGGTTGTTTGAGTTGCGGTGGGATTGGGTAACCATCGAGCAATTAGCCCGCAACGCCGATATGGAACACGCGGCCGGGAATCAGGTGTGGGATGAAGTCAAAGCGATGCTCGCGAAGCTGCAGGATTCCGTGACTTCCCTCAAGACCATCGTATTCCTCTCCGGAGACATTCATTTTTCCTGCAATTTCGACGGTCAACTGAAGAAGAACCACGGACAGTCGTTTCCTCCACATCTTCTGCAACTCGTATCATCGCCCTTGCGCCACAGAGTCAGCAAGGATAAGCAGGCCCTGCTGAAGAACGCGTACAGGTATCTTTGGTTCGAAACGACCGGGACGCATCGGGATCTTACCGTGCGGCTCGCCGGGCTCGAAGGCGACAAGAACAGTCCGCACTTCCTTTTTCAGCCGTCTGTGGCCCTGGTCGATGTCGATTTGCGCAAGACGGTCGGACACGCGCGCATCCGCGGAGACGAACTTCCAAACGTCGGAATCCGCCAGCAGCACCTGACCTGGAACGCGCAGGCTGCGAAGATGGAGTCCCGCGACTTTTACTACGCGAATAATGAGGCGACCGGCCCAAGATTGCTGACGCCGGCCCGGTCGACTCGCTGACTGAGTTTGTCGCGCGAGGCCGCAAGCTCAACCGCGCAACAAACGGCGGAATCATGACCGGCATCCTGAGAGAGACGCTACATAGTCCCGATTATTCAGTCGTGACAGCGATCGAGGAGCGAGCCCTCCAGAGCGAAGTCAATGGGCGTTCAATTCGTTCAAAGAGTTCCAATCGTTCAAACCCCCTCCTTCATCCTCCCCGTCGCGGGGGAGGACAGAGGAGGGGGCTTAAACGGCTTGAACGTTTTGAACTGCGGTTGGTAGCTGGCGGCTCACCTCTCGATCGACAGAGTGTCGGCGGTTCTCCCGGAAGCATGAACAATCCGGGATAGGACCATTGTCCCACTCACCCCAGGGAGAGAGCATGTTTGAACGGCGTCGTTTCGAAAAAGAGGTCGCATTAGTTGCCGATCGCGCTGAAACCGGACCTGAGGCCGAGCTTGAGGTCTCGCGGGCGGCCGAATGCAAAAAACGATGGGAGAAGTTTCGCGAGGCTTTGCCGGAGCCTGTCCGGCAAGCGTTAGATAAGCTGGACTTTGAAGTGGCGGTTGCGTCAGCCATTCACCACGGAATCCGCGACGTCAACAAACTGACCAACATGCTATTCTTTGCGAAGTACGGCTCCGTTCATGGCTACTGCAAAATCCAAAAGGGGACGCGCCTGCCGGGTGGAGACCGTTATGACCGGCTATGGCTCGGATTGCGAGGCAGCATAGTCCTTCCCATTCTGGCCCGCCCGTCGCCACCCACCGTCCAGCAAGGCGGTATTGTCTGTGCTCGGCGAGAAGTAAAAAGGGCGGAGGCTCAACCGGATAAGCCGTCCGTCGACATCACCGGCCGATACGAGTACGCGCAGGGCAAACGCGAAGAGTGGTTTATCTTGCGCGTCAATCAGGCAGGGAGGCACATTGAGTGTGTATTCGGCCTTGTGCCCGTACCCAAAGATCCGAGGAAGAAGCGCGAGGGATGGTTCCTGCACGGAGACCTGCAGCCCGATGAGTCGTTCACTTTGTTCAATCGCAAGGACCCGAAATGGTTTTGGAGAATTTTCCCCGCGGGACAAGCTCTACAACTCGAGGCTCTGGGGAAACGTTGGCCTTTGACGCTCGTCTCAGGCGGTCCCACTCTGACGGGCAAAGCTCTCGAGGGATTGCCGGAGTTGGACCTGGTGAAGCTCTCTGAATGGTTCCCGTTGACCCAGCCACAGATTCGTTCCCTGGTCGATGGATTGCAGGCGGACAAGATCGCTCCTTTTCTAAAGCATTTTTTTGAGCAGTCCGGGGGAAGCCGTGTTCACGAAAGAGGCGCCCGATACAAAGCCGCCCGCCGGCTCGATGACTACATCCACAAGATCTTTGACGATCCCCAGCGCGGCTTACATTCGCATGACTTCGTGCTGGGCCGGTTCTATGCCCGAACGATTCTTGCGCGGAACAAATGGAAATTTAATTACACGCGATCGCAACTGGATTGGATCCAGTTCATCGTCGGCCGCGTGGCTTTGGATAAGTGGAATGAGCTGCTCTATCTCCCGGAATATCTCGGGCTAACTTCCGATCCGGCTTTAAGCGGCACCGTCAGCACTCAGCTTCACACCTACAACGTCACCTTGGATCTCAAGGGCGCAGGGATGTTTGTGCACTACTGGCGCGGCAAGATAACGATCGAGAAAACGAGCGGCGTCAAATGGAAGGAGAGTTTCAGCATCTGGCTTATAGCCGTGGAGGCCGGAGCGACGCTCAAGCTTCACGATAGCCTTTCCGGAAAGGCGGAGAGTTCTTTTGAATGGAAGCCGCCTGATGTGCCCGGCCGCGTCTCGATGGGCAAAGCAGAGGCCGGTGTCACTGTTTTCGGTGGCAAAGCGTCGGTCCAGGCAGGTTTTCTGCACATTCACGGCAGAGGGTACCTGCCTCCTCTGGAAGTGCTTTTCGCGGATACCGGAGTGGGCGTAGAAATCCCGTTTGGGGAGGATAAGGATAGCGGCAAGACGAAACCGCAGAAATTCGACGTCAGCATTGGGCCGGGTGGAGCATTGGGAAAAATCAGCGACAAGAGTTTTCCGGCTATCGATTACTCCACGGCTCAGGTGAAAACCGACTACTCTGTTGAATACGGGTTGGCAAGGGATCTTCACTTTTGTCTGGACAGCGCGTTACTGACCGAAGACGCCCGGCAGGCGGTACGGATTCTCTGCGCGAACGAGTTGGCCGCCTTTATGTCGGCTTCGAGTCATCTCACGATCTATGGACACACGGACCGCTCGGGGACGTATGAGCACAATCGGACTCTTTCAGCATTGCGGGCTGAGAATACACTGCAGGCGATCAAGGACGTGTTGGGGTTTAAATTTAAGATCTCCGACCGCAACATCGTCCTCTCCGGCAAAGGCGAAAGCGAAGCAAAACGGGACAACCGCCCCGAGAACGAAGTGAATCCCAAATACCGTCGAGTGGACATCATCCTCAACTCCCGGCTGGTCTTAACGCTCAAAGCCGAGTGACCCGCAGGAGGATTAAACCACGGAAGCTAACTGAATTCCGAATGAGAGCAAGATTCGAAAGAGAACTGCGAGATCTAGGTCTGGCGACGGAAACAGGTCCGCGACAGCTTCCCAGCTTCCCTAAAAGCGCTGCTGCGGAGTATGAGTCGCCGCAGCCACGGGACTTTGTTCCGGTGGAAGAGCTGGAGCGAAAACATCCAATGACCGGAGGATCCGAAGAGTTTTCGAAATTCAGAAGTCTGGTCTACGAGGCCCAGACTATGATGACCTGGGGTGGGGGTAAGTTTACGGAGTGGCGCAGGGAATGGTGCAAGAAAAAGTGCGAGAAAGAACGCAACAAAGAGAGATGCCAGGAACGGTGCGAGAAGCGAAAGGGAACCTTTGTCGATAATCTACCCAAAACCGAAACCGTGGAAAATGTCAAAATTCATCCGAGCGCCGCTAAACCGCTGCAGGACTTGTTGGATGCCGCTCGCCTTGAAATAAGTCGCCAGGGAAAGCAGATCAAAGTCAAAGCGGGCAACGCTTATCGCTCGACGGATTGGCAGTTGGAAACGTGGGGGACCGCGAGGTTCCCGCAATATTACGGTGAGGCTGTGAAAATGCGGCTCATCGGCCGGAATGATTTCAGTAAGCCGGCTGCTGAGAAACTGGCCGCATACATACGAGGAAAGTTCGCCGCGCCCGGTTTCAGCAATCATCAACATGGGTTGGCAGTGGATTTTCACACCACTGAAAGCTTTGATGGAAAACCGCAGCCGCTGACAGCGTCGTTTAAGCAACTGGATCTCTGGCAAAAAAGCTGGCTATGGAACTGGTTGGAGAGGGGAAAGAACGCTTATAAGTTCGGTTTCGTGCCTTACAAAGTTGAACCCTGGCATTGGGAGTACCGGCCGCAAAAAGCCAAGGTGCTTCTCGGCGGTAGCTCTGGAACCGGCGGGGAAGCCGAGACGAAGCAATACGAAGTCGAACAGAGCCAACCGGCTTCTTCGGCAGGCCCATTACGGATCCGGTACACCAGCAGTGTCATCCCGCGATACAAAGACAAGCATGACAAGCTCCGTGCGACTGACTGCTCGATCTTCGTTCCAAGTGCTCTCCGTGGTCTCGGGGAAATTGATTTGTTGATCTTCTTCCATGGGCTCGATACTTGCTCTCCGAGGCACGAGTTTGATCCGGATAAAGTCATCAAGAACTTTCAAATCGCGGAACAGATCGACAAAGCCGAGAGGAAAGTGGCTCTTGTAGTACCGGCGGTGCATTGGAAGAGCATCAAGAAAGGGGAAAAGAAAAACACCGCCGGAGTTTGGTCCGCCTCTCGTGTGAACTCGTTCGTAGAAGAGTCCCTTGATCAAATCGGCAAACATGGCACTCGGCCGTCGCTGGGCCGACTCATTATCGCCGGACATTCGAGGGCATACGAGGTCATGACCCCGTTGGCCAATGAGTTTGAAAGAGGCGCCGCCGAGACGAGAAAGGGGGCGTTGGCACGGCTCGCCGAGGTTTGGGCATTGGACACGACATTCGGCTCAGGTCACGCTGAAGCGATAGGGCGATGGGCCGGCGCGGTGAAGAACGCGCAGTTCTCCGTCGTGTTGCACAAAAAGGAAACGATACGTATCAAGGATCGCACGAGCTTCACGCCCCTTTGGCACTGGAACCGTTCATCCGTGGCGAAAACAAAACTTAAAAATGTGCTTCTCGTGAAAGCGGACGAGCCACACTGCGAAATTCCAAAAAAGCACATCGAAATTTTGTTATCGGCGGTCAAGTAAGCACAAGGAGAGAAACATGAGAGCGTACGGTTGGAGGGCAAGAATCGGGCATATCTATCCGGCAGTCGTTGCTGAAACGTTTATGTATGAATTCTATCGGATCGTTCCCCCCGGTGTGACCCTGGCCCAGACAAACCTGGTCATCCAAAGCCTAAACGAGCCTCAGGGGCTGGAGGCATCCATCAAAATGATCGATCAGGCAGCAGAACACCTTGCCAAGAGGAAGGTTGATATCATCACCGTTGGCGGCTCCCCGATGTTTCGCCTGATGGGCGTAGGCAGTGACAAGGTCATCATGGAGCGGCTCGAGAGCAAGTTCGGCATTCCCGTGACAACGAATCAGACAGCCGCTGTTGCGGCTTTTAAGAATCTGGGCGTTGAAAAGGTCGCCGTGGCCTCTCCTTATTTCGATCATCAGAACGAGCAGGTTAAGAAATTTTTGGAAGGATCGGGTTTTGAGGTTGTTCGCATCAGAGGTCTGTCACACGAGGTGGAAGCGATCCACGAACTGCCCCTGGAGGCGTCGTATCACCATGCCAGGAAGGTCTTCCGTGAGGCGCCTCACGCCCAGGCGGTCTACATCCCCTGCGCGCACTTTGCTGTGCCTTGGCTGCAGGAACTGGAGGACGACCTTAAAGTTCCGGTGGTAAGCAGCCTGGTGGCCATGATCTGGCACTCTTTCAAGATCCTAAAGATCCGACCGCACATCACCGGGCACGGAAGTCTTCTCGCTTCACAATGAGCGGAGCGAGCGGCGGGCTCTTTTTGTGTGAGGCTGCATAGTGGTAGAATTCGTGCGATGATACAAAGCAAAAGACTTACTCGTGTCTTGCAGAAAGCCCGTGAACACGGCATCGATTTAACTCAGCTTTATGAGCGGCTGGCCTTGACGCCTACCGAGCGGATCAGAAGAAATTACCGCACCGCCTTAGGTTTTGAGAAGCTGAGAAGAGCGGGGCAGAGACATCGTGACCGAAACCGACGTTGAGAGGCTTCTCAGGGCTCTTCACGATGCTGGGGTGGCATTTATCGTCATTGGGGGGGCGGCCGCGGTGGTTCAAGGCTCCACCTATGTCACCGCTGATTTCGACTTGTGCTATTCCAGGGCGAAGGAACATCTGGAGAGATTGGCGAAAGCCTTAGCTTCTTTTCACCCCGCGCTCCGAGGCGCGCCACAGGACCTTCCATTTCGACTTGACGCTGACACTATAAGAGCAGGATTGAACTTCACCTTAGTAACCGATATTGGGGATCTGGATATTTTCGGTGAGGTTGCCGGCTTGGGCAGTTACGACGAAGCGTTGGCGTTCTCGGAAGAAATTGAAATTTTTGGCATGCGTTGCAAAGTCCTAACTCTGGACGGTTTGATCAAGACCAAGCGAGCCGCCGGACGCGCGAAGGATTTAATGCTGCTGCCCGAACTGGAAGCTCTCTTGGAAATACGCAAATCTCAAAAGAGGGACTAACGTGCACAAGAGCCCGAGCGCGTGTCTGCCTGCCGGTAAGCAGGGAGACGCAGCCGGTCCCGCATGGAGAGTAGGTCGTCGCTGGATTCAAAATTGAAGCGCTCGTTTAGTGTGGTTCCCTCCGTTTAGCGTAAAATAAAATAGGGGCGGATAAGGAGTCGAGAGTTGGGACAGTGTTATGCTGTTATGGTCTTCCGAGAATTGAGGGCCGGGATCAATGCCTGAATTATCGAGGCCGGAAGGGTCATGGTATGCGCGAAATTAAAGATAATTTAGATCTCGCTGTACTGCAGCAAGATGGGAGGGGGTACATATTGGACGATAGGTGGGATCGGAGACTCGTTCACAAAGCCAGGTGTGAAGCCGTTGGGGCTATGGTTACCTCCGCTTATAAGAAAATTTTTTCGAGGATCAAGGTGAGGCTGTTACTTGGATTGGGGCTCAGAAAGGAGAGCTGGGTCGAGGTTGGGAGAACTGTGGAATGTGCGGCGGGGTAGGTTGGCAAAAGACTTAAGCAATGAACCGTCAGAGTGGGTTTGGCAGCAAAAGCCGTTCAGCGCCGATGGACCTATGCGGTCGCCCCGGTCCTCTCAGACGCCGAGCTCTTGCTTCGCCGCCGCAAAGGCGTTCATGGCGAGTTCCAGATCTTCACGGCTGTGCACGGCGGAGACCTGAACGCGGATGCGCGCCTGGCCCTTCGGCACGACGGGATACGAGAAGCCGGTCACGTAGATTCCCTTTTCCAACAGTCGCTCCGACATTTTTTGCGCCAGCAGCGCGTCGCCGAGCATGATGGGCACGATGGGATGCTCGCCTGCGGGTATGTTGAACCCCCGTTCGGTCATGCCCTGCCGGAAGAGGCGGGTGTTATTCATAAGGCGATCGCGCAACTCCGTGGATTCCGAGAGGAGATCCAACGCCTTTATCGAAGCGGCCACAATGGGGGGAGCAACCGTATTGGAGAATAGATAAGGCCGCGAGCGCTGGCGCAGCAGCTCGACAATTTCCCTCCGGCCGCTGGTGTATCCGCCGCTCGCCCCGCCGAGGGCCTTTCCCAGCGTTCCTGTTAGAATGTCGATGCGGCCCATGACCTTACGATATTCGTGCGTGCCTCTCCCCCTCTCGCCCAGAACGCCCACCGCATGCGAGTCATCGACCATCACCAGGGCATTATGCCTCTCTGCAAGATCACATATGGCCGGCAGGTTGGCGATGGTACCGTCCATTGAAAAAACGCCGTCGGTAACGATCAGGCGGAATCTGGCCGCGCGGGCTTCGCGGAGCTTCGCCTCGAGGTCCGCCATGTTGCTGGGGGCGTAGCGAAACCTCTGCGCCTTGGATAGCCGGATACCGTCTATGATGCTGGCGTGGTTGAGCTGGTCGCTGATGACCGCGTCGTCTTCATCCAGCAGGCTCTCGAACAGCCCTCCGTTGGCGTCGAAACAGGACGAGTAAAGGATCGTGTCTTCCGTGCCGAGAAAATCGCTCAGCGCCTTCTCCAGCTCTTTGTGGATCTCCTGGGTGCCGCAGATAAACCGGACGGACGATAGGCCGTAGCCCCAGCGGTCCAGAGCCTCATGAGCCGCCTTGATGACCGCCGGGTGATTGGCGAGGCCAAGATAATTATTCGCGCAGAAGTTGAGGACTTGCCGGCTCCGGCTCACCTCGATCCGCGCGAGCTGGGGACTGGTGAGAATTCGCTCCGTTTTGTAAAGTCCGCTTTTGCGGATCTCGGTGAGCTGGCGCTCCACATGGTGCTTCATTGCGCTATACATGGGTCCTCCGAAAGCGGTTTTTCAGAACGGCCCGCAAGGGATTCGCGGCCGCGAAACCGGGACTGGACCCCCGATAAGAGCATTCGGGGGTGACGGTTTGTTCCGAAAGCGTGATTTGAGACTTGTTGAAGGGCAACTCTCTTCGTCGTTCCCGCGAAAGCGGGAACCTAGATTCTTTGTCGGAGGCGGACAGCCTCTCTTGCACGCTCGGTTTTGGAGGGCGTTCCTTCTTTAGGGCGAAGCCAATCATGGACATTCCCCGTTGAAAGATCCGGGCGCGATCACCTTGCCTTTATGCCGCCTCCGACCATTGAAGAATGACCTTGCCGCATTGGCCTGTCTCGATCACCTCAAAGGCCTTTTCATATTGGCTGTAGGGAAAGTGATGAGTAATAACGGGACTGAAGTCGACGCCGCTCTGGATCAAGACGGTTGCCTTGTACCAGCTCTCGTACATCTCGCGGCCGTAAATGCCTTTGATCGTGAGCCCGTTGAAAATGACCTTGTTCCAGTCGATCGCTATCTCTTCGTCGGGAATGCCCAAAAGGGCGATCTTCCCTCCGTGGCACATGTTGTCCAGCATCTCCCGGAGCGCCTTTGGATGCCCCGACATTTCCAGCCCCACGTCAAAGCCCTCTTTCATGCCTAGCTTTCTCTGTGCCTGGGCGATGCTTTCGCTGCGAATATCGAGGGCCAGCGTGACGCCCATCTTGCGGGCGAGCTCCAAACGGTAGGGGATGACGTCGGTGATCACGATGTAGCGGGCTCCGGCGTGCCGGGTAATTGCAGCGGCCATGAGGCCGATGGGTCCGGCCCCCGTGATCAAGACATCCTCGCCCAGCACATCGAAGGAGAGCGCGGTGTGCACGGCGTTGCCTAATGGATCGAAGATGCCCTGAACGTCGCGCGGGATCGAAGGGTCGTGATGCCAGACGTTGGTGACCGGGATGACAAGATACTCGGCAAATGAGCCCGGTCGAGCGATGCCCACGCCGTGACTGTCGGCGCAGAGGTGTCTTCTTCCGGCTAAACAGTTACGGCAGCGGCCGCAGACAACGTGCCCCTCGCCGCTCACGAGATCCCCGGCCGCAAAATCTTTGACGTTGCTCCCGACTCGCTCGATCGTGCCGACGAATTCGTGGCCGATCACCAGGGGAGGGCGAATCGTTCTCTGGGCCCATTCATTCCACAGGTAGATGTGAAGATCTGTGCCGCAAACACCCGTTCGGTCGACCTTGATCAAGACGTCATTGATGCCGATCTCGGGAATCGGCACCTGCTCGAGGCATAATCCGGGCTCGGCATTTTTCTTCACCAGCGCTGTCATCAATGGCATATCTGTCCCCACCTGACCGAAAAGATGAGAGTCCTTTACTATCCTGATTTTGTCATGTCCAGCTCAAGGGGTAAAGGAGCCGGCGGGAATATCGATCATATGGAAGGATCACTCTTGACGTTGAAAGCTGCCGGCCACTCTCCGACCCGGTTGAAAGTTGAAAGTGAAATAAGAGCAAAGAGAATCAAAGTCCTATTCACGTTTCAGTTTTTACGTTTCACGATTTCGATTCGTCGTTAAGGCGCCGGCTTCGAAGGAATTTCGGAGGGATTAAATTGACATTGTTACCATTTTGGCCTAAACCTGAACATAAAGTCAGTTTACTGAATCAGTGTTCAGCCTCAAGTGACCGCCTTAACTGGAAAACAAGTTCTGCGGGACTTTCGTACCCGTTCTGTTTTGGAATCCACGCGCAGGATCATTGCGGCCCAGGGATTCGATGCGGTGACGATGGAGCGGGTCGCCGCTGAAGCCGGAATCACCAAAGGATGCATCTACCTTTATTTTCGGAATAAAGACCATTTAATCCTTGCGGCGCTGGAAGAAATCGCCTCTGAAATGATCCGGGAAGTCGAAGGCCGGATCGACTCTAAGGCCGGTCCCTGGGGCAAGGTGTGCCAACTCGTCATATCCCAGTTGGAGACCATGGAGCGCCACAAGGATGTCCTGCGGACGATTTTGCTGATTCGCTGGCTTTTGAATGATCCCCGCGAGAGAAAAAAATGGCGCCGCCTGCTGGAGTACCGGCAAAGACATTTGAAAAGGATTAAAGCCATTCTTGACGAGGGCGTCAGACAGAAAGCCTTTCGCCGGATGGACACCGGTGTGGCGGCCTTTTACATCAACGAGCTGGCAATCGGCACGGCACAAAAAAGAATGATGGGGCTGAGCCATGCCCCTCTGGAAAGGGACGGCCGGATGCTGCTGCGTTTTTTGGCCCCCATTCTGTGTGGCCGCATGCCCATTTGGAAATCCGGGGAGGGCAAATGAAAGGTTTTTTTGGTTTGGTCCTTTTGGGGTTGCTCAGTGTGAGTTTGAACCGGGCCCACGCCGCCGAAAGCCCCTCGACGCTGAACGAATATCGAGAGACTCCCAATCCGTATCGTCTCTTTCTCGACCAGTGGACGTCTTATCCGCCGCCGCCCAGCGGCTATAGCCTTGAATTTCTTCGAACGGCGGATGAGGAGACAGCGACCATCACGCTCAGGGAGGCTGTGGTCGTGGGCTTGAAAAACAACCCGGGTATCGAAGTGGATCGACTGGAGGTTTTCCGCACCGCCGAAGAGACCATGATTGAAAAATCCATTTTCGATCCTACGTTGAACCTGGAATTCAATAAAGACTACACGATCGATCCGAGGGGGACCACAACGAGCAATTTCAGCACGCCGCTCCAAATTACCAGAAACCACGATTACAATGTCTCGCTGAAAAAACTGCTGCGAACCGGCGCCGAATTGGAGATCTCATTTTTCAATAATCGCTTTGTCAGCAATTTTCCGACTCAAGTCCTGAAGCCGCAGTACAAGCCCCGTCTGGGATTCTCTCTCAGCCAGCCCCTGCTGCGGAATTTTGGTTGGGGGCTCACCACGATTCTGGTGCGCGTCGCCGAGAACCGCGAAGGAATCAGCCTCTTTGGCTATCAGGCGCGTCTGGCCCAGCTCATCCAGCGGATTACCGAGGCTTATTGGGGAGTCGTGTTTGCAAGGCAAAATCTGGAAGTACAGAAAAAGGGCGTTGAATTGGCCGAAGCGTTGCTAAAGGGCGCGGAGGCGAAAGTACGGGTCGGCGTTTTGCCGCCCGTGGCGGTCACCGAGGCTCAGGCTGAGAAGGCTCGCAGAGAAGGGCTCATCATCGTTGCCGAAAATGACCTTGAGATTGCTCGAACAAATCTGAGATTGACGCTCAATCTCAATCCGAAGACCACGTTTCTTCCGCGTCGAATCGACCCGGCGGAAGCTCCCTCAGTCGAGCCCTTCCAGATGAACCGAGTCCGGAGCGTAGAGAGTGCCTTGACGCGTCGACCGGAAGTCCTTTCCGCGGCTCTTGATATTCAGAGCCGGGCGCTTCAGGCCCGCTACGCTGAGAACCAACTGCTTCCCCGTCTTGACCTGAAAGCAGGCGTTGGGCTGACGGGGCTGGCCGGCGAGCTTAAACCGGGAGAAACGAATCCTTTCCCCGGCAACTACGGGACGGCCATTGATCGACTCGGAAGCGGTGATTTCTACGACTATAAGGTCGGTGTTGTTCTCCAGTTCCCTCTGGGAAATGCACAGGCAAGGAGCAAGTTCTCCCAGGCTCGCATAGAGTTGGATCAGGCCAGGGCCCGCAGGCGCGATCTGGTTTCGCAGGTGACGCTCGAGGTCGAAAAGGCCATGGCGAACGTCGAGGCCAATTTCAAGCGAGTTCAGGCCACGCGTCTCGCGCGCGAGCTGGCGGAGGAAAACCTGAGAGGACACGAAAGGCGTTTCCAGGTGGGGCTTGTAACGCAAAAGGATGTGATAGACTTTCAGTCCAGGTTTCTTGACGCGCAGGGCACCGAGCTCCGGGCGATCACCGATTACAACAACTCGCTCTCCGGCCTCAAACTCGCGGACGGGACCCTTCTGGAATATTACAACGTCAAAGTCGAGGGACCGAAAAAAGATGCCGACCCGTGGTGGGCGAGATTCTAATCTCAATAGGACTTCATTTGGGGGGAAGATGATAACGCGACTATGTAGCCTCTGCGTTTTCCTGGCGCTCGCGCTCGTTTTATCCGGTTGTGAGAAAAGCAGCTCCGCATCCAGAGTCGAAAAAAAGGGCGTGGCGGCTGCTTCCACGCCGGTTACGGTAACCCCGGTCCGCACACAGCGGGTTCAGCGGACGGTGGAAATCGTCGGGACCCTCTTTGCCAACGAGGAGGTTACCGTCTCGAGCGAGTTGGACGGACGGATCGCTGCCATTCACGCCGATCTGGGAGATGGGGTGCGCCAGGGCGATACTTTGGCGAAAATCGAAGACGCGGAGTTTCGCTTCGCGGTGCAGCAGATCGAGGCGAGTCTTAAGGAGACGCTGGCCAAACTGGGGCTGGAGAGGGTGCCACCCGCGAATTTCGATGTTGCGAAGACGTCTCTTGCGCTGAAAGCGCAGGCCGAGCTCACCGATGCACAAGTGAATCTCAAGCGGATGAAGGCGCTCTTGGAGGAGAAGGTCATTTCGCATCAGGAATATGACACGGCAGATACCCGCTACAAGACGGCTCTGGCGGTATACAACGGGGCTCTTGAGGAGGCGCGGGCGCTCATTGCCCAGGCGCATAGCAAGGAGGCGCAGTTGGGGACCGCCAGAAAAAGGCTTGAGGATACCACGATCCGGACTGCGATGTCGGGTTCGGTCAGTAAACGGATGGTCTCTGCAGGCGAATATGTCAAAATCGGGGCGGCGCTATTTACTTTAGTACAGGAGCACCCGCTCAAGCTGAGGGGGATGGTTCCGGAGCGGTTCGCGCCGGAGATCAGGGTCGGACAAGCGGTCGACGTTCGCGTGGACTCATTCCCAAATCAGGTGTTTAAGGGCAAGCTAAGCCGCCTCGCCCCGGCTTCTGAGGTGCAAAGTCGCTCCTTTACTATTGAAGCTTTGATTGAGAATCCCCGGCGGATTCTCAAACCGGGATTTTTCGCCAAGGCAGCGATCTTCACGAAAGTCGATTCAAATGCCCTGACGGTACCGCAGCAGGCGCTGGTAACTTTCGCCGGAGTTTCCAAGGTCTTTGTGGTTCAGGACAACCAGTTCGCGCGTGAGCGGATCGTGCAGACCGGAGTCCGAACCGGCGATAATGAGGTCGAGATCGTAAGCGGTCTCAAGCCTGGGGAACTCGTTGTTATCTCCGGCCTCACGCGCTTGATCGACGGCAGCCCCGTCCAGGTGAGCGGGCCATCCTTGCCGATAAGAAAGTCAGGCGAGAGGCAAGGGGAAAAATCATGAAGCTGGCGGACCTGTGTATCAAGCGGCCTGTCTTTGCCACCATGCTTATCCTGGCGCTGGTGGTCTTGGGCCTTTTCTCATATCGGGAACTGGGCGTGGATCTCTTTCCCAACGTGGATCTCCCGACCGTGACGGTGACCGCGACGCTCAAGGGCGCGAGCGTCGAAGAAATGGAGACAGCCGTCACAAAACCGATCGAGGAGATCATCAACACCATCGATGGCATCGATGAGCTGCGCTCCGTGACCAAGGAGGGGATTTCCGTTATCACGGTGCAATTCGTGCTCGAAAAAAACGGTGATGTGGCCGCGCAGGATGTCCGCGATAAGGTTTCAATGATCCTTTCACAACTTCCGGTCGGCACCGATCCTCCCGTCATCGAGAAGTTCGATATCGATGCCAAGCCCGTCATGACGATCGCCGTTTCCGGCAAGCGCAATCTGCGGGAAGTTACTGAGATAGCCAAGAAACAGATCAAAGAAGATATTGAGACGCTGCGGGGGGTCGGCGCGGTCATTATGATCGGCGGGCGGGAGCGAGCGATCAATGTTTACGTCGATCCGGACAAGCTCGCGGCTTACAACATTCCCATCGGCCAGGTCAAAAGGGCGATCCAGGCTCAAAACGTGGAGATCCCCGGAGGGCGGGTCGATGAGAACCGGCGCGAGCTTGTGCTCCGTACGATGGGACGTATTGAGCGGGCCGAAGAATTCAACGATCTCATCATCGGCAATTTCCAGGGCCGGCCGGTTATCATTCGCGACGTGGGTTATGCCGAAAACGGCGTCGTGGAGCCCCGCAGCGTTGCCCGCCTCGACGGCGAGAACGCCCTTCAATTGATTGTCAGGAAACAGTCCGGGACGAATACGGTCGAGGTCGTCGATCGCGTCAAGGCTCGACTGGAGGCCCTCAAACCTGTGCTTCCCCGCGATGTCCGTTCCGAGGTGATCATCGACCAGTCGCGCTTCATCAAGGCCTCATTTGAGGAAGTTAAGTTTCACCTGATTCTGGGCGCGATCCTGGTCGCTTTGACCGTCTGGCTCTTCATGCACGACTGGCGGAGCACGCTGATCGCTTCCATCGCGATCCCCGCTTCGATCATCTCCACCTTTGCGCTCATGCGCGCGATGGATTTTACCCTGAACAACATCACCATGCTCGGTCTGGTCCTGGCGGTCGGAATCGTGATCGACGATGCGGTGGTTGTTCTGGAGAATATTTTCCGCCACATCGAAGAGAAACGCGAAACCCCGATGCAAGCCGCGTCTACGGCAACGCGCGAGATCGCGCTGGCGGTGATGGCGACGACGCTCTCGCTGCTCGTGATCTTTGTGCCGCTGGCTTTCATGGCGGGCCGGGTGGGTCGATTTTTCAAGAGCTTCGGGATCACCGTAGCCTTTGCCGTCGCCGTGTCGCTCCTCATCTCGTTTACGCTCACGCCCATGCTCAGCTCGCGCTTCCTGAAAGGTGAGCATAAGCGGCAGGCCTCCAAAGAGAGCAGATTCTACTACTGGATTGACAGGACCTACGGCTGGATCCTGGCCTGGTCCCTCCGCCATCGCTGGCTGATTATTCTCGCCGGAGCCATTACGGTGCTCTGGACGATCCCGCTTTTTCTCGGCCTTGGCAAGACTTTCATTCCTACAGATGACCAAAGCGAGTTCGAAATCGTGATTCAAACTCCGGGTGGATATACACTGGAGGAGACGGACCGGCTGTTTCGCGAGCTGGAAGAGAAAGTCCGGAGGCTCAGGGGAGTCACCAACATTCTTACTACGATTGGAAACACTACCGGCAAGGTCAAGCCCGGAGAGGGCGATGTCACCACGGGCTCCATCTATGCCCGCCTCGTGGATCTCAAGGAGCGGAATTATAGCCAGTTCGAAGTCATGGGCGAGGCGCGCAAGATCTTTGAGAGCTATCCGGACCTTCGGGTCAGTGTCCAGCCGGTCAATATTTTCGTTGGCGGCGGCACTCGCGCGTCGGACCTCGAATTCAATATTCGAGGTCCCAGCCTCGGAAAACTTCAGGAATATACGGATCAGGTCATGGCCCGCATGCGGCAAAGCCAGGGTTTCGTGGACATCGACACGAC
>JACQUW010000086.1 GCA_016210115.1 Deltaproteobacteria bacterium | reverse complement strand
GCATGATTCGTGTCCCTGGGAACACAGCATTAGCCAAGGCGTAAAGAGAGCTTCCTGGTAGAAGCAACTGTGCAAAAGGCTGCTCCTTCAGGTAATTGTGACGGAGTTGGAGGATTCGTCGCTCCTCGATAAAGGCCGCCGTTGGGCTGACCTGTCTGTCGTCGCCAACGATCAGAAGCTGCTTGCCGCGTAACAACGCGGGCAATGCTTCGACACTTGACTGTGAGGCCTCGTCTACTATGACCAGATCGAACGAGCCAATCTCGGCGGGGAGATGCTCGGATATCCGCCACGTTGGCATGATCCAACAGGGTACAGCCGAGTAGCAATTCTCCATGGCCCTGCGAGCGTCCCCGCGAAAGCGAGCCGCTCTTTTTCCTTTGCCGGTTCCGAGACTGGTCAGTGCGTGTGTGAACATCACGAGAGCGGCCTGCACGCGATCAGTAAGGTTCCGCTTGAGCCCGAGGTAAGTCCTCAGCTTGACGACCTCGCTAAAAGTTTTCCTGCAATCATCATCGTATTCAAGCCGGAGGCGTGACAGCTCACGGATGCGATCACGACCGTCGATGCCGCGCAAGTACCCGGAGACCCGCGACCACTGCCAGCTTTCCCGCCATGCCGCCGGAAGGACTTGATCATCCGTGTCGTCAGCCGGTTGCGTTCGAAGTCGCTCGGCCCATTTGATTCCCCCAGATTGCTCGATCAGCTCCGAAACCCGCCCGATTTGTTCCAGATGTGGTCTCAGCCTATGAACTCGGGTCAGCTCTCGGCACAAAGCTTCCCAGCGATCACTCATCTGTTGTGTATTTAGGTCTCGATTCCCGACATCGTTCCCAACGAAGGTCTTCATCTGCTCGACCACGACGCCTGAGCAGACAGCCAAGCGGCTGATCAGTTCGGCCCGCATAGTACGTGAACTAGCAAAGCGGATTTTGGAGAGGTTCAGTTTGATCACTTCCGCCAACGCAGCAGCGCTAGCTCTCGACTCGGTGATGGCGCGTGCGTCAACCCCATGCGGGAATAACTCCTTCACCTCCATAGAGACGCGTGGCCCGAGGTCTTGTAGAACGCGAGTCGCTTTCTGCAGGAGGCTTGATGCGTCCGCGATCCACTTGCCGGCGCGGTCACCTTCGTTTTCCAGCGCTGGCAGATCAAACTCATCTCTGATCGCTGTCCACTTCCCCGCGAACCCCTTTATCTCACGACGCCAAGCGATGTAGGCACTAACCTTCTGCCAATCTTCGGTCGAAACTGGCCGTCGGCCTTGAACCTCAATCTGTAACACCAATGCCTTTGCCTCCGCCTTGCCGAACGAAATGGCACCGAACGCTGGCTTGCCTCGAATCGCCCTCTCGACAGCTTCAGCCACCTTTACATGATCGACCGCCTCGTGCGGGATACGGACGGCGTCGCGAAGCATGACTTGGCGACGATCGGCAATTCCCGACATACTTGGGATCAATTCGTTGAATAACCGTGTACTATCTCCATCCAGGCCATTGCGTCGCCACAATTGGAAAATTCGAACCAGCCACGGCTTATCGATTATGGCGTCGAAGAATTCGATGACTTCCTCAAGAACTGTCAGCAGCGCTTCTGCCCGAACCGCTGCGTTGCGTACGGTGGTCGACAGCACGGGAAAGCTTTCCTTGGTAATCCTTTGTTCAAGGTTTGCGGCACCGACCAAGTCCTGGTGTAACCCTGCAAGGCTGGCCGAGTCCGGCAAATCGGACAGGCTCGGCAGAACTTTGCCGAGATACGTCAAGTCAGAACCGAGGACCTGTCGCGCCTTTCGAACTGCCGCAACGTCCTCATCCGTAAAGCATGGCTCGTGCATCGCGTCGAGATCCAACTCATCGTCGAGCCAGGCGTGCTTGTCCTGCTCGTGAACCAGAGACTCGGCAAGCTCTGCCGCCGTCCGAGCGCCATCGTCATTCTCATCGCGCAAGGAGATTTTCGTGAGGTGTCTCTCAGCCCAGGCAAGCATTTCGCGATCAATCTTCTCGATCTTTTCTCGGAGTTCGACGACGCGTTGCTGGCCGGCAATGATTTCCCGCTTAAGCTGCACCACGTCCTTCCCTACCGCCGTGTTAGACAAGACACGGACCGCTTGCTCCAACTGCCTCAACCCTTCGCGCTCGGTACTGAGCAAGCTTATCACGAGGTCACGAACACCCTCTGGGATGTGATTGCGTACCTCGACGAGCGGCTCGGCGGCCTTTGAGGTAACCAAAACGCGCTTTCCAGTTGCTAGGCAGTGGCAAATAATGTTAGCGATGGTGTGAGTCTTACCAGTCCCCGGTGGACCTTGGACTACCATCCCGTCCGCCATCTCAAGCCGCTTGATAATGGTGATTTGCTCGTCGTTAAAAGGCTTGGGGAAATAGAAATCCGCTGCCTCCTCCGCTTCCCCTCCTCCTGCTGCCTGGCCGCTACCGGTTCCTTCAGCACCTGGACCTCCAATGTCGATCCCACGCATCGGCCCGAGGCGTTCATCAGAGGGTTCCGTAACGAGCCGCGTCGACGCTCTTGGCAGTTCCTCAGCCTCCTCAACAGCGGCCTTGAGCCGGTCGAGATCGCCGAGAAGTACGTTGCTTGATCGTTGGCGAGCATAAATCGCCCATGTGTCGCTTACTATTAGATTCTCCGACGCGTTGGGCATGGTCCGGTCCGTGATGTCGCGGACTTGATATGGATAATACACGCCGCGAGTATCCAACTGGGTCGCAGCCTCCCGCAAAATGGGTGCAAATGTGTCAGGACGGAAGGGAGAAATCTCTCTGTCGTCCTCAGCTTGGTCCAAGAACTTCTTCCCGAATTCTCTGACTTGCGGGGCACCGTTATTGTCGAGTTCAAAGAATGGCCGAAGTGCGAGCTGCGGCTCCACAGGACGTGGACGAATTCGGATCGAACCATCGTGAGACTCGATATCGAGTTCGACCAGTTGCTCGATCAGCGGGTGATCGATCTCAATTCCCTTAAGTTTCCACCTTGAAACCCCAATGCCCCAAACTATCTCGATCGGATGTTCCGGGTCTGACTGAATCGCCTGTTGGAGGCTGAAGAAAGCGTCGTAGATTGCAATCGTGCGCCTCCGCGGCTTCTCGGTCTCGGCCCATTCGTGCCATGGCCCGGCTATATAGTGGTCGGCCATCGCCTTTACATCTTTGAACCGTTCAATTCGCATGATTACATCGACGTGACCTTTATGCTGGCCGGTCTTCAGTGTCGGTTGGATGTCGTCGTTAGCAACAAGTCCGCCCGCGACGAGCTTGTCCGCTTCCTCCTTGGGCATCGTCTCGACTCGTACCGTTTCAAGAACCGGTTCACGGGATGGATCGCGGCTTACTGCAAGCCATTCGCGAATGGATTCAGGAACCACTGGCGGGTCTATTCGTTTGAGTCGCTCGATCTTGAGCCAAATTGGACCATCCTCGTCTTCAATATCGTGCTGGACACCAACTTGACTCTTGAGTTCGGACTCGTAGTAGAGGACGTTGTCGTAGTCGCTGAGCGCAAAGACGGGCTTCTCGCCCTGTCTCACTAGCTCTTGGACGTATTCCACCAATTCGCGGAGACGCTTACGAACGTCCGACGATTGATTATCAGTGTTGCTCAAGGTCGCCCCGATCCTCTCAGCACCGGTGCCAGCTTGGCCAGCTGTTCGCGCAACTCCTCAGCCAGCTTCTTTTTGATCCGAACCGCCGTCTGATTATCGATGTTGCCGTCCTGTCCGGAAAGGCTCAATGCCCTTAAGAGTTCGTCCTGGGGGCGCTTTGGCATTCCGATCAGTAGACGGCAGCAGTGGTTCTCGCCACCCGTCCATTGGTCGATATAGGAATCGATCTGTCTCCATCCACGCGGGTTGAAGTAGCCGACGCAGAAATCGGAGCGGGTGGAAAGCTCTAGTGTCTCGCGGAGGGCGGGCAGGAGCTGTTGATCGATGTTGTCGAATATGCGGGGCATTGCAGGCTTAAGCCGACAAAATTTCCGACATTCTAAGCGATTTGGCGGCGTTGTAACAAGAGCGGAGGATGATCACGCGCATAAAGGAGCCGACGCGTCCCAAAAGCCGCCGGGCAGCAGATAACAGCCCCTCAGTTTCCAGACCAGTCAATCCCGGGTTGGGCAACCCTCACCCTCGCCCCTTTGACTTCGCTCAGGGCAAGCTCTCTCCCGCAAGCGGGCAAGGGAAGCGATCAAGGGAGGAAAGAAAAATACTACCGAACAGAAGGGAGCGGGAAACCTTACAGCGATAGAGGCAAGAAAACGTTCGAGCTCCATTTAGCAGAGCCCTAAACTCGCAAACTTATCGTAGCGAGAGAAAGGACACGCGGCTGAGGTCCAGGGCGGCGGAAGGGAATAGCCCGAGGTAGACGGTCCCGAAAAGCGCCGCTCCTATGGCCAGATATAGATATGGCGCGCCGGCAAAAGATTTTCCTTCTACGGTCCCCTCTTCCATGTACATCATCACCACGACTCTCAGGTAATAAATAACCGAGAGGAGGCTGTTCAGGGCTCCGATAATGGCCAGATCGGTGTATCCGGAAACCATTGCTGAGCGGAACAGATTGAACTTTCCCGTGAAACCCGACAAGGGAGGAAATCCGGCGAGAGATAGCATGAAAACCGACATCGTGAGTGCCAGAAATGGCCGCTTCGCTCCGATTCCGGCGAAGTCGCTATAGGACTCACGATCTTTATCGCCCTGGTCTAACGCCATCATCACACCGAAGGCTCCCAACGTCATTGGCGCGTACGCTAGCAAATAAAAGAGCACCGCGGAGCCGCCGGAGTCACCTCCGGCAACCAATCCAATGAGAAGATAGCCGGCATGGGCAATGCTGGAATAGGCGAGCATCCGCTTGACGCTTGATTGAGTGATGGCGAGAAGGTTGCCGAACGTCATCGTTAGAATAGCCAGAACCCAGAGCGGCGATGCCCACTCGTTCGATAGCGGGACAAGCTGGTGCAGGAAGATACGCGTCCACCCTGCGAAGGCGGCCGCTTTGACTCCGACGGCCATGAAGGCAGTGACCGGCGTCGGCGCCCCCTCGTAAACATCGGGGACCCAGAAGTGAAACGGGAAGGCGGCGATCTTAAAGGCCAGGCCAAGGAACAGCAGGAAAACTCCCGCCAGCAGAAACAGCGGCCACTGGTGAACAGGCTGGGCCAGGTAGCTGGAAATGCGATCAAGGTGAGTCGAGCCCGTGGCGCCGTAGATCAGAGCGATCCCGTAAAGCAGGAAGCCCGTGGCAAAGGCGCCGACGGTAAAATATTTCATTGCGGCTTCGCTGGCCTGGCTTTTCTCGCGCCAGATGCCGGTAAGGACATAGACGGCAATCGACATGGTTTCCAGGCCGAGAAAGAAGAGGATGAGATCATTCGCGGCGGCCATTAGGATCATACCGAGAACACTGAAGAGAATCAGGGACAAAAACTCTCCCGCCCGCACCGTCGCTTCGCCGAAATAATGAATGGAGGAAAGAATCGTTAGCGCGGCGATGCCGCAGAAAAGCAGGGTAAAAAACAAGCTGAACTTATCCAGCAGTATCGTATCCCCGAAGCCACCCTCCTGCCCTCCCCAGAGAAATACAGCCATAGCGGACGCAACGATCAGGCCGATCAGGCTCAGCCAGGCCAGCACGCCCTTTTCATTCTCCTTCAGGAACAGATCCAGAAGCAGTATGGTCAACCCGGTCAAGGTGATCTCCGCCGCGGGGAGAAGAGGAATGAGATTAATTTCCATGGCCTTTCATCCCCTCGCTTCTTGTCGTCGCAGAGAGCGATGAAACCGCCTGCGCGTTAACGTCGAGCTTCTGGACAAGGAGTTCAACGGAGGGCTTCATGCGGGTCAGAAACGGCTGAGGGTAGACTCCCATAAACACAATGAAAGCAAGAATCGGCGCAAGCACGGCAATTTCTCTGGCTTCGAGATCCTTTAGATCCTGGTTTTCCGGGCGGCTCAAGGGACCAAAAATCACGCGCCGAAACATCCAGAGCATGTAGATTGCTCCCAAAATGACGCCGGTGGCGGCGCAGGCGGCCGCAAGAGGGGCGGTCCTGAACGCGCCCAAAAGAATCAAGAATTCCCCGACGAATCCGTTGAGGCCAGGAAGGCCGATGGAAGAGAGCGTGACCACGAGGAAAATGGCCGAGAATACCGGCACTCGCTTCCACAGACCGCCGAAATCGCCAATCATCCTGGTATGCCGCCTCTCATAGATCATGCCGACAATGAGAAAGAGCGCTCCAGTCGATAGACCGTGATTGAGCATCTGGTAAAGAGCCCCCTGCATTCCCTGCAGATTAATCGCAAACAGACCGAGCATGACAAAACCAAGGTGGCTCACGGATGAGTAGGCGACAAGCTTTTTGATATCATCTTGCATCATGGCGACCAGGGCGCCGTAGATGATACCGATCACAGCCAGCGTGATGATCCACGGCGCGGCTGCAAGGGTCGCTTCAGGAAATAAAGGCATGGCGAAGCGAAGAAAGCCATAGGTTCCCATCTTGAGAAGCACCGCTGCCAGAATCACGGAGCCCGCTGTCGGCGCTTCGACGTGGGCGTCCGGCAGCCACGTGTGGAAGGGAAAAAGAGGAACCTTAATGGCAAAGGAAAGCGCGAACGCCAGAAAAAGCCACATTTGTTCGCCGAAAGGCAGATGCAGGTTGTACATGCGCAGCAAATCGAAGGTGAGGGTTTGTGTAACCTGGGCATTGCGCGTTGCGAGATAGATAATCGCGACGAGCATGAGCAGGCTTCCGCTCATCGTGTAGAGGACGAATTTGAGCGCAGCGTAGATCCGCCGGGGCCCGCCCCAGACTCCGATAAGGAAATACATCGGCACCAGCATGAGCTCCCAAAAAACATAAAAGAGGAAAAGATCCAGGGCGACAAAAGTTCCGATCATGCCGGTTTGGAGCGTCAGCATGAAGAAAAGATATTCCTTGGCCCTTTGATGAATGTTCCAGGAGGCCAGGATGACGATAGGGCCGAGAAATGTCGTGAGCAGGACCAGAAAAAGGCTGAGCCCATCGATCCCAACCGAGTAGTCGATGCCGTAGGCCGGAATCCACGGCACGCGCTCCAAAAACTGCATCTCAGCCCGGCCGGCTTCGAAATCCCAGAAAATCCGCACTGACCAGACAAAACTCACAAGGGAGAAAAGCAAAGCGACCCAGAAAAGCGCCCGGATTTTCTCCCGCGGAATCAAAAGCAGCGCCAGAGCCCCAATAACGGGAAGGGCCACGAGGACGCTTAGATCTCCGGGTATCAATCTCACCATAGCGATCCTAAAAATACAGGTAGTAGCCTAAAATCAGCACTGTCCCCGCAAGAAACCCAAAAAGGTAATGCTGTACGTTCCCGGTCTGGATATGCCGCCACACCTCGCTGCTGCTCCGCACGCGGTTTGCGATGCCGTTTATAGTCCCATCGATAACACCGCTATCGACGCTTTGCGCCAGCCAGTTCGCGAAGGCCGTTAACGGTCGGACGATCAGAAATCCGTAGAACTCATCGATGTAGTACTTGTTGAGCGACCAGCGATAGAGTAGGCCTCCGGCCGCGGCAGCGAACCGTTCGGGCATTTTTCCGCCCCGGTAATAGGAGACATAGGCGAGGAGAAACCCGGCCGCGGCGATGCCTACAGCGAGCAACATAAGAACTTCTTCGTTCACTGCCCCGTGATGGCCCTCATGAGCAAGGGCAAAGACCGGTTCTAACCAGCGATCCCAGGGGCTTCCCCACAAATACTCGGGAGTTCCGAACCATCCGGCAAAGATCGACCCCAGGGCCAGAAGGATCAATGGAACCGTCATCACCCGCGGGGACTCGTGAATGTGAGCTTTGACGCGGTCGTCGGCCCGACATTTTCCGTGAAAGACCATAAAGAGCTGCCGGAACATATAAAAGGCCGTGAGCCCGGCCGTGACCCATCCCGCGAACCAGAGCCAGAACGAGCCGTGCGAACTGGCAAAGGCCTGCCAGAGGATTTGATCTTTGGAAAAGAAGCCTGCGGTCAAAGGAGCGCCGGAAATAGCGAGGGCGGCAATCAAATAAGTCCAGTAGGTAACCGGGAGATGCGCTTTCAGCCCTCCCATTTTCCGCATGTCCTGCTCCCCTTGCAGCGCATGAATCACGCTGCCCGATCCGAGAAAGAGGCACGCCTTGAAAAACGCATGGGTAAAAAGGTGGAAGACGGCCGCGCTAAACGCTCCCACGCCGACAGCAAGAAACATGTATCCCAGTTGACTGACGGTGGAGTAGGCCAAAACCCGCTTGATATCGTTTTGTGTCAGCGCGATCGTGGCGGCAAAAAGCGCCGTGAGCGCGCCTATCGTGGCAATGACGCTCAGCGTTAGAGGAGCCAGGGTGAAAAGAAAGCTCAGCCGGGCGGTCATGTAAATGCCGGCGGTCACCATCGTGGCGGCGTGGATCAAGGCACTGACCGGAGTCGGCCCCTGCATCGCGTCCGGCAGCCAGACGTAGAGGGGAATTTGCGCCGACTTTCCCGTTGCTCCTATAAAAAGCAGCAGAGTGATGAGTGTCGCTTTTTCCGGCGTGAGGAGGTGAACGTTGTGTTTGAGTTCCGCAAAGTCCAGGGTCCAGACTCCCTGACTCCCCAGCTCCCAAAAAAGAAAAAAAATGCCCAGAATAAAACCGAAATCTCCGATTCGATTGACGATAAAGGCCTTGTTGCCGGCTATGGTATTGGTGTGGTCTTGATACCAGAACCCGATGAGAAGATAGGAGCAGAGGCCGACGCCTTCCCAGCCGACAAACAGCAGAAGGAGGTTGTCGGCCATAACGAGCACGAGCATGAAAAAAACGAAAAGATTCAGGTACGCGAAGTAACGAATCATGCTCTCATCGTGACCCATATAGCCAAGAGAGTAGATATGGATGAGGAAACTGATTCCCGTGACCACAAGCAGCATCACCATCGTAAGTCCATCCACCTGGAGCGAAACGTCCGCCTTGAACGGATCGGACTCAATCCAGGTGAACAGGGTGTCTCTCACGATTCCGCCGACCGGTAGCTGCGAGAAAATCACAAGCGATAGGACAAAAGAGCACAGCACGGCTGCGCAGGCTAGAAGGCCGCTATTTTTTCGCCCTAGCCGAACCCCGAAAAATATATTGAGCAAGGATCCCAGTAACGGGGCCAGCGGGATCAGGCGAAGAAGCATTGAGGTCTCGAGTGAAGCCGCTACCATTTCAAAAGCTGCATCTCCTGCGGGTCGAGAGTCTGGCGATGGCGAAAGACAGAGATGATGATGGCCAGGCCCACGACCGCTTCCGCCGCAGCCACTGTCATAACGAAGAATACGATGACTTGACCGTCTATGGAGCCCAGTGACCGGGAAAAAGCAACGAGAGTGAGGTTTACCGCATTGAGCATAAGTTCGATCGACATCAGGATCACGATGAGATTTCGCCTGATGATTGCGCCAGTCACGCCAATGGCAAAAATAATCGCTGCCAGGGCGAGATAGTAGTTCAGCGGCGCCATCATCGACTCAAACCTCCCTTTTGGCCAGGACAACGGCCCCAACGATCGCGACCAGGAGCAACACGGAGGCAATCTCAAAGGGCAAAACAAAGTCGGAAAAAAGGCTCTGCCCCAGCATCTCCGGGCTGCCGAAAGAGCCGCCCGGCACGGCAGGCTCAACGCCGGGCGCCCTGGGGGCAGAAATGGGCGGCAGCAAGGCAAAAATCAGCAGCAGCGCGCCTGCTGAACCCAATGCCCACCAGAGAACTCGTCGCGGCTCCAAGGGACCGGGATTCAGCAGCATAATGACGAAAAGGAACAAAACCACGATGGCCCCGGCATAAATCAGGATTTGGAGAATTCCCACCATCGGAGCGTCGAGCGTGAAAAAAAGAACTGCCATGAGAAACAAAGTGGCGACGAGGTAGACCGCGCTATGGACGACGTTTCTCTGAAAAACCACCAGCAGAGAAAATGTGATGGACAAACCCGCCACGATCAGAAAGAAGACAAACGGCCCCATCATCATCTCAACCCAAGTCCTGCGAAATAACTATCAAGATGGCTGTCACCACCACGTTGAGCAGGGCAAGCGGGAGAAGCATTTTCCAACCCAGACGCATCACCTGATCATAACGAAACCGCGGAAGAGTCCAGCGCACGAGGATTTGCAGCCAGCAGAAGAAAACGACCTTGAAGGCGAAGCTGCCGACCTGGAGCGCTACGACGGCTAAGTGGGGCAAAGGGAGAGCGCCTCCCCAGGGGAACTGAAACCCCTCCCGCATAAGAAAAGGGACCTGCCAGCCGCCGAAGAAGAGAGTTGTGGTAAGGGCCGCCGCTGTAACGATCTCAGCGAACTCCCCGGCAAAAAACATGAGAAATTTTCCACCGGAGTACTCTACATGATACCCGGCCACAATTTCAGACTCACCCTCCGGAAGATCGAAAGGTATCCGTTTGGTTTCCGCGACCGCGGCGGTAAAAAAGATCAGAAACGCAACGGGTTGGAGAAAAATTCCCCACCCGGGAATCCAGCCAAAGAGGAGGGCTCCCTGGGCGCGGGCAATCTCCTGCAGATCTAACGACCCATAGACCATGAGAATTCCGATTACAGACAGGGCCATAGCCGTCTCGTAAGAGACCATTTGTGCCGCGCCCCGCACGCCGCCAAGCAAAGAAAACTTATTGTTGGATGCCCAGGCTCCAACCACAATCCCGTAGACGCTCAGGGAAGCCATGGCAAAAATGTAAAGGATCCCCACGTTGAGGTTGGCCACTTGGAGGTTGATCACGCGCTCGCCGACAATCAAAACATCACCAAAAGGAATCACAGCGAACGTCACCAGAGCGGGGAACAGCGCCAGACACGGCGCAAGGGTGTGCAGCAGCCGATCTCCCCTGGGAGGAATGAAGTCTTCCTTGGTGAGAAACTTGATCGGGTCGGCAATCATGGTATTGATGAGTCCCAGACCCGCAAAGCCCAGGACTGAAGCTCGATTTGCGCCGATGCGGTCTTGAATCAGGGCGCTTCCCTTGCGCTCGACCCAACCCAAAACGCCGGCCAGATTCAGCACGCCGAACAGGACGAGAAAGGCCTTCGCCGCGGTAATCCCGATGTCAACGATCATGAATGCGCCGGTTCAACCGTAAGCTGAACCCCCTCATCTCCAATGCTCGCGTAGCTGAGGCCGCGATAAGGAGAGACTTCCCGGGATATATCCTGGAAGATACTCTGCGGATCAGAATATACGGCTCCGTCTCCGGCCAGCGCCAGCAGCCTCGAAAAGATCTCCCAGTCCTGTCGGCTGCCGGGAGGCGCTACCAGCGCTGCCGTTAATCTTTGGACTCTTCCCGTGCGATTCGTGTACGTTCCGTCCTTCTCTCCAAAATGGGTGGACGGCAGCACCACATGAGCGAGATTCGCCGTCGCGGTCATATGGGTATCCTGCACAACCAGAAAAGAAAGCTTGCGCAGGGCCGTTTCGACTTCTTCTCGATTTGGCAAGACGCCAAGCAGGTCCTCGCCCACGATATACGCGCTGTTGTATTTTCCTCGAACGAGAGCTTCGATGAGTTCTGCAAAACCACCGTTCGACTGGGCTCCCATATCACGCGCGCCGCGGAAATTCGGCGAGCGGTCGGGGCTTTTGAGAATTTTTTCCGTCTCGGAAAGCTCCCTTTCTTGATAAAAGACTTCCAGGCCCGCTTCCGATGAGACTCTTCTCACGAAACTTGCAAAAAGAAACGCCTCTTCGTTTGTGTTTCGTCCCGATAGAACGGCTGCAGGGGGCCGCGCCGCGGTAAGGCCGGAAAAGACAACCTTGAGGGCCTCGTCCCAATTCGCGGGGACCAATCCTCCCTCCTGGCGGATGAGCGGCGATGTGAGGCGCTCGACCTCCGTCAGGCCGTGAAAACAATACCGGCCTTCGTCACAGATCCAATGGCTGTTTACTTCCTCATTGATCCGGGGCTTGAAACGAGCGATCCGGTTTTGATAGCTCCCGATCGTGATGTTGCAACCTGTGCTGCAGCCGGGACAGACAGAGGGCGTGTTTTTGAGGTACCAAACACGGACTTTGAACCGGAAGTCGCGATCCGTCAAAGCGCCTACGGGACAAATATCCACAACGTTTGCGGAGAGCGGATTATCGAGAACCTTTCCCGGAAAGAGCGCGATCGTGGCGTTGTCGCCCCGGTTTATGACGGTAAGCTCCTCCGTGCGGGTAACCTCCTGAACAAAACGGACGCAACGGGTACAGTTGATACAACGCTCGCCATCAAAAATAACATTTGGACCGAAAATCTCCCGCTTCCGATCATGCTCCTTTCGCTCCTCGAACCGGCTCGGCTTGAGGTCGTGCTCCATGTAGAAGTCCTGCAGTCGGCATTCACCGGCTTGATCGCAAATCGGGCAATCTACGGGATGGTTGATAAGAAGGAACTCCATCACCGCCCGCCTCGCCTCCAGGACCTTGGGGCTCTGGGTTTTGACGACCATTCCTTCGGTCACCTGCGTGTTGCAAGCGATCTGGAGCTTGGGCATTTTCTCGATTTCGACGAGGCACATGCGGCAGTTTCCGGCGATCGATAGCTTGGGATGGTAGCAATAATGGGGGATGAAAATCCCCTCCTCAGCGGCGGCCTGGATAACGGTTTTTCCCTTAGCCGCGGTAAGCTCCCGCCCGTCTATGCTCAGTTTTACGGATTCCATACGGTTGCGATCTTTTCCATTCCCTGAGAACCTCTTTACCCGAGGAAGACCTCGCTCAGGCTGCGACACACCTCTTCTGAGCGATGTGCTCCTCGAATTCCGGGCGAAATTTCTTGATGAAAGCCGCGGCGGGCATTGCCGCCGCATCCCCCAGCGGGCAAATGGTGTTCCCCATGATATTGCCGCTCACACTCAGTACCAGATCCAGATCCTCGTTTCTGCCCTCCCCGTTCTCTATACGGCGGAAAATCTTTTCCATCCAATGACAACCTTCCCGGCATGGAGTGCATTGCCCGCAAGACTCATGGGCGTAAAAGCGCGCTACATTCCAGGCAGCCCTGACCATACAGGTCGAATCGTCCATCACAATCATGCCGCCGGATCCGAGCATGCTCCCGGCGTTCTGGAGCGATTCATAATCCAGCCGGACCTCGTCGATCTCGTCAGCCCTGAGAACCGGCATGGAGCTGCCGCCGGGTATCACACCTTTGAGTTTCCTGCCGTTTGGAACCCCGCCGCAGTCCTCTTCGAGAAAACGCTTCAGCGGATATCCCATCTCCACCTCGTAAACGCCAGGGCTTCTAATATGGCCGCTTACGCTGAAGAGTTTGGTTCCCTTGCTTTTTTCTGTTCCCATGGCCGCGTACTTTGCGGCTCCATGAGTCATAATCCAGGGAATGGCCGCAAGAGTTTCAACGTTATTGACCACGGTGGGGCATCCGAAAAGCCCGTGAGTCGCCGGAAAAGGTGGCTTGACCTTGGGCCATCCTTTTCCACCCTCCAACGAAGAGAGCAGGCCGGTCTCTTCTCCGCAGATATACGCGCCGGCTCCGCGGTGAAGGACAAGGTCGAGATCATAACCGGAGCCCAGGATGTTCTTGCCCAGGTATCCGGCCTGGTAAGTTTCCTCGATGGCATGTTCCAGCACTCTGGCGCCAAAGACCAGCTCTCCCCGTATATAAATGAAGGCCGTATGCGACCGAATCGCGTAGGCGGCCATCATCGTGCCTTCGATGATTGCATGAGGATCTCGCTCGATCAAAACGCGATCTTTGAAAGTGCCCGGCTCGCTTTCGTCCGCGTTGCAAACCACGTACTTGGGCTTGGGACTGTCTTTAGGGACAAAACTCCACTTCATCCCCGTGGGAAAACCGGCGCCGCCGCGACCCCTGAGCCCCGACGCCTTAATCTCCTCGATGAGCTGCTGCGGCGGGATTTCCTGCAACGCTTTCTGCCATGCCTGGTAGCCTCCGCGCGAGCGGTAGACGGCTAGAGTGTGTGAGTCTTTCACCTCTATATTGCGCAACAAGAGTTTTTCCATCAGGCCAGTTGAATCTCTACTTTAACGATCTCAGGATCTCTTCCACCTTCTCTTCCGAGAGCGATTCGTAATAGGCGTCGTTGATCTGCACCACCGGGGCCGTCCCGCAGGAGGCCAGACACTCCACCTCGGACAACGTGAATTTGCCGTCCGCCGTGGTTTCGCCGGTTTGGATGCCCAACCTTTTCTTTAAGAACGCGCTGATCTTTTCCGCCCCCCTTAGAGCGCAAGGAAGCGTACGGCAAATCTGGATATGATGTCTGCCGATCGGCTTCGTGTAAAACATGGTGTAGAACGTGACAACGCCTTGAACCCGGGCCGGAGCCACGCCCATCAATTTGGCCACATACTCGATGGCCTCGGTAGTCAAATAACCGAACTCCTCCTGGGCAAGATAGAGGACGGGCAGCATCGCCGCCTCCCGTTTCGGATAGCGGCTGACGATCCGGTCGAACTTCTTGAGCGTTTCCTCGGAAAACCCTACAGCCATAGCCAATAGCCATTCATCGGTCGCACTCGCCGCCTATCATATTGACCATGCCGAAGGTCGGGATAATGTCCGCGACCATAGCTCCCTGGACCATCTCGTGAAAAGCAGACATCGCGATAAAACAAGGTGGGCGCACTCTCAAAAGATAAGGTTTTCCTCCCCCCTCGCTCACGATATAGAACCCGAGCTCACCGTTGCCGCCCTCGACCGCCTGGTAGACTTCTCCGGGAGGGACCTGGATTCCTTGCATGATGAACTTGAAATGATGCATCAAGCCTTCGATGCTTCCATAAACCTTTTCTTTTTCGGGGGGCACGATCCGCGGATCATCAACAAAAACGGGACCTGGGGGAATCTTTTTTAAAACCTGCCTCACGATACGAACACTCTGCTCGATTTCGGCGACGCGGCAGACGAAACGATCGTAGTTGTCGCCTTTTTCTCCGAGCGGGACCTCAAAATCAAGCTGGTCATAGACCAGATAAGGATTCGCTTTCCGCACGTCGTAGTTGATCCCGGTGGAGCGCAGGATCGGCCCGGTGAGCCCGTATTGGATCGCCGTTTCCTGCGAAATCACTCCAATGCCGGAGACCCGGTCAATGAAGATGCGGTTGCGCGAGAGAAGACGATCACAGTCAAGAAGAAGCCGCTCCAGGGTTTGAAAGATTTGAGCCAGTTGACTCTCGAAGCCCTGCGGAAGATCATGCTTCACCCCTCCAATCCGCACGTAAGTCACCGTCAGACGCGCTCCTGTAACCTCTTCAATGACCCTGATGATCAGCTCGCGCGCTTCCATCAGGTAGAACGCCACCGTGATGGCCCCCATCTCGGATGCCGCCATGCCGCAACAGGTCAGGTGGTCGTAAATCCTGGAAAGCTCGCTCATGATGACCCGGATGAACTGGCATCGCGGTGGAGTTTGCACTCCCAGCAGTTTTTCCACAGCCAGCGCGTAGCCCACGTTGTTGATCAGCGGCGAGGCATAATTCAGCCGGTCAGTGTAGGGAACCACCTGCGTCCAGGTGGCCTGTTCACAGCTTTTCTGAAAGCCGCGGTGCAGGAACCCCACCTCGACGTCGCAGGCAAGAATTTTCTCTCCCTCCAGTTTTAGATTAAACTTGATGGTCCCATGGGTGGCGGGATGGGACGGGCCCATCTGCAGCTCCATTGTCTCCAGGGGGAGTTCTTTGGTCTTTGCCTTCATCGTCGGGAAGCCATCTGATGCGTCTAGCTTTTCGTTGCCAGTTTCTGCTGCAATTGAATGAGTTTATTACGGGATCTTTCGTCCACAAAGGTTCCCTTGACCTCCCGCTCAGGCACCAGCGGTTGCCACTGGTTGACCGGATAATCTTTGCGCAGCGGATGGCCCTGGAACTCTTCGTACAGGAGAATTCTTCTCAAGTCGGGATGGCCGCGAAACCGCACGCCGTACATATCCCAGGTCTCCCGCTCCAGCCAGTTGGCTCCCTTCCACAGCGGGGTAAGCGAATCGACCACCGGATCATCTTCCGGCACCGGCACCTTAACCCGGAGTCGCTTCTGGGTTCGTAAAGAAAACAGGTGATAGACGACCGCAAAGCGGGGTTCTCTCTTCCCGAAATAATCGGCGGCGGTTATATCGGTGAGAAAGTTAAATTAGAGAACGGGGTCCTCCTTGAGAAAGCGAAAGATCTCTCTCAGCCCCTCGGGCGCGATCACGATCGTTTCATCGCCGCGAAAAGCGTGCGAGTCGAGAATTTTCGCGCCTAACTTTTCCTGCAGGTACTCGAGATTGGGGGTTTCATTCGTCATGCAAACTCAATCCCACTCCAGGGCCCCCTTCCTCCAGACATAAACAAAACCGATCATGAGTATGAGCAGAAATATCCCCATCTCGACGAGCCCAAATATTCCCAGGCGGCGGAAAAGAATGGCCCAGGGATAAAGGAAGACCACCTCAATGTCAAAGATCAAAAAGAGCATAGCGACCAGGTAGAATTTTACCGGGAAGCGGATTCGAGCGTCTCCTCTCGGCGGATTCCCCGATTCAAACGGTTCTTCCTTGGCCGGATTGGTTTTTTTTGGCCCGATCTTCTCGGCCAGGAGCAACAGAGAAACGACAACGATTCCCGCGAAGAGAAAGAGAATCAGAACAGGAAAATAGGGATGGGTCATAAGGCCACGCAAAAAACCATACCTGCCGAGGAGCGAGGTGTGGAGGAAGAGCGGAAGCCGATCCTGAAATTGTTTTTCTTCTATTGGAAAAGGCCGTCGATGTCAAGGTAAACGCGCTAGGTCTGATGGCCCATGGAACGAGATAAGATTTTTTACTGGTCTAGCGGTTCCAGTGCTACCTTGACGTGGTCGCGTTTGTTATCTCGCAGGACGGAAACCGTTACGCTGTCACCCACCTTGTACTGTTCGAAGGCGAGATAAAGATCGCTGACGGAGGTGATTTTTTTTCCATCGATGGCCACGATGAGATCTCCCAGCTTAACTCGGCCCGCCTGGTCGCGTCGCGTGGGACGAAGCCCCGACCTGGCGGCTGAGCTATTGGGGGCTACATCAACGATCAAAACCCCGGCCAATCCCAGTTGCTCGGTCAGCTGGTCCTCAGCGACTTGCACGCGAAGACCGGGCCGGATGATCTTCCCATACCGCACCAATTCGGGTACCACCCGATTCACTGTATCTACGGGAATAGCGAATCCAATGCCAGCAGAGACGCCGGACGGACTGTAGATCGCCGTATTGACGCCAATCAACCGCCCAGCGCTGTCAAGCAAAGGTCCTCCCGAATTTCCGGGATTGATCGCCGCATCGGTTTGGATCACCCCCTGGATCGGTCGGCGAGTCACTGATTCAATTTCGCGGCCGAGCGCGCTGATTACTCCCTTCGTGAGCGTTTGATCGAGGCCGAAGGGATTGCCGATCGCGAAGGCTTTTTGCCCTACCAGCAGATCTTTGGACGCGCCGATCGGGATCGGACGGAGCCGGCTTTTGGGGGCGTCAATTCGCAGCACGGCAAGGTCCTTGTCGGGCGCCACTCCAACACGACGCGCCTTCCAATTCGAGTGATCGGCGAGCGTCACCTGAGCGGCAGCCGCATTCTGAATGACGTGAAAGTTGGTGACGATATTTCCAGCATCGTCCCAGATAAAGCCGGAGCCGGTTCCTTCGGGGATCTGCAGGAGATTAAGGGTAAACATGTCGCGCGCGACTGTGAGCGTGGTGATGTGGACGACTGACGGCGATGCCTGGCGGAACAATGCTATTGTTGCCTTCTCGTCGGCATCGAACTCACCCCGAGGCGCAATCGCTCGCGGCGTTGCAGGAGGATTCTGAGGCACCGCCCCGTTGGCCCAAAACCGCCATACCAACGTCGCTCCGAGAGTGAGAAGCGCGAACAGAGGTAAGGATTTAGATCGCGACATCATTCTTCTGCGGCACCAAAGGACTCGCGTCTTAGTTATCTAACGCAGGGCGCAGAACGCTTCAAGAGAGCGGAGCAATGGGCGGGACGGTTTTTCGCCTGCTAAACCGTCCCGCCGGAGACGGCGGGTGATCAGTTGACATTCGATCGGGCATGCTCGGTTTCCGGCAGCTTTCTCACACCGCAATGTGATCAAGTCCAGGTGAAGGACCCGCAGGTAACCTCGCGACCAAAACAGGCCCTTAGTATTCCTTAATTCACTCTCACCTCGATCTTGCGGGGTTTAGCCTCTTCTGCTTTCGGCAGATTAAGTGTGAGAACGCCATGCTTGAGCACAGCTGAAATCTTGTTCTGATCGACCTTGTCGCTAAGTTCAAACTGGCGAAAGAAGCTGACCAGTTCATATTCCCGATAAATGGGGTCTCCGGGAGCGGCATGGCGCGGGGTAGCGTGAATCGTGAGCATGCTGTTTTCCACCCTTACGTCCAATCCTTCCTGAGAGACTCCCGGCAGATCGGCCAAAACGACAAGGCCCTCATTGGTTTCATAGATATCAACAGGTGGTACGATATGGCGTTCCTGACTTCGGGTACTTTCTTTCGCCGCGGGGCTCTGGGGTTTGGGACTGGCAGCGACAGTTTTCTCAGCCATTGATGATCCTCCTTTCGACTGTGTCCACGGAAACTTTAGGCAACTTTGACGCTGATCTGCTTGGGCTTGGCCTTTTCGGCTTTAGGCAGCGTCACAACCAGCAATCCATTCGCATACCCCGCCTGAACTTTGCTTTCATCGACTTCCAAGGGAAGCTCAATTGTCCTTACGAATTTCCCACTGGCCCTTTCGTTTCGGTGGAAGGCTTCGGGCCGGACAGTGCCTGAGTTCTGGAGCTTTTCCCCCGAGATCGTCAGGTTGTTGTGCACGACGGTGAGATTCAAAGACTCGGGGTTGACTCCCGGCGCCAATGCCTCGACGTAGAAGTTCTCTTTGTCTTCGTGGAGATTGATGAATGGATATCGCCGCGGGCTCCTCCCGGGCAAAAAAGCAACACGAGAAAAAGGCTCCGTTCCGCCGGTGAAATCTTGAAAAGCCCGGTCGATTTCCCTTCGCAATCCCTCCATTTCTGCCAATGGATCCCAAGCTGCCATACCTTCTTCCTCCTTTCTTTTATCTGCGTTTATTCGTAGCGCTTCTCGGTTCAGTTAACGCTTAAAGGATCGGTGCTCGATCTCGCGCCTTTCGATATCGCCAATTGGACTCCGCCCCGAGGGGAAAGTGAAGCTTGGGCTGGCGACCTCTCTCGTTGCCGCGAGTTCCAGCGCGATGTGCAGAGCCTGATCCACTGATTCCAAGAACTCAAAACGCATCGCCTCCTTAGCCGGAACGGGGATCTCTTCCAGGTCTTTCCGGTTCAGATCCGGCAGTAGAACCGTTGTAATACCGGCACGCTTGGCAGCCAGCACCTTTTCCTTGATGCCGCCGACCGGCAGAACGAGACCACGCAAGCTAATTTCGCCGGTCATAGCGACGTCGTTTCTTATCCGGCGGCCGGTCAAAAGAGATACCAAGGCCACGAATAGGGTTATCCCGGCGCTGGGTCCGTCCTTTGGGATCGCTCCTGCGGGAATATGGATATGCAAATCCTGTTTTTTGAACACCTCAGCGTCGATTCCCAGTGAGTCCGATCGCGATTTCACGAGGCTTAAAGCGGCTTGTGCGCTTTCTTTCATGACGTCACCGAGTTGGCCGGTGAGGAGTAGTTTGCCGTCGCCTGGCATCTTGGTAGCTTCCACAAACAGAATGTCCCCTCCCGCAGCAGTCCATGCCAGGCCCGTCGCCACGCCCGGCAAACTCGTGCGCAGAGCAACCTCGTTAATGAATTTTGCCGGCCCGAGATATGTAATCACCGATTTAGCGCTAACGGTCACTTGATCCGCAATTCCTTCGGCAAACCGCGTGGCCGCGCCTCGACATATCGCGCCGATCTCCCGTTCCAATTGACGAACCCCTGCTTCGCGGGTGTATCCGCGGATCACCTCGCGCAGCGCGTCATCAGTAAAAGAGAGCTGTTCGACTTCTAGACCGCACGCGCTGAGCTGCCGCGGTACCAGGTAGCGCTTCGCGATCACGAGTTTGTCATCCTCCACATATCCGGGAATCTCAATGATTTCCATGCGGTCTCGCAGGGGGCCGGGAATCGTATCCAGAACATTGGCCGTCGTTATAAAAGAGACCTGGCTCAAATCGAAAGGTACATCCAGGTAATGGTCTTGAAACGTGGCATTCTGCTCCGGGTCCAGAACTTCCAAAAGCGCCGCGCTTGGATCTCCGTGAAAACTCGCGCTGAGCTTGTCGATCTCGTCCAACATGAAAACGGGATTCTTGCTCCCGGCCCTCTTGATTCCCTGAATGATTCTTCCCGGTAGAGCTCCGATGTAGGTCCGGCGGTGGCCCCGAATTTCCGCCTCATCGTGAACTCCTCCGACGCTCTGGCGGACAAACTTTCGATTCATCGCCCGCGCGATGCTTTGGCCAAGCGAGGTTTTCCCGACTCCCGGCGGGCCAATCAAGCAGAGGATCGGACTTTTACCCGCCGGATTGAGTTTGCGTATAGCCAGGAATTCCAAGATCCGTTTTTTGACCTTTTCCAAGTCGTGATGATCGGCATCCAGCACCTCGCGGGCCTTGGGGAGATCGATTTGCTCCTCAGAAGTAATGCTCCACGGCAACTCGATCATCCAGTCGAGGTAGGTGCGCACCATCGAATATTCTGCGGCCCCCTCCGGCATCCGCTCGAGGCGCGATAACTCCTTGAGCGCTTCTTTCTCCACATCCGGAGGCATCTTGGCCTGTTCAATTTTTTCTCGCAGCTCCTCTGTTTCGACCCTTTTCGCGTCTCCAACCCCAAGTTCCTTTTGGATGGCTTTTAGCTGTTCCCGCAGAATGTACTCGCGCTGCGCTTTGTCCATCGCGCCTTTCGTTTCGGTCCCGATTTTTCTTGTGATCTCCAGCACCTCGATGTGATGCGCAAGTTTTTCGGCCACCTTCTGCGCGCGAGCCTCGACGTCCATGGTCTCAAGGATCTCCTGTTTCTCAGGAAGAGAAAGGTCCAACCATGAAGCGATAAAATCGATCAGCGCGGTGGGTTCCTCGAGGCTTTGAATGGTTGACGCCAGATCGGGCACGGGCTCCGGCAAAAAGGATAAGGCTCGCTGAGCCTCTTGCCGCAAATGCAGCATCCGGGCTTCGAACTCTTTGGTTTTCGGCGCGACCTCCGGGAGAGCCAGAATCCGAGCGACGAGAAAAGGCTCGGTCTGAATGAAATCCAGAATCTTAAAACGGTTGCGCCCACGAGCAAGTATTTGCAGCGTGCCGTCCTGAGAGGTGACCATTCGCAGAACATCGGCAACCGTTCCAACTTCATACAGATCTGCCCGCCCCGGCGCATCAACTTTGGCGTCCCTTTGAGCCACTATGCCAATCGGCATTTCCTGGCGAACCGCTTCCTGGACGCCTCGAATACTGGCAGACCTCCCGAAAGTGAGTGGCGCTATAGTGGAGGGGAAAAGCACGCTGTTGCGCAGGGGGAGCAGCACAAGAGCATCACTGGGCAACTGGAGCCGGCTTTTGGATTCCCCGTCCCTAATTTGCTCGGCACTCGATTGGCCGGCCAAACGCTTCGTATCATCATTTTTCGCCATTACAATTTCCTCAATTGAATGAAAACTAACCCTCTCTCCTGTCGGGTCTCTCCAATAGCAAACGATTGATTCACCGGCAGCCGCAGCCGCCGCTCGAACCGTCCAAACGGAATTTCCAAGACCTGGAGCGCACCGTCCGCGCAACAGTCCGACAGAGGCCGTTGACCCGTGATGATGAGATCGCCTCCCTCGAGACGTAACTCAACCTGGCCAGCAGGCACGCCGGGCACGGCAAAAATAACCCAAACTGAATCATTCTTTTCTACAATATTTACAGGCGGCGCCCAGGATACCCTGCCATTCAAATGCAACGATTCCTGCAGCGTAGCAGCCTGTAGAAAACGCCGTTGGAGGCGCTCAGTATGCCTCAACAAATGAGCGACTTGCTCCCATATCCATGGATCCGATTGGCCTGTCATCTTGATATAAGTCCTGTAAAAATCCTCAATCCCCCTCATATCCCCACGGAAAGTACTAAAGAAAGTAGGTATCCCGTGTCAGTCTGTCAACCGCTTGACAGGCAGGCATTGGATGATTATTTACGCGCGGATCTCAAATAAGATCCCAAAAAAACTCGTAAAACTAAGTACAAAAGTTCCTGTCAGAACCAAAGGGGGGAACGACGACGTCCTCTGGCGTGTGACTTACTACACACGGAACGAGATAACCGGAGACAGACCCGGCCGCCGAAAAAGACCGTTTCCGATCCGTTGTGAACGTTACAATATCGCAGTGACGAGGAACCTATGAAGACGATCCGGTTAAGTAGGGATCTTCCAGTCTGCGCCATAGAACAAAGCTTCTCGACGACGAGCTGGATTCGGCCCACTTAACTGACGTGCATGAAAAGATACGAGGTGAGCATTCAGGCTGAATGGAGATCTCCGAAATTAGAGATCATGTGGGCTCATGCCGTAAAGAAAAAGGGGGCGCCTGCCTGCGGCAAGTGCCCCCCCTTTAAGGACCACTGACTGCGATTAATACTCATCCCCATGCGGCATCTGCGGCGCCTCTTTCTTTTTCTCCGGCTTCTCCGCGATCATCGCCTCCGTAGTGAGAAGCAGTCCTGCCACGGACGCGGCATTCTGAAGCGCTATACGGACGACCTTGGTTGGATCCACGATCCCCGCTTTGACCAGGTCTTCAAATTCTTCTGTTGCAGCATTAAAACCGTTGGCTCCTTTGCTGTTCTTAATCTTGTCCAGAACGACCGAGCCATCGGCTCCCGCGTTGTTTGCGATCCAACGAGCGGGCTCTTCAAGCGCCTTTTGCACAATGCGCACCCCGATCTTTTCATCCTCATGAACCCTGAGATTGCCGAGAGACGCAGAAGCACGGATCAGGGCAACTCCACCTCCAGGGACGATGCCCTCTTCAACCGCGGCGCGGGTCGCGTGCAGAGCGTCCTCAACGCGCGCCTTCTTTTCTTTCATCTCGAGCTCGGTGGCGGCCCCTACCTTGACGACCGCCACACCGCCTGCAAGCTTGGCCAAACGCTCCTGGAGCTTCTCCCGATCGTAGTCGGAAGTCGTCTCTTCGATTTGGGCCCGGATCTGGCTGATTCTCCCTTCAATGGCAGATTTCTTGCCCGCTCCTTCGACGATCGTCGTGTTGTCCTTATCGGCGATAATACGTTTCGCCCGACCCAGGTCCTTTAACGTGATGTTCTCCAGCTTGATCCCAAGCTCCTCAGCGATCATGCGTCCGTCTGTCAGAATGGCGATATCTTCCAGCATGGCTTTGCGCCGATCGCCAAAACCGGGAGCCTTCACCGCCACACACTTGAGCGTGCCGCGAATCTTGTTCACGACGAGGGTCGCCAACGACTCCCCCTCAACGTCCTCAGCGATAATCAAAAGGGGCTTGCCTGTCTTGGCGATATTTTCCAGAATCGGCAGCAGGTCTTTCATACTGGAGATCTTCTTCTCATGAATCAAGATGTAGGCGTCTTCGTGAACAACTTCCATGCGCTCCGGATCTGTAACGAAATAGGGGGACAGATAACCGCGATCGAAACGCATTCCTTCGACCAAATCCAGAGTGGTCTCCAGGCCTTTAGCTTCCTCGACGGTAATAACGCCTTCTTTCCCCACCTTATCCATAGCTTCGGCGAGGATATCCCCAATAGTCTTGTCGTTGTTGGCCGAGATCGTGCCGACCTGGGCGATTTCCTCCCGGGCCCGCGTAGGCCTAGAAAGGCCCTTGAGTTCCTCCACAGTCTTTTCCACGGCCTTATCAATCCCTCGTTTGAGGCTCATAGGATCATGGCCGGCAGCCACCATCTTAAGCCCCTCGCTGAAGATGGCTCTGGCCAAGACCGTCGCCGTCGTAGTGCCATCGCCGGCCACATCGGAGGTCTTGCTCGCCACCTCCTTGACCATTTGGGCGCCCATGTTCTCGAATTTATCTTCGAGCTGGATCTCCTTGGCCACTGTCACACCATCTTTCGTGACGGTCGGAGCGCCCCAGGATTTCTCCAAAACAACATTGCGCCCCTTCGGGCCCAGGGTTACAGTCACGGCGTCCGCCAATATGCACACACCGTGAAGAACCTTGCTTCGCGCTTCTTCGCCGAATTTTACCTCTTTAGCTGCCATCGTTGCCTCCTTACTCAATAATTCCTAAGATATCGTCTTCCCGCATAATAAGATGCTCTTCCCCATTGAGCTTGATCTCAGTCCCGGAGTATTTACCGAAGAGAATCTTGTCTCCTGCCTTTACGTCGAGGGGAATGACTTTGCCGTCTTCGAGTCTGCCCGGGCCAACGGCAACGACGCGACCCTCTTGCGGTTTTTCTTTGGCGGTATCGGGAATTATTATTCCACCCTTGGTTTTCTCCTCCTCTTCGATTCTTTTTACGATCACCCTGTCCCGCAGGGGGCGAATTTTTGCTGACATAACCTTCCTCCTCAATAAAACGTTAGTTTATGGTATTTCCTGACGGAAAAATAAAGATGGACCAAATATAAATACGCATCGACCAACGTCAAGGGGTAAAACGACCTGATTGGCTACTTATTTGCCCGAATGGCCGCCAGAAGACGATAAAGTCCGCAGATAGGCAACAACTTCGCGGATTTGTTTTTCTTTTAACTGGCTTCCCCAAGCTGGCATCGCGGCTGATTTGCCGACAGCAGACCCACCTTTGGAAATGATATCAAACAGAAACTTGTCAGAAAGCTGATTCATCACCGCGACATCGGTATGATTGGCCGGTTTCACAGGCAGGGATTTCGCCGCCGGCCCATCGCCTTTGCCTGATTCTCCGTGGCACCCGGAGCAGTAAGTGAGATAAATCTTTCTCCCTTCTGATTTTCCCTCTGCCGCGTGAGTTTGGATCCTTAAAAATACTAGAAGAACGCAAGCAAACGCTGACAGTAAGAGCTTCGTTGCCATTTTGCCTCCATGAGAGCTAGGAGTCAGTGATTGATAATTAAATACCAGATCGTTTGAAAAACCAAACAGAGCCGGCCCCGGAAGCAACGGAGCCTGATGAACAGGGTGAATTTGTCCTCGCCAAGAACTTCAGTTTGATTAACGACCTGCCTTCAATTCTGAACATCCGACCCGCGATGATGTATAACCGGTTATCAGGATGCCAGAAGAATCGGTTTTGAACCTCGAAG
>JACQUW010000077.1 GCA_016210115.1 Deltaproteobacteria bacterium | reverse complement strand
ACGACGTCGAGCGCGCCCGAAAGGCTTTGGGTGGGAAATAAGCATGGACCAATCCGATGCTCCCGAGAAAAAAAAAGAAAACTGGTGGGAATTTTGTCCTGTGTGCGGCTCGAAACTCATCAGCCACAAGTGCCGCCTGGTCTGCTCCAATTCTGAATGCTATTATTTTCAGAGCTGCAGTGAATTTGATCTTTGAGCGGGCTGACGCGAAGAAGGCTTGCCACTGAACAGCGCTTTTGAAGGTAGTTCATGTCTAAAACCGCTGGGATCATAATTATCGGTAATGAGGTCCTCTCCGGGAAAACCCAGGACACGAATTCCCATTTTCTTTGCCAGGAGCTCCGCTCTTTGGGAGTTGAGGTGCGTCGAATTTTAGTGATTCCGGATGAGATCGAACTGATCGGTAAAGAGGCGGTCGCGTTCTCACGAAAATTCGATCTCGTTTTTACCACGGGCGGCGTGGGTCCAACTCACGACGACGTGACGATCGCGGGGATCGCCCGCGGATTCGGCGTGGAGGTGATTCGTCACCCCGATCTGGAGCGGCGCCTGCGCGACCGGCACGGGGCCAATATCAATGAGGCGAGACTCCGAATGGCCGAAGTTCCCGCGGGGGCTGAATTGATCGGTGTGGAGTCGCTGTATGCGCCTGTCGTCAAGCTGGCTAACATTTATATTCTTCCAGGCATTCCCAAGATCATGCGCGAGCGTTTTCAGGTCATACGGGAAAGCTTCCGCGATAGCCCTTTCTATCTCAAAGTCATTTATATGAAAGAGGGCGAAGGATTCATTGCGTCTTATTTGAATCGACTCCTGGAGCATTTCCCCGATCTTCTCTTGGGGTCTTATCCCGTGCTGGATAATTTGGAGTACAAAGTCAAAGTGACCCTCGAATCAAAAGATCGCGTCTACCTCAAGAGGGCGTTTGAAGAACTGATCGGCAGCCTGCCCCCTGAAGCCATTCACAAGGTCGAAGAGAACTAACGCGCGGTATCGCCATGCGCTTTGAGCCATGTACTTGATTGCTTGCGCCTGTCGCGCTGCAAAGTAGATCCGGGCTAACGGACCAAGCGGATGTCCCGGATTGCATCTTGGGGAACTCTCCCAGCCTATAAACGCGCCCCGCTTCCGTTTTTTCCCGGTATGCTTGCCTCCCTCGGTCCGGGAGTGATTTTTATGGCTCTGGCCCAGGGGAGCGGCGAGCTTATCTGGTGGCCTTACATTGTCGCGAAATACGGTCTGACGTTTCTCTTCCTTCTCCTCCCGGCCTGCCTTCTGCAATTTCCTGTGATCTACGAAATTGGCCGGTACACGATGCTGACCGGAGAAAGCATTTTTCAGGGCTTTGTGCGGCTCAATCGTTTTCTGGGCTTGCTTCTCTGGATCCTGATGACACTCTCGTTTCTCTGGTTCGGCGCTTTTGCCGCGGCGGGAGGGACTTCGCTCGCGGCCCTGACCCGAATTCCTGCCGGCTGGAGCCCCAGAGCCCAGACCCTATTCTGGGCCTATCTTTCTATGATTGTATTTCTAGCAGCGATTCTCCTGAGCAGAGTCATCTACCGGCTCGTGGAAAGTTTCATGTGGTGCGTTGCCCTGCTGACGCTCGCGGGCTTATTGTGGGCCAGCGCCCATCCCGATGCCCTGCGCGTAATTCCCGCCTTTCTTAGAGGCTTGCTTCGACCGCAGTGGCCCATGCCGCGGCCCTGGGATCCGGCTGATGCCACCAAGCTTCTGACGGCCATCACCTTCGCCGGACTGGGAGGGTTCTGGACTCTTTTTTACTCCTATTGGATTCGGGACAAGGGAATCGGCATGGCGCATTACATGGGACGGCTCACCGGACCGATTACGGGAAAGCCTGAGGCCACTCCGGACTCTGGATTTGTCCCGGAAACCGATAAAGGATTGGGCCAGATTTCCCGGTGGAGGCGTTTTTTGGCATGGGACATCGGCATCGGAATAGGTGGAAACATTCTCACAACTTTGATGACGTGTCTGCTGGCCTATGCGGTTCTTTACCCCAAAGGGCTCTTGCCGGATCACTACGAATTGGCTGTTGTCCAGAGTCGTTTTTTTTTTGTGAGTTGGGGGTGGTGGGGGAGAATACTTTTTTTGGTAATTGCCGCAGCTTTTCTCTCCGACACGTGGTTGGCGACGGTCGATGCGGTAAGCCGTATCCACACGGATTGTGTTTATGCTTTTTTCCCTCGATCGCGCGCCATCCCCGTACGCTCCTGGTATCTTTTCTTTCTCTTTGTCCTGACCGCGATCACCTCCGTCACGATCCTTCTTCACGAACCGGGCCCGCTCATCCTGCTTTCCGCTGTGATCGGCTTTGTGGGAACTGTGCTCTTTTCCGTCGCGCTGATTTTTCTGAATTACGTCTACCTCCCGCCGCATCTGCCCCCCGAAGCGCGACCAGGACGAGCGGGACTGTTTTTTCTTTCGCTGTCGTGTTTTGCCTACGGGCTTCTCGCCATTGCCTATTTTTTGACGATCGCGGGTGTGGTGTAGAGCGCGGATTTTAAGTAGATAGCCAGGGAAGCAAAATTTATGAAGTACAATTATGGGGAATGTGAAATCTGCGACGCAAAGCTTGTAGGAAAACGGATCAAGCAGGATTTCTGGATTCGCGGGAAATTAGTCGTCATTGACAATGTGCCTGCTGGCGTCTGTCCGCGCTGTGGTGCAAGAGTGGTCCGATCAGAAGTTGGAAAGCGCATTGCGGAGATCCTGGAGAGTCCAAGAATCTGGTCCAAGGCACCCGTCATTCAGGTTCCGGTCGTGGAGTTTCCGTGACGCCTTGAATCCGAAATCGATACACCCTCTGGCCCCTCGGCTATCACTTCTGTGGGATCTTTGCATCTTCCGGCAAGGCATCTTGGACAATCTCCCTCAGCGCTTTCATTTCTTCATCCTGCGGTGCCCCGAAGTACTCACGAAGCATAGCCATCAACACACCAAGAGCTTCTTGCGAAAGAGCGATCCCTTCGGGTTTCCAGCCTGGGTAATGAGGAATTACGGGCTGAATCCGATCCAGGCGGACAACAGCGTCATAAACTGGGGACTGGAAAGGGCAATGGAAAAATTGTCGGTACATCAGCGCCTTAATACGGGCAGCTATGATAGGTGGAAATCCTCCTTCATGGCCAGCTGACTCGACGCCGTAAAGAGGTAACACAAGAATGTTTTCCTCCTGCAGGTGTTCGCGTCCTGCAACATTTTCCTTAATGTCGTCAAAAATTGTGTTCCCCGTGGCCACAGTTATCGCAAGTCTTTTCTTGGCTTTTCGAATCAACAACTCTTCGGTTTCACGCAGCGTCAGGGACCAAATCGGAAGCTTACCCTTTTTTCGGAAGTCCTGATCGGTCATGTTTCTAATCTTGAACTTCGTGGCGAAGAGTTCCGTTGGGTCAGCTCGCTCCACCTCCATAATCCTCGGAGTCTTCTCAACATGGGGAGCCGCTATCCAGCAGAACTGCCCTATTACAGGTCGGTTCTTAAGCGCTCTTAAATCTAGCGACTGATAGAAAGGATCAATGAGCTGGGTAATTCCCATGACGGGATCAGGGCTTTTGGTCCGGGTCCAAGTCTCCTAACTCGGCGGTCCCCTCAAGGCCGGTCTCGAGGTCATTTTCCTCAAGCTTCTGAATGGCTTCGCGGAAAATAGAATCAACTGGGCCCTGGGCGGGTCTTGTGACTATCGCCGTGCTGTATTTTTCTTTTAGGCGGTCTATAGCTTTCTTAGCCTCTTGTATCTTTGTGTCTGGTATTCTCTTCATCTCAACTTTTTTGTGAACCTCGGGCATCTCGGCCTTTGTAAAGTCCAACGCACTCCCGCGCTTTGCGGCAATCATCGGTTCGGTCTCAAAATAGACATAGTCCAAAAGCCCGTAGGAATCATCCGCCCACTTCTGGATGGCCCATCGGAGCCTGCTCCACACGTACGTGGGGAGGGTATCAATTATTTTGGGTTCTTCGTCTGTATCCTCTATCCAGAACAGACGATAATCTCTATCGTCGTCATATTTGCTGGGGTATTCCTTGGTGAGAACGAGTCCATCCTTGGCAGCATTCTCAATGGTCTCATTAACTTGTCGACACCAGGGACCGAAATAAACGAAGGCCCACGGCCAGCCCGTTAAGGTCTTACCCTTTGAGACCCGAGCGTAGTACAGGTCAGCTAGATAGAGGAACTTGACGAGCCGAAGAGTAGTTAATTTTTCCCCCCGACTGCTGGCGTACCACACAATTAGTTGGACAAGATCTTGGCAGTTTATATTCATGATGGTTTCTAGGACTATTCAATCAATTAGCCTTGAAGACGGCAAGGTCTGCAAGTAACTCCGGTTGTAACTTTTCAAACTCTTTCTGCGGAACCTTCAAATATCTCCAAGGCTTATCTGTGAGAGCGCTGGCATTCTCACACCAGAGGGTGGCGGCCCGGTCCTTGTGCTTTACTTCCTCTGTTTCTTGCCCCTTGGTCTCCAGGAGCCAACGCCCGCCCTCGCTATCTACGGCAACAAAATCCGGATAATACCAGCGCAGATTCCCTCCGTCCGTATAGTCTATGGTAAATCCGAAGACCTCGGGAATTTTAGAAAAGGCCTTGATGTCTTCAGCGCCGTCAAGAAACTTGGCGAACCCCTTTTCAAACTCGTTGTCGCATGCCACCAGGTTGAATACACATTTCCGCGCCTCGTAAATCGGCCGAGACCACGGGAAGGGTTGTGTCGCGGAAAGTAACCGCTCCGGTCCCAACAGTTGGGGCTGTTGCTCGGCGATGGCCTTACCCAACAGGATTTTTTTGAAAGTCTGCACACAGATATAATGAGCTACATTACTGCTCATAGCTTTGATAGTTGCGTGGTCATCTAACTCCACCGTTCTGCCAAATGCCTTGTGCTCGAAGAATTCCGTCACCTTCGGAGCCAGGGCAGCAAACTGAGAGGGGAGTTTGACTTCCTGAGCAATCCGCCGGGCGTAGTAGCCGATGACCTCTTGGGCCGTTTGCGGCTCGGGCATCACATATTCCCGCTCGATCTCTTTTTGCAGAGTTATGATGTCATACCCCTCATACTTGAAGGTCTTCTCAGCCTGGTCCCCCGCCTCGAGTGGAAGCACGGGACACTCAAAAGCCATGACCTCCAAGGCCGCGATCTCTTCAGCGAGACTCTTCTTTCGGATCAAGGAAGGAGTCAGGGAAGGCAACCCGATGTCGAACTCGGCACGCTCCGCCATCGGCATGATCGTAAGGATCTGTAACTTGTCCTTGCCTAGCTCGAAAGTTTCAAGCTCAACTTCTTCGATCTTCTCCAGATCCTCGACAAACTCCAGAAACTTCCCGTTGCCGATAATGTCCACCCGCTCTTTATATCCGACAGGCACATCCCGGAACATGAGGCGGAGACCACGGCCGATGGTCTGTTCCGGCAAGATATTTGCCTTCGCCTTGTAGGGCCGCAGGCCGACCACCACCGTAACATTTTGGACATCCCATCCCTCCCGAAGCATGAGCACGCTGACAATCGCGTTTACCGGGCTTTGGTCCTCGTCTACTCTTCGAGCTACGTCCCTGGCGGCTTCCAGGTCTTTTTTTGAAACCTCTCCGCTCTTGTCTGTGTGGATGATCAATGTCTTGTCGCCGGCAAACTCCGAAGGATATTTGGTCCGGAGCCAATCGCCCACGTCATCCGCTTCATCCGTATCGTTGAGCATGATGAAAAGGATCGGCCTTTTCTTCAGCGGCTCTAGCTGTTTAAGATACTCTCGCCACCGTTCCACACCGGCCGCCAGGTAGGCCTTGTAGCGCACGCTTGCAACGTCAGACTTAGCCTCGTGGATCTTCGCTACGCCTTTCATGGGCCGCTTGACGATGCCGTCCATAATTGCCTGCTTGAGCGGATAGTCGTAGATCGTCCAGGGAAAGATTGCGCCCTTTTGGAAACGCGGAGTCGCGGAAAAATCGACTTGTGCAGTCAGCGAGGTCTTTGAATGGAGGTCTCTGACGACCTTGTTCCACTCGTTGTCTTCGTCGTGCGTGTGATGCGCCTCGTCATTGATGACCAGGAGGTGGCCTTCGCGCAGCGCGATACGGTCGCCAAAGTCGGTGATTTCCAGCTTCTGTGTTGGTGGCTTGGAACCTAGCATTTCCGTCATGATCTCCGGCTCCTCATCCTTCTTCGCACTGCCCCGCTCGTAGAATTGCTGAATATTCGTGAGAAACAGCGTCCCCTCCGCATGGGCCTTCTCGCCTTCACCTCTCATCACGCAATCAAAGTCCCAAAAGATCTCCAACGGTTTTGCGATCAACGGATCAGCCCGAAAAATCCGGCCCCCGGCAAAATCGGCCTTAAGGCGTTCTAAAACAATCACGTTCGGCGCAATAAGCAGGAACGTTTTGGCATAATCGCGAGCAGTCTCTTCAGACTCTCTGACTGCATTCATGAACTGCCAGACCACAGCCAGGGACATCACCTTGGTCTTGCCGCTCCCCGTGGCCATTTTGATGCAGTATCGGGCAAAGTCGTCATAGGGCGGGAGCCGGACATCCTTCAGGCTTTGGGCGTAACGTTCTAAAAGGCCCTTGCGCGTCCTGACTTTTTCAAACTCCCATACAAAGATCAGGGTCTCGATAGCCTGGCGCTGCGAGGAGTGATACTCGAAACGACGGCCATTTCTCAGCTTGTGATCGGTATTGAACCAATGGTTAAGCAGCAACCGTGTGGTTTCTGTCGTGCCTTTGTATCCCCCTGCGCGCCATGCCATTACGGCTTCACGTAGAGCCGGCACACAGGGCGCAGTCCGAAGGTGAGGAGTGATATCCAGGAGGTCGCGTTGGAGAGCGCTGTCTGCCTTTTTCTTTGGTCGGGCCAACTACTTTACCTCTACCAGGACGGTCTTTGTTGTGTCGTTGCCTAGAATGTCGATCACCTTTACTACCACAGTATACTTCCCCTTTTCTTGATAGGTGTGAGCAGCTTCTCTTTCCAGGTCAGGGTTCTTGCGTGTTCGGTAACTCTGCCATTGATTGTGGAAGGTGTCTTCCTTGTAGTCCCAATCCACTGCCCAGTAATCGATCCACTGGCTCCAATGCTTGATGGCTTTCCTCACATCTTCCGGAACGTCGTCTGGCGGAACCACGAAATCGTCCAGCTTGAGAGTTATCTCACGGGCCTTTTGCTTGACCTTTACAGACAGGGCAGCCAGCTCGAAAAACTTAATATCTCCTTGTTCTACCGCCCTCTTCTCCAGAACCTCACGAGGAATCTTTTTGAAGGCCACGTCAACATGAGCCTCAGCAGCTACCTGCTTGGCCAGCTCGTTTAGTTCAAGCGCAAACTCCCACCCAAGAATATCTACTCCAGCAGTCCTCGGAGCGTCCTTACCTTTGCCGACGGATTTCCATACTTCAGCAGCGACCGCCTTTACATCAGACAATGTTACCGGAGCGTCCACCGCTCCAATATGAACCATCCGCCCGCTTTTCGTCCCGTGAACCCAAGTGTACCCTGAGATTGGATTGGCGTGGTAAAGATCCAGAATAAATTTTCGGTAGCGCCCCTCCCGCTCGCGTGCGTCGTCCGGCTCGGCGAACTCCGCAGCTTGCCACGCCTGCCGCTCATATTTTCCGAGGTTTTGCACAACAAAGGGCCGAACATTTGGTATCCCAAGGAGCCGCTTGCGTGTGGTATGAATTGCAAACCGGCCCAGGTCGCAGACAATCCAGCGGCGAGTCAATTTTTCCGCGACCGCTGCCGCCGTCCCGCTCCCTACGAAACAATCCAAGACCAAGTCGCCTTCGTTCGACGAGGCTTTGATGATTCGTTCAAGAAGTGCTTCAGGCTTCTGAGTTGCGTATCGCGTGTCCTCGGAGGCTTGGGAATTCACCGGGGGAATATCAACCCAAACGGAAGTTAACGGCACCCCCTCCATTTCGTCAAGGTATCGCTTATACCGAGGCACCCCACCGCCAGAGGGGTAATGTATTCGCCCTCCGGCGTCGAGTTGCTTCATCCGTTCTCTTGTATACCTCCAGACTTTCGTCACACCTTTCCACTCATAGGTTAGCGTTGGTCGATCTGGATTTGGATTTATTAAGCTATCGAGGGAATAACGTCGGCCAGATTTCTCGTCCACATACCTATAGTATTTCTGAATATAACCTTCCGAATGAGCGGCATATTGGGCGTTCCAGGTGCCTGCATCCGATTTACCATAGAAGAATATAGAGTCGTGAGTGGCACCGAAACGGGAGTATGCATGAGCACGAGGAGTGGCACGTTTCCAGATGATTTCATTCAAGAGCCGCTCCCGACCAAAAACCTCATCAATAACGCACTTGGCGTAGTGTCCAACATGCCAATCTAGGTGCACATAGATGCTACCACTCTCGCTGAGCAATTCATGGAGTAAAAGAACAGCCTCATAAAGCCATTGCAGGTACGAATCCAGCCCGCGCCCCCAAGTGTCCCGATACGCCTTTTGTTCCATTATGCTTGGTTCTTTGACGAAGCTCGTCGTTTCGTCTTCTCCAGTCATTGGGTTGTCAGGGATGGTTGCAGTAAAGGAAAAATCTGCCCCGGTGTCGAACGGCGGATCAATGTAAATAAGATTCACCTTGCCGGCGAACTCCGGCAGCAAGCTCGGCAGGACATACTTCTTGTCGCCCCAGATCAACCTGTTGCGCCACTCAGGTTCACAGCCCGAGGCAAAAAGATCGAGCGACCGCTGCCGCTCTTGCGCACTTTCATTGACCGTCTCGATAGTCTGAAACGGCAGCGCAATCCGCACCGGCGCCACTTTCTTGCCCTCCTTATATTTCCCTTCCCAGATGAGTTCAGTCATTGTTTACTTTAGCATCGAGAGATAGGATTACAGCCACACTGAGAAATTTTCCAGGATTTTTCGCGATTTACTTGTGAGAGAAAAGGCTTCTCTTATGCGGGAAAGACGGGCAACCCTCTTGCACCCCTTAGCTAGATCCATCACCATGATCCTGCAACCATGATGAAATGGATTCCTTCAGGCCAAACTTTTGCTTATCTTTCTGCCAAGCCTGCCATGGTTTCGGCGTAGCACTGGATGGCGCCGGATTGGGCTTCTTTATTTGAACTCGGGCCGGAACATTCACCGCGCTACCGATTAACAAACCATCACCAGGAGCTAATATCGGCAGTTGATCGAGAAGATCGCGCGAACCCGTAGGTAAGATTTTCTTAAAGTAGTCAATATCGTCGGGATTTTGAATGCGGTGAACGAGAAAATTTGCACATTGAGATAAAACAGTTGCACTTACGTCAGACGGTCGTTGACTGGCTATGATGAGAGATAAACCAAACTTCCTCCCCTCCTTTGCAATTCGCTCGAAGGCTTCTCTAGAAAGTTGAACGCCAGCGCTTTCATCCTCCCTACGAGGTCTCAAATAATTGTGCGCTTCCTCAAGTACCAGCACGAAGGGTTGAACGGTCCGCTCACCCGCCTTCCCGTGCGCCCGTAAATCCAGGACGAATCTACCCAAAACAGCGCAGAAGAACGGGAGGGCATCATATGCCATCATGGAGCAGTCAATCACAACCACGCGCGCATCGTCCGATCCACAGACACGGCCAATTATGGTTTCAAAGTCTTCGCTGCCTTGAATGAACACACTCCACCTCTTGTCCGACAGTTGACGATGAATCCGCAATCGGAGAGTAGCGACGTACTCCTGTATCCTTTCCTGACCACGGAATCGTGATATGGCAATATGGAACAGGGCGTCCTGCTCTAACCCTCTCACATCAAATTTCACAGGGGAATCTGCTGTAACCTCTCGCAGCCCTCCCTTTGTCATCACATCTTGTCGTAATCTATGAAATTTCGGCTCTAAATCCTCGATGAACTTCCGAACTGCTTTTGAAACGTTCGGCTCCATTCGATTAAAATTCGTCCAATCCTTGCTGCTCCTCATCCGTCTGTATTCGTCTACTGTTTTGAGCCCTGCGGAATAGATCGCTTCACCTTCAGCCTTGATCTGTTTTATCTTTTCGGGAAGATGAACCCTCTTGTTGGCAAGTTCCTCTAGGCCGCTAGCGTGTTGCAACAAGTACGAAAGGACCTCCGAGGCGTTGTCCGCAACAGCTGTGCCTTGTTGCTCTGCCGCGTATGCGGACAAGCTTCCCAGACACTCAAGGCACTGGTCCACCACATGAATCAGTCGTCGCAAGTCTCTCACAGGCTCGGGGTCTACGGCCTCTTCACGAAGTGACGTGATAACTCGTTCCAACACAGGGACCTGACTAGCCTGTGAGGCTTCAAAAAAAGCGATCAGCTCCGTAAGGTTGAAGGTCCAGAGAGGCAGAAAAAAAGGACTCCCGTTGATATACACTCTATTGAGGTCCTTTGATGTCTCCTCAATCGGCTCGGCAGAGGACAAACTACGGGAAGCTTTCCCATATTCACCGTTGATGTCCAGGATGATGAACTTTGCCTGGCTTGCTTTTGCTCCTTCAAGACGGCATGCCCCTTGGAGGAACGAGGCCACCGAGTATGACTTGCCGGATCCCGTGTTACCAATAATCCCTAAGGGTCGCGACAGGAGGTCATTGTATGACACGGTTACTTCTTGCCTTAAATAGATCGGGGATACACCCACCGGTAGTGCCGTGTCTTCGTCTTTTTCGGGTTCCTGGGGCCTAAACTCTAAAATACGTTTAAGTTCGTCCTCGGTGGGAAGAAGGGCTGGAGTGTCTAGGGTGGGATAGATTGAAACGCCAGGGACGAATGACCGATCCTCGAAGAGCTGACCGAGAAGGTTGAGTCGCAAAATTCTCCGAGCCAGGCCTAACTGAAGCGTCATTCCTCTTTCCGCGTCAGGCTCGATCGACTCGTCCTCAGACGCACCGACAATTATCCCAACCGCTAGGTCGCCTGGAGCGACTGGAAACAGAAGATAGCCGCCGATCTGTGTAACGACACCAAGTCGTTGAGGGTATGCTCTAACTTGACTACGGATTCGGGGATCAAGCAGAACCGTGAGTCTATAACTTGACACGGAAGTCACCCGCCCTACTTCCCTCTCGTCTCGACCCGTGTCAGCCGTGGGTGCCATTAGAACGCGTTATCGTCGGATTTGTTATCTTCCGATTCTCTAGCCGTTTGCAAATCCCTGAGTGTTTTGGCGATGGCAAGGTCCGTCCGTAAGATCTCTAAATCCGGGAGCATATCCTGTGCGAAAAATTCGAATTTGCCCCAATCCCCTGCAAATGCATAGACGCGTCCACAATAATCTGCGCAAACAAGTCTGCGCGCCCATTCGGTAAGGGTAGGATTAACAATGACACAAGTGAAGCCAGGATTTGTTAGCGAGTCTTCAATAATGCGATTGATGTGCGCATCCCATCCACTATATCCCGCAACAAAGCAGGCCGTTTGAGGCTCCCGGAGCACCTGAGCCATCGCCCGAAAGAGATGAGCATAGGGCATACTTAGACTTTCGCCATACTTTGCGGCAGTTGGGAGAATCGCTAGAGTTTCGTCGCTTCGACCGCTGCTCGGGTCAACAAATATGTGGTCAAGTAGCGTTGGCCCTGCACCGACTTCTTGCTCGGTGGGCAGGGGGCGCGGATCGACAAGGATACCAAATGGGTCGCCGGCCTGCGGAACCGAACGCCTCCAATTTATGCTGCCGTGCATCTTATAGAGGTGGAGAACCTTGTCGTAGCGTTGGACGCGACCCGCGGAAACTTCTCCTGGATAATAGAGATCAAGGTCATACGAGGCGGGGTTAAATCGTCTGGTCACCGTCCCGGAAAATCCATCATTGTACAGTATTCCGAGACGATCCATTGCTTGCTCAAGTAGTGTGTCGTAGTTGATAGTGAAAAGACGCCCTCTTCCTTGATGGGGGTCTCTAGAGACCAACTTTGCGAGAAACGTCTCGTGCGAAGTGAGACCCTTGTCCGCCAACGTCAACCCGCTTCCCGGAAGTTTGATATTGCAGATGACCCCGATGGCTCGCTCAATATCAAGTAGCAATTTCTTCAGTTTTTCTCCCGCTGCCTTACCTTTGCCCAAGTCCTTTATCTCCCAATTGCTGGCTAGCTGTCCGAGCGGCCCCGCATTTCCCTCAAGTAGCCGACTGATGTCTGTGAGCCTCGATAAGAATTCTTCAAAAGACGTACCCAGACCTTTAGGATCAGCAACATGCTTCACGAGCACACGCAATGTCTCACCTGTAGGTCGCTCAGCCAATATTTTCTCAACGCGGGAGTAGAGCTCCCTACCAATAAAGCCCGCGACATATTTCGATGCTCCAGCTCCGATAAATGCACAGACGTTCTGCATCTTCAGCCACTGTGCACATAAAGCGCGAGCTTCTTGACGGATATTCGCTACTATTTCCGGGGTTATATCTTTGCTCTCGCCTTTCCACACGCGCGCAAGCCAATTTTCGCGACCGCGCAAAAGAACGCAGGGCGATTTAGATTCTTTCGACTCATCCTGAGCAGGATGCTTAGGCTCGTCCAAGACAGTTGTCGATCTATCAAAACCCAAATTCTTCCAGGGATCGTTGGGCGAGGCTGGAATCGAGAGCGAAGAGTCAGGTATGTTCATTTGAGGCTACCCACTGCGCAAAGGTGGGGGGCCAGGCAGCACTTTCTTGACAAACGTCCCACCGATGTTCGTGCCCAGCACCAGCGGTCTGGTAGGGTTAACATCTGGAGCAAAAGCCCGCCACCCCAAACTGCCATTTCCTCCTGCTGTTTCCTGGGATTGTATGCGATTTACAGGCGAGATAACAAGCGAAAAACCAATGAGAAAAGGAGGAATTCTGGGACATAGTGCCAATTTATGCTTGGTTGCCATCTCGGATGATCGGCTGGGGCACGGAAACTATTAACCAAAAAGCGGAAGGACATCGCCAAGAGAGCCCCTCGCGCCAGATGGCGCCAGATGGGGGACAGAGGATAAGCTGACCGCTGTTCCCCGCAATTTGACTTTTCAATCAAGGCCTAATAGAAATCGGTCCATGACGATTTGTATAGGGTCGCTCTGTGAGGGCGGCAAGACCATCGTGTT
>JACQUW010000076.1 GCA_016210115.1 Deltaproteobacteria bacterium | reverse complement strand
GTTGGTCGGGATGCTGGTGTAGGGGGCGAAGACGCCGTTGGGCAGGCGGACGATGGTGTGGAGACTAAAATCCTTCAGCAGCTCTTCCTTGATTCTGGCGCAGACGCCATCTCCGAAGAGAGTCCCGTTCGGGACGACGACGGCAGCCCGGCCGCCCTTCAAATTGCCCTCACCTTGTCCTCTCCCGCGAGCGGGCGAAGGAGATCCTGGGTGCCTGAGCTTGCGCATGATGAGCTGGAGGAAGAGAAGGGCGGTTTCGGCGGTCTGCTTGTCTTCCGGGAAATTCGACAAGATGCCGCGTTCTTCCTCGCCTCCGAAGGGCGGGTTGGTGAGGATGATATCCACGCGGTCCTTGTCTCCGATTTCTCTCAAAGGGAAGCGGAGGCTGTTCAGCGGATCGATCTTGGGAGATTCGAGGCCGTGGAGGAGAAGGTTCATCTGGGCCAAAAGATAGGGGAGCGACTTGGCTTCGCCTCCGAAGATACTTTTTGTCTGAAGAAGCTCGCGGTCTTCGACGGTCTTGCACTGCTTTTCGAGATGCAGGAACGACTCAACGAGAAAGCCTCCGGTGCCGCAGGCTGGGTCTAGGACGGTTTCGCCGAGTCTTGGATCGATCACTTCAACCATGAAGCGAACCACAGGGCGGGGCGTGTAAAACTCTCCGGAGTCTCCGGCTGCGTCGCGCATCTCTTTGAGCATAGACTCGTAGAGATGGCCCAACGTGTGGATCTCGTCGCTGCTGGTGAAGTGGATGCCACCGACTTTATTGATCACATCGCGGAGCAGGTAGCCATTGATCATCCGATTGATCGGTCCCTTGAAAACCGTGGCGATCACGTCCCGCCGGTCACCGCCGTTGGCTCCTTGAAGACTGCGCAGGTAGGCGAAGAGACCGGCGCCTTTGGTGCCGTCAGGGCGAACGGCTTCCTCATTGTTCACAAAGGAGATAAGCTCGTCGCCCGTGATCCCGTCTTCTTTCGCTGCCCAATCGCGCCAGCGGTAGGGCGGCTCTATGGCGGCGCGGAAGCGTTTGCCTGACATCTTTGATTCCTGGCGGCGAATCTCTTCCATGTCATCGAGAAACTTAAGGAACATGATCCAGGTAAGCATCGGCAGCCGGTCAAGATCGCCGTTCAGCCCTTTATCTTTCCGCATGATGTCGCGGCAGGATTTTACGATGGACGAAAGCCGCTGGGCCGTGGTGAGGGGCTGGGTTGTTTTATTGCGAGCCATGTCTGCTTCGCAGAATCTCAGATTTCAGATCTCAAATGATCTCAGATTTCAAATCTCAGATCTTCTTCGGGGAACCTCAGATCTCAAATTTCAGATGAAAAACGTTATTTGGGAGATTTGTGTTTCTCCTGGGTGATTCGGCGAAGTTCCTCTAAAAACTCTTCGCGGTCCTTTTTACCGGCATATCTGAGCCTTTCCTTTTCGTCGAGGCGCCTTTGGCCCTTAATCTCTGAGTCCTTCAAGCTCTCAATCCAGCCGTAGAGTTGCTTGGATATTTTCTCGCACCGCGCTGTGAGATCTGAAATCTGAGATTTGAAATCCTCAAAGGCCTTCCAACCCTCCAGGACTCTCATTATAGAGCGTACCTCCCCGGCCGACCCACGGGCGATATAAAGGAAGGAAAGAAGCTCGTTCGTTGTGCCGCGTTCGAAGCCTTCCGCCACGTTGTTGGAGATAGAGAGCGCCGCCCGCTCCAACTGATCGCGAAGCCCGGGATGGCGCCGAAACGGTTCAAGAGAGGTGAAGTCGTACATCAGCCTCGCCAGCTCGGCGGAATCCTGCCATACAGGCAGGTCTTCAAAACGTCGGTACTTCATCGCCTTCGGCGAATCTCTTGTCCCCTTCGGGGAATCTCAAATCTCAGATTTCAAATTACAAAGCCAGCCAGTTGCCCACCAACTCGGAATCTCGGATCTCAAAGCTCATATCACAGAATCTGGAATCCCGGGTACGAAATTCCTTCATACGGGAACGGCCTCATCACGGACGTTGAGGAGAAATGGCGTGTCCCCGTGGCGCCATTGGTGTTCTTTTACAAACACTTCGCTGATGCTTATCCCGTGCTCCAGAGATAGGTCCGCAATGAGTTGGCCCGTCCGGTCAATTTCTCCTGCATAGTGGTTAAAGTCGTCAAGCACTACCAAGATGTCCAAGTCGGATTCCGTATCCGCTTCCCCAGGGGCATAGGAGCCAAAAAGATAAACTCCCTTGAAGCGGTTGCCATAAATGGCTTCAAGACTGGCCTTAATTTCCGCTAAGACGGTCTTTATCTTGGCGTCCATCTCTCCGCAGTCGGTCGGTTTTAATCACCGCATCTGAAATCTCAGATCTCAAATGTCAAATCTCAAATCATGGACCGAAAAGCTACTCATATCCTTCGGCATCTGAAATATGAGATTTGAAATCTGAGATCGTTTTAGCTCCTACGCCGCATACAACAGTGCTTGGAGGTCGTTCACCGCCTCTCTTAACTTCTCCGGACCGCCGAAAAACCTGGCGATTTCAATCACGTTACCCCGCTCGGAGACGGGCGGAACTTTGAGGACGTCAGGAATCACAAACTGAGCGGCGCCATGCTCGGCGTACTTCTCTAAGAGATCGTTGAGCACGGCTTTAGCCTCAGGCCCGTACCGGTCGAAGAAATCCTTCTTCTCTTTTCGCAACCGCTCGGCTCGTTCTCTGCGGCTGCGAATCGGGGCATTAAAGGCTACGTAGCAGAGCAAATCAAAGGGATCGGCGCCCGGCTGGTTTGTAGTCACCCTAAGCTCGTCAAAATCGATCCCCCGCTCCTCGAGCTTTGCAATGATATCGGAACGAAGATCTGGATCGGCCCATCGCCTGCGCAGATCGACTAAGGACGGACACAGGCTGCGCACTTTTTCCGCCGCATAATCCGTGAATTTGACCACCCGAAGCTGTTTGCCGTCCGGATCGAGCTCATAGACAAAATGGGCTGCGATTTCCACCTGTCCGCCATCGAAGTAATACTTGCGCCTTTCGCCCTCCAAATCCTCGCTTATAATCGGTCCTACATCCCGTTCCTCTTGGATATCGCCAATCTCTTCGCCGACTTCTTTGTACGTCTGTGATGTAGTTTCTCCCGCGCTGTTAATCTCTTCTTCCGAAATGAACGCCGGGTCGCCGTCAAATTCAGGATCGGCGAAGAGCCGGGTGGCGCTACCGGTATAGTCAAGTATGTTGAAGAAAAACTTTCCGTAGTCGTCCCGGACCCGTGTTCCCCGGCCAATGATCTGTTTGAATTCGACCATTGAGTTAACCACCCGCGCTATAGCGACATTTTTGCAGGTGGGAACGTCCACTCCCGTGGTCAGCAATTGAGAGGTGGTAACAATCGCGGGAGTTTGCGTCTCCAGCTCCTGAAACCTGCTCAGGTGCCCGCGGCCGACATCTCCTTCTTCGGACGTGATCCTGCAGACGTAGTCCGGGTACTTCTGAACAAGTTCGCTGTTGAGGTTCGCAAGGGCACGGCGCATTTCATCGGCGTGTTCCTGGTCCACGCAAAATACAATGGTCTTCGCAAAGCGATCGGTTTTTTTCAGGAACGCGGTAAGGTGGCGGGCGATAGCTTCGGTTCGGGCACGGAGAGCCACAATGCGTTCGAAGTCTTGCGTATGGTACTCCGCATCGGGAATCTCTCGACCATAACGGTCAAGATCTTCCTTGGAAGGACGCCATCCCGTCGCGTCCCATTGCGTAACAACGCGATGGACTCTATAGGGCGCGAGGAATCCATCTTCGATTCCCTGGCGCAGGCTGTACGTGTAGAGCGGGTTGCCAAAGTAACGGTAGGTGTCGCGGTTGTCCTTCCGAAGAGGCGTCGCGGTCATCCCTAACTGGTAGGCCGGTTTGAAAAACGTGAGGATCTCGCGCCAGTTGCTTTCATCCCTGGCGCTCCCGCGGTGGCACTCATCGACCACGATAAGATCAAAGAAGTCTTGACCAAATTCCTTATAAAGACCCGGGCGGCGTTCATCCTTGGCGATGGCCTGGTAGATGGCAAAATACATCTCACGCCCTTTGTTGACCTCACCGTTCTCGATCTTCCAACGCGCGTCGCCAAATGGGGCGAAGATTTTGTCCTTGGGATCATCGATCAGGATGTTTCGATCCGCGAGATAGAGGATCTTCGGGCGGCGATATTCGCCCGCGCGGTTCCAGCGCATGCTCCAGAGCTTCCAGCAGATCTGATAGGCGACCACGGTCTTTCCGGTCCCCGTCGCCATAGTGAGGAGAATTCGCTTGTTTCCTTTTAGGATGGCCTGAACAGACCTGTTGATCGCGATTTCCTGATAATAGCGTTGGCCTTTGCCAAGAGAAATTTCCGACGGCGTCAGAGCGCGCGCGGCAATTTGATCCTCATTCAAGCCCTCCACCGCCCGCAGCCTTTTCCATAGTTCTTCCGGGGTGGAAAAGAATCCAATTCTCGTTCTTTTCCAGTGGTGTAATCGAACTCGACGATCCCGTGACCGTTGGTCGCATAGGCAAACTTTAGCCCCAGGATTTCGGCATAGCGCTTCGCTTGCTGTAGACCATCGCCCGCGAGCCTGTAAGCTGCCTTGGCCTCCACCACGGCGATCATTAAATCGCGAGCATAACGAAGCAGGTAATCAGCTCGTCTTGGATGCCGTCTGCGCGCCTTCTCTCCTACAGGGATGATTCGCCCATCTGTGAAACTTTTCTGTTCGCTGATCTGGTCGTCATTCCAGCCGGCAGCATAAAGCTTCGGGAGGACATACTTCCGGCAGGTGTCAGCTTCGGTGATCACTTATGGTTCTAGGGTTTACTTCTGGAGCATACAAAATTGCAGTATTTTATGTTATTTGGCCTCGACGTGACAAGCTCGTTTTTCGGGCAAGAACAAAAGGTAAGGCTGCAGTGATAGACCTTGTGAATGGCGCCGGCTCAGCTTCGCGCAGCCGAATCGCGCCCAAATCCTCAATTGGTTAACCTTCGCCGCACGCCACGGCGCGCCAACGCGAGAAGCGACAGTGCCAGAAGAACTGAATAGGCGAGATCCCAAACGATCACAAGCGAGATCTCGCCGCGAAACGCGGCTCGTGCCAAGCGCACCGGATGGAGAAGCGGCAGCAGCTCCGCGAGCCACAGCCACGCCTCCGGCAGGCGCTCTTCGATGGGAAAGAAGATGTCCGAGAAGAGAAAGAGCGGCGTGAGGAAGAGCGTAAAATAGAAACTGAAGAGGTCGATGTTGGCGATGTGCAGGGAAAATGTTATCCCGATGGCGGCGAAAAGCAGGCCGGTCAGAGGAATGACAAAAAGCGCAAGCAGCGCGCCGGGAAACGGCGTTAGCCCGAAAAGCGCGAGCACGAAAAAAAAGCAACCGCCGTAGATACACGCGCGCGTAACGGCCCAAAGGGTTTCGCCCGCCAAAATATCGTCAGGCTCAACCGGCGTCGTGAGCATGGCGTCATACGCTTTTTCGAACGTCAGGCGCACGAAGATGTTGTACGTGACCTCGAAGCTCGCGCCGTTCATGGCGGCGACGCAGACCAGCCCGGGCGCTAAAAAGGCTATATAAGAGGTGCCGCCCATCTCCGAGATATAGGCGCCGACACCAATGCCTATGGAGAGAAGGTAGAACACGGGTTCGAAGAAGTTGGGCAGGATGTTCATCTTCCAGGTGCGGCGGTACATCGCTGCGTTGCGCCGCCACACAGCCAACGAATGTGGAACGGACAAACTCACGCGCCACCTTCCAGACTGGCACCGGTTAGAGCCAGAAACACATCCTCCAGATTTGTCGGACGCACCACGAGCTCCCGCCGGTCCCCCGGGTCCCGCCGGCGGATATGCTCAATGAGATGGGTTGTGTCGTCCGCATAGAGTATGATGCGCTTGCCCACGCGCAGGCGATGGGATGGGGGACGAACGCCGGAGAAAAGAGCGGCTTCTTCCTCGGGCGGGCAATCAAGCTCCACCGCTTCAGGCGCCAGGCGAGCCACAATGAGATCCGAGGGACTGGCCTGGTCGATGACTTTTCCCCCGGAGACGATCGCCACCTGATCGCATAACCGTTGGGCCTCATCCATGTAGTGCGTGGTCAGCAATACGGTCGCGCCCGCCGCGCGCAGTTCCCGAATCCGAGACCAAAGAGCCAGCCGCACAGCGGGGTCGAGTCCCGTCGTCGGCTCATCTAAAATCAAGAGTTCCGGGCGATTCATGAGCGAAAGGGCAATCGCGAGGCGCCTCTGGAAACCGCCCGATAGATGCCGGACCGGCACGTTCGCGTGGGACCTCAAATCGAGAAAATCGATCAGTTCCTCGATCCGGCGCGAAAATTCGGGGTCGCGCAGCAGGTGATAACGTCCGAACACTCTCAGGTTCTCCTTCGGCGAGAGCGCTTCTATCGAGACGTTTTGCTGAAGGGTCACGCCGAGGCGCGCGCGCACGGCCCTCGGGTTCCGGCTGATATCGATCCCGAAGACGCGGATGGTTCCAGTATCCGGCCGTGTGACTCCGTAGATCATGCGCAAAGTCGTGGTTTTTCCGGCGCCGTTCGGACCCAGGAGACCGAAGCAGATTCCAGAGGGGATCTCAAGAGTCAAACCATCGACCGCCAATCGGCTGCCAAATCGCTTGGAGACTGATTGAACTTCGACGATTACGGCCATGGTGTCGCTACATTCGGCGCCAGTGGTTTTCGGAGCAGCGCATAGAGCAGGAAGGCGGCCAGAAACAATGCAATCATCACCGCCATCATGACACTGTAGCTCTGAGTTCTGTCATAGATCGCCCCGGCAACTACGGGCGCTGCAACCGCCCCCCACATGTAAAAAAAACTCATGGTGCCGCGTATTGTCGCGAAGTTCTTTCGGCCGAAGAAATCTCCTACGGTGGCCCAGCTTACCGGAAAGACCGACTCAACGGCAGTAAAAAGAATCGCAAAAAGCCAAAGCGACCATTCTCCTTCGCCGTAAATCAGCACAAGCAACGCGCTCGTGGCGGACAGCATGCTCAAGGCCATCAGCCTCGGTTTGTTAACGAAGTCGGCGGTCCATCCCAGGAGAAGATGGGAAGGCAAGCTCAAGAGGGCAAAAGCGCCGAGCAACAGGGCCGCTTTCTGCTCCGAGAGCCCTCTCCAAACCATGATGGGAATGAAATGGACCATCATGGTACTGAGACCGGCGACTCGAACCATCGTCGCGATTGTGAGCATCCAGTATGCAGAAGTCCGCATGGCTTGATAAGCCGTGAAGTTTGTCTCTTCCCGAAGTCCTCCTTTGTTCGCAGCGGTCTCCGAACCAGGGTTCGAATCAGGGAGAGAATCGCCATCGGGGAGAAGCCCCATGCTTTCGGGAGAACGGCGAACCAACGAAGCCAGCGGGATACCCAGGATGAGGAAGCCCAGACCGGCAAAGAAAGCGGCGCGGCGCCAGCCCCAGGAATGGACGGTCACGGAAAGGAGAGGGACGATTACTGTCCCGCCGATGCCGACCGAAGCGCTGATTAGAGTCATCGCCATAGCGCGGCGCCGGATAAACCATGTGTTGGCCAGAACTATCGGCGAGTGCATAAACCCGGCGGAAAACGAAAGAGAGATGACTGCCATGTACACGAGCAAAAAAGTCAGGTAGCTATTCACGCCGGAGAGAAGCATATACCCGAGACCCGACATGATTACGGCTGTCAGCATGACAGGCCTTGGACCGATGCGGTCGATGAGGTAGCCGGCGAGCGGCGCTTCAATAGCGCCTTCGGCGCGGGCCAGCGAGAAAGCGAGCGAAGTGGCGGCGCGGCTTAATCCCAGGTCCTGACTCAAGGGCAGAAAGAAGACGGTGAAGCCATAAATGTGGAAGCCGCCTCCCAAAACGCGCAAGCCGGCGCCCAGTGCAATCATTCGCCAGCCGTAAAAAACGCTCGAAAGGTTTTTTGATAGAGCGCCAAGTATCATTCGGATTTTTCAGATCGGGACAAAACTTTTTCTTGCGAAGCAAGTGTGATAGTAGCAGTAGCACACGACTTGTGAATTGAACAGGGGGAAGGCGGATGCGGAAAGCAGCGGCAATGGTGAGCGGAATGGTTCTCGGTTTCATCGGTCTGATATTGGTGGACCGGCATCTTTCATGCGCTCAGTCTCTTCCGGAGAGCGTGGTCGAGAACGCAAGGAAGGAGGGTGCTCTTAATCTGTACGGTTCCATCCGTGACGATGAAGCCAAGGGTATTTTCGACGTCTTCAAAAAAAGATACCCGGGGATTGCGATTAATTATTTCCGCTCCAGCGAAGACAAGCTCGTGAGCAAGATTCTGGGGGAGAGCAAGGCGGGCACTTACAATTTCGATATCATGGATTCCTCCGGCTCCTATCACCTGAAGACTCTGGGGCTGGCGCTTAAGTGGCTTTCCCCGTCGGCGGCGGGGATTAACCCGGATCTCCTGGACCCGGATGAAATGGCCACTCCAGTTCGAATCAATACGAACGTGATTCAGTACAATACGAAATTGGTTTCAAAAATCGAGATTCCGGGGAGCTATGAAGAGCTGGCAGATCCAAAATGGAGAGGAAAACTCTGCCTCGAGGACTCCGATTTCGAATGGTTTGCGGGTATGATCAAGATTATGGGAAAAGACAAGGCCCTGGATCTCTTCCGCAGGATCGCCGCCAACAAACCCACCATTCGTAACGGCCACGGTCTTCTCGCCGATCTCGTCGCTGCCGGTGAGTGCCCTCTCGCCATCAACCAATACGGCAACCAGGTTGCTCTGGTGCAGAAGCGGGGCGGGCCGACGGATTTTATCGCGATCAATCCGGTCATGACTATCGTTGTTCCTGCAGTGATTTCCAAGAACGCCCCCCACGCGAATGCCGCGAAGCTATACGTGAACTGGATAACTTCTAAAGAGGGGCAAGAGTTGATCGTCAAGAATGGCGGCAGAATTCCGGTTCGTATCGATGTCGATCCGGACCCGCCCAAACTCACCAAAGGACTCAAGCTCAAAATAGCGCAGCGGCTGCAGGGACGTGAATTCAGGGACATTCAGGCGCTATATCGGCAGGTGTGGCAAGGCCGGTGAAGCTGGAATATATGAAACACAAAAGGCGGCTCGGGGCGAACCCCTCCGGGTGTAATAGGCCTCTGCCTTGCGCCGGCACTGAATAAAAAGTCGGGAGACTGTCATTATGGATATCGTTCGAACCACTGGCTACCACCGCAGGCCGCCTCATCTGGTGGCCGAGTACAAGGGTTTTTTCACCAGGGAGGCCTTGGAGGTCGCTTATGACTTCGCGACCTATGCGCCCGAGCACAACCAGGGGATGGCCGAAGGGCGGTGGGATTTTTCTCTCAGCAGTCCGGACACGATGATTGCTCGAATGACCACGGACCGCGTCGATTACCAGCTGTTCATGCTGGCCGAAGAAGGACTCGATGCGTTTCTTATCGGCCGGCCTGGAATCACCGCGATCGAGCAGTTGCGTGGAAAACTGCTTGCCGGTGACCCGGGTGATTCCAACCTCGACCTCATTCGGAGAAAGATACTTCGCGCGAATGGAATCCGAGAAGAGGAATATCAGGTGGAGACCATCGGGAGCTCGCCTCGACGTCTTGAAGCGTTTCTGGAAGGAAGGGTGGCCGCGGCGATGCTGACGGCGCCTTCGTCCGACAAGGCGTTCGCATCCGGAGGCGTGCTCCTCGCAACGGCTGAAGACTATGTTCCTCATTGGCCGCTCACCGGGGGCTGGGCTCTTCGATCATGGATTCAAAAAAATCGGGAGCTTATCGTCCGTTTTATTCGCGCCTGGGTTGCCGCAACGGATTGGCTCCTTCTTCCCGAAAATCGGGAGGAAACTATCCGGCTGATCATGGAGAAGGAAGGTCTCAACCGCGAAAGGGCTGAACATAGCATGGCCACCGTTGTCCCTAAAGCGCGGATCAATCCCGTTACGCTCAGACGGGTGTTGGAACTGCGCATCGAGATGGGTGTCTACAAGCCGCCGTTTGCTCCCGCCGAAAGCTTTTATGATTCTAGCTATTGGTCTGAAGCGACCGGATTGCCCGCGCCGGAGCCGGCTGGATTTCCGAAGGTAGCGCCATGAAGATATTATTCGCGATCTTTGCTATTTGCTGCAGTTTTTTCAACGTCTCGCCCTCTGCGGCCGAATCTGATTCCGCTGCCGTGGAAGCGGCAAGAAAAGAGGCCTCCGTCGTCTATTACACGGGTCTTAACGTCAATGCCGCGCAAAAGCTCATCCAGGCTTTTGAGAAGAAATACCCGTTTTTGAAGGTCCAGCTGGCGCGTCACGGGCACGTGCAGTTGAGAACAAAGATTTTTACCGAAGCGCAAACATCCGCCCATCGGTTCGACGTCGTGTCTATGCCGGCGATCGAGCTCCAGCTCTTAAAAAAGAAAGGCATTCTCGCGTCGCACCGGTCTCCCGAGGTGGAGGGAATTCCGACCGGTCTGAGGGATCAGGACGGGTTTTGGACGGCCATGTATATCACCCAGTTTATTCCCGGTTACAACACTCGCATGCTGACTCGAGATCAGGTACCGAAAAGCTGGGAAGAGCTTCTCAAACCTCAATGGAAGCAGAAAATCGGCCTGGATCCCGATGCCCCGCTCTGGTACGCCTCGTTACTGGAATACTGGGGAAGGGAAAAGACGATTCGCGTGATGAAAGGACTGGCGGCCCAGGAGCCTCACCTGCGGAGAGGATACACACTGCTTGCGCAGATGGTGATCGCGGGCGAATTCCCCGTGGCCATCGTTCACGCGCACAAGGTCGAAGAGCTCAAAGCCGGCGGAGCGCCCATCGACTGGGTGAAAACCGTGGACCCGGTGGTCACTTCCGGCCATGCCATCGCGGTCTCGGCGCGGGCTCCGCATGCTCATGCGGCGAGGCTTTTTGCCGATTTCATCCTATCGAAAGAAGGGCAAACCGGACTGCACCAAGCCTTTCTGGTGCCCGCGAGAACCGATATTCCGCCTCTGGTTCCCTCCCTCGATCAGACGAAGCTCAAGGTCCATTACGTCCAGCCCAGCCTGGCCGATCAGTACGACAGACACGACAAAGAGTTCCACGAAATCTTTCGCACGAAGACGCAAAAGTAGCAAATAGCAGATAGTTAATGGTCAGTCGTTAATGGTGAACGGTCAACAGTTAAAAACCGTCAACGATGGATCATTGACTATTGATCATTGACCATTGACTGTTCACCAGTGAGCATTAATCGTTTTTGCACACAATCCACTCTCGCGGGAAAGCGTTCAGGCTTTCGCAACCGTTTTTCCGCACGACGAGTGTTTCGCCGAACTGAAGCCCCATCTTTTCGTCCTTCGTGATGACGTTCGGCTGGATAACGATCACCATGTTTTCGCGGAAAACGATCTCGCCTTCTTCGTGCCGGGCGGTTGAGCGCGTCTGGATAATCGGAGGGTACTGATTGGCGCCGTGGATCAGGTCATCGTAGATCGTATAACCGCGCTGGTGAATGATCTCCGCGGCCTCTTCTGCTTCCCGGATCGAGGTTCCATCTTTGATAACCGAGGCCAGTGTTTCAAAGGCTTCGACGGCGGCGTCGTGGAGCTTTTTCCATTCCGGCGTCGGACCTTCGCCCAAAGAATAAGTCCTATGGATCTGGCCGCTATAGCCCCAGTAGGTCCCGCTGATTTCCGTGATCAAGCAATCCCCGTTTTGCAGTCGCCGGTTCGATTGGAATTGAGCCGGCACGGGAAAGTGGGGTTCCCGCATCGGCATGCTGGTCATGAAATGAATGCCGGCGTAGCCTCCGGCCTTGAGATAGGCCGGCTCGATCAGCGCCGGCAGCTCGTCTTCGCGCATTCCCGGTTTGATGCCTTCAGCCAGCGCCTGCATGGAATCGTCAGTTAGCCTGGAAGCGAGGCGGATGCGCGCGATCTCGGCCGGGCTCTTGATGGTTCGGAGCATTCTGAACTTGCCGCCCATTTCGACGAGCTCTGTCTGAGGGATGCGTTCGCGGATTTTTTGATGTTGCGTGTGAGGAATGCTTCCGACCAGGCCGACGCGCCGAGAAGAGAGACCTCGCTCTTTAACAAGGCCGGCAATTCCATTGCCCGTATTGGGCCCTGCCCAGCGAACGTCGCGCACGACCGAAAGCACACGCGCCATCGGCACGTGATTGTAGAGCTGCATGAGGAGGACAGGATCTTTGTCCCGCTGCAGGAGCACATAGGCCTCTCGTCCTCCCGGCCAGTCCGTAAGCCAATAAATCTCGGAAGCGAATCTCCCGGCGCCATAGACAAGCAACGCGTCGAGATTGGCCTGATCCATGAGCGCGGAGACGCTTTTATGGCGCGCCACCATCTCTTCATCGGAAAATCTCGGGAATTGCGAACGGTCACGCATTTGTGCTCCTCCTTTTTGTCTGCCAGTAGAGCACCGTCAACATGGCTTGTAGTCTATCTCCGATTTCAGCGGCTGTGTCAATGCAACGTTTAGAGGCTGTATTGCTTCACTTTTCCGTTCTGCGTGTTATTGTTCTAACGCATTGTGCTGGAGCAGAAGTTCACTGAATACTTTACCGGCGGTTTGCCAATTTCCCCCTCTGGCAACTCCGGCAAAGGGGGCAGGCGGGGATACAGAACGCCAGGAGGACTGCCATGAACATCAGAGTTACTGGCTCGTTTCACTGTCTCATTCGAGTTTGGCTTATTCTCATTGTCTGGACCCTCGGTTACGTCTCGCCGGTCTTCAGCCAGGTAAACCTGGATGCGGCGCGGCGCGAAGGCAAGGTCACCATCTACTCATCGATTTCTCTCGGGGATATCACTATCCTGGCGAGGGCTTTCGAGAAGAAATATCCCGGGATGCAGGTCACTACATACCGCGCCGGCAAGATCAAACTCGCCCAGCGTATGGTGACGGAGGCGCGCGCCGGCAAGCACCAGTTCGACGTATTGTTGTCGAGTGCCTTTACGACGCTCGAGATGAAAACGCAGAAGTTGCTCGCCAGATATGAATCGCCGGAACGATCTCATTACCGGCCCGAGCTCAAGGATCCACAGGGCTATTGGACCGCCGCGCAAATTAATACAATGTCCGTCAGTTACAACACGCGGCTCGTAAAGAAAGACGAAGCGCCTCAACAGTGGCGTGATCTTCTGAATCTAAAATGGAGAGGCAAGTTTGCCGTCAACGGCAACCGGCCGGAGTGGTATATCGGACTCTTGCAGATGATGGGAGATGCCGAAGGCCAGAAGTATATGAAAGCGCTGGCGGAAAACAAACCAATTCCATTGGAGAGTGCTACCCTAGCTGACGAGCTGCTGTCGGCTGGTGAATTTCCTCTCTACGTCAATGCCGCCCCGGGGAACACGGAGAGGAGTAAGAAAAAAGGGGCGCCCGTGGAATGGGCAAGAATCAGCCCGCTGCCGACTTATCCTATCCTCGCATCAGTCGCCGCGCATGCGAAATCACCGAATAGCGCCAGACTGGTGGCCGACTTTCTGCTCTCGGAAGACGGGCAAAAAGTGCTGCGGGACATTCCTCGGATTCCCGCCCGGACGGGCATAGACGCCAACCCGCCGCACCTGATTCGAGGGGTCGATGTCTTCTTTATCAATATCGGCGCCATGGCCAATCAGGCGGATCAACTTGAAGCGGACTTTAGAAAGACTTTCAACCTGAGATGACTTCCTGAACGGCCGCAAGAAGGTTACGCTTTGGTACTCGTACTCGCGGGCGCGGTTCTGGTCGTTGGTTATCTTGCTCTGACTCCTCTTTTCGTCCTTCTGTACGGAAGTCTGAGCGACGCTCCTCCCGGTGCCGTCGGCAATCTCACGCTTGCTCATTACCGTCGTGCTTATCTTGACCCGGAGTTCTATCAACTCTTTTGGAATACGCTGAAGTTCGCTTTCGGCAGCTCCGTCCTGTCATTTTTTCTTGGCTTTTACCTGGCGTGGGTCTCTGAGAGAACCAATACTCCTTTTCGGGATGCCGTCAGGCTGTTCGTGATCGTTCTGTTTATTATTCCCGGTATCCTGGAGACCGTGGCCTGGATACTTCTCTTTTCGCCGCAGATCGGCCTGGTGAATCTGGCGGTGCGGGAAATAACGGGCATAAATCCCGGATTCAATATTTATTCTTTCGGCGGGATGATCTGGGCCGAGGCGATGAATCTCTACCCGCTGGTCTTCCTTCTCATCTCCGCTGCACTACGGTCCCAAGACGTGGCGATGGAGGAGGCATCCCTCACTTGTGGCGCCGGCAACTTTATAACGCTGCGGCGCATCACGCTGCGACTGGTCCTACCCGCGTTGCTTTCGGTCCTGTTAATCACGTTTATCCGGGCCGTGGAGTCCTTTGAAGTGCCGGCACTGATCGGTGTCCGAGCGGGCACATTCGTCTTCACCACCAAGATCTACAGCGCGCTGCAGAGGCTCAGGCCTCAATACGGCTTGGCCGGAGCCTACGCTATCGTTCTCCTGATCATGAGCGTCGTCGGGGTATTTTTTTACTATCGTTTGACAAAAGCGGCCGAACGATTTGCCACGATCACCGGTAAGGACTATCGGCCGCGACGGATCGACCTGGGGGCGTGGAGGTACTTCAATGCCTTGGTTTGTCTCGTCATCGTCGGCTTTACCGTGATGCTTCCGGTGATAAATCTCCTTTGGTCTTCGTTGACTCCTTACATGTCGGTGCCGAGCCTGGAGATGGTTCCCCGGCTGTCTTTTCAAGCATATGAGGAACTCGTAAAACTACCATTCGCCCGAAAGGCGTTTGTCAACAGCACGGTTTTGTCGTTTAGCAGCGCCACCGCAGTTATGCTCCTGACTTCGATAATCGCCTGGATCACCGTGAAATCGCGCCTTCGCGGGCGATTTCTGCTCGACAACCTGGCGTTCGTCCCCATCGCAATTCCGGGAATCGTTTTAGGGGTGAGTCTCCTCGTTTTTTACCTCACCGTCCCGATTCCCGTGTACGGTACGCTGTGGATTCTCCTGATTGCCTATCTCACCCGGTATCTTCCTTACGGAATCCGGACCGCTTCGGCTTCGATGATCCAAATAGGAAGAGAGCTGGAAGAGGCTTCGGCCGCCAGCGGCGCCCGCTGGCTGCAAACGTTCAGAAGGATTCTCTTGCCGCTCCTGATGCCGGGATTCGTCGCCGGCTGGATTTACATTGCAGTGGTTTCATTGAGGGAGCTTTCTACGTCGATTCTGTTGTATACCCAGGATAACGTCGTGCTTTCGGTGTTGGTATTCGACCTTTGGGAATCCGGGCAATACAACAGTGTTGCGGCTCTAGGGGTTATCATGGTTATATTCTTGGTCGTCATCACCTGGACTGCGCGAAGAGTGGGCGCGCGGATTGGACTGGTGGATTAGACAATCAAGGGAGGGAATTTTATGCCTGCTGCTTACGGTTGGAGAGGCAAGATCGGAAAACTGAACCCGACCATTATTGCCAGCACATTCGTATACGAGTTTTACAAGGTTGCTCCCCCCGGGGTGATGCTGTTAACGAGAAATCTTTCGGTAAAGGACGTGCGCAATCCGGCGGATCTCGACGCCTCCGTGGCTCAGGTTGAGGATGCGGTGAAAGAACTCAAACGAGCCGGCGCCAACCTCATTCTGGGCGCCGGAATCCCCGTTCTGCTCTCGGCAGGCCCCGAGAAGATCCTCCAGATGCTCGGTGATCTTTCGGCTCTTCCGGCAATTACGACTCTTTCATCAGCCCTCGACGCGTTCCGGCAACTGAAAGCAAAACGTATTGCCATTGCCACCGCTTACGGCAAACCTGAGCTCGGCGAAAGCCTCGCTGAGTACCTGAAATCCAAAGGCTACGAAGTCCCCTATGTATCGACGATCGAAACAGGACTCACCTCAATCGAGAAGCCGAACCTGGATTTCGCGTTTGTTTACCAGTATGGCAAGAAGGTTTTTCGGCAAGCGGATAGAGCGGACGTGCTCTATTTGCCATCGAGCTCCTGGCCGACGGTGGAATACGTCGAGTATTTAGAAAGAGACCTGGGGGCTCCCGTCGTGAGCAGCGCCCTGGCCACGTTTTGGAACTGTTTTCGGACTCTCGATATTCACGAGCCCATCCAGGGCTACGGCCGGTTACTCAGCTCATTATGAGTAGAACCAGGAAACTATGTATGATTACGAAGCTCAGCCGTGTGTTTTACGTTTCCGCGCTATGGATCGGCGCGCTTTCGGCTGGCGGTTTCACGGCAACGCAGGAAATACTTGAAGCGGCCAAAAGAGAGGGAGAGGTTGTCTGGTACGGCGGCGGCTCCGGCGAAATAGAGCTATAATCAAAAAGTGTGGAAATGAGAAATAGGTAGGCGTACCCTTTCGTGAACCGAAAACGAAAGGCTGCCTGGTGGAACAGGCAGAGAAAGGATACGCCGATGAGAGAAGAGCAT
>JACQUW010000085.1 GCA_016210115.1 Deltaproteobacteria bacterium | reverse complement strand
GGTATTCATAATCCGAAAGCCCGTACTCAGAATCCGATTTTTCTGCTTTTTTTGCAACGCTCGCCCTTTGGTTTTCGGCCGCCGGCGGAGCTGAGGAAATGGATTTTTTTGCTTCCCGGGCCGGTCGTTTCGAGCTATGAGCAGAGGGCTCTGCCCGTTTCATTTTGGGGACGTCTTCACGTTTGATTGGAGCTTCGGCGCTCTTTTTAACAGCAGGTGGCAGCAGGTCTACAGGAATCGTCTGCCAGGAAGTTTGAATCGCAACCGGCTTGGGCCAGGAGAGGAGCAGAATCGTGTGAAACACCAAAGAGAAAACAAGAAAAGGCGCCAGCGAGTTCTGCCGGAAATGCACGTACCTATCGTAACCCAAGAACGGTCCGGCGGGCAAGGGTTCCCCAGGGGATTGCGCCCACCTACGGCCAAACAAAATGGTTGCAAGATTGTGAAGATAAGCTAAAATCAAGGCACGAGGAATTTATGTTCGGCCTGGGCATCTGGGAACTCCTGATTATCTTTCTTATTATCGTTCTTCTCTTCAGCAGAAAACTACCCGATATCGGGGAAGGTCTCGGAAAAGGGATACGCAACTTCCGCAAATCCATGCAGGAGCCGGACGAAATCGATGTTACGCCGAAAGAGAAGCAAGACCAGGAAAAAAACCGCCAGACCAAATCTTAGCCCGGCTGAGTTTTATTCCATTAGGCTGTGGCTGGACTAGATCACGCTAACGGCTGATACCACCCGACAGGTAAAATGTTTGACCTCTCTGCCCGGTTTCAGAAAAACCACGACAAACTTCGCTGAATCGTCAGGCGGAATCTCGAACCGCTTCATAGGGCTCTGTTGTTGCAGAATTGAGATCTCCTGAAATGACATGTCCCGAATGATCTTCGCGGACACGGCATTTCCGACGGAAACGACCTGCTTCTCTATTTCCTTTCCCTGCGCATCGAAGATCTGCGCCTCAACCCGAACCTGGCGGACACTCATCGGGTTGTGATTGACGGCTGTGCCGAAGACTACAAAAACTTCCCGATTTCCGACAATTTTCTGATATCCCGGGCGGACCGACGCCAGAGCAATTCCCTGTTTTAAATGATTGTTTTTGAATACTGAATCACCCAGCAGTGGAACGGCCCGTAATAAATTATCGATTATCTTCGGATGGCTCTGATAGAGGAAAGTGACAGAAGAATACAAAATTAACAGGCAGCCGAAAAGGCTAAGGTAGGGCAGAATCGACACGCGCTCCTCCTCATCCGAGGCCGATCCCAATCGTGTCTTGCTTTCCACAATGAATGAGGGCTCCCGGTTTGCAGTGGATTCCGTGACTGAGCTGGTGTCCTTTGGGAGCTCTTTCGTACCGGCTTCTTTTTGCGAAATTGCGAAAACTTTTTCGTTGGGCAGACCAGCCCCCCCCATCGACCACCCTTCGTCCGGTGAATCCGGGAAAACGGCTCGGCCTTCCGCTGCCGTGGGTTCGGCCTCAGGTTCAGCCGTCCTGACGCCGGAACTCGACTCAAAACCGGCGGGATCGTCTTGGACAGCAGGCGGAGCGGTTCGGCTGTCGCGAATAGCGGAAATGCCGGAGATTGCTCGTTCGGGTTCCTCCGGAGGCTGGGAGGGTGTGGGGCTTTCCTCCTCCTTTTGTTTCCGGTGAGGGAAAGAGAAGGCGAGTTCTTCCGTTTCTTTGTTATCGGCCGAATCCCGGCCCGAAGGGACCGAAGTCCTTTCCTCAGCCGTTCTCTTCTTGCTCTCCAGCCTTAAGAGAAAAATGTGCTTGCAACGGGAACAGCGAAAGGTTGGTTCGGATGTCGTAACAAGACTATCGGAAACCCTGTACGTGGTGCGGCAGTTGGGGCACTGAACGAGCATTAAGTATCTATCGGCAGACCAGGACTGCGACTCCGATCCGCCGTCCGGCATTTTATTTTAGGGCAATTAGCGAATAATGCAAGGTTTTGCTAATAATGAATCTATATTACTGAATATCCGCTATCTTTTGGCGTCCAACAAACAGGACTGTTGTGCAACAAAGCGACTGGGAGCTTGTCCAAAAAAGTCAGGCGGGAGAGCTTTCCGCCTTCCAGGAGCTTACAGGAAGATACTATCAGAAGGTCTACATGGTCGTCTTGGGGATATTGAGCCATCGCGATGATGCCATGGAGATCGCCCAGGAGACATTTTTACGGGCGTACAAAAACGTCAAAGACTTCCGCGGCGGCTCGAGTTTTTACACATGGCTTTACCGGATCGCCGTTAATCTGGCAATAGATTTGCAAAGACGGCAGAAGCGGAGTTCTACGGAATTGAGAGAAAACATGGATGAGCTGCTGGAAGGGGAAGGCAGACCCGTCCGAGACCCCTTGCGTGAGTTTGAAGACAAGGAGCTTCAAAAAAAGCTTCTCTCAGCCATTGATGATTTGAGTCCTGATCACAGGGCGGTCATCGTATTAAGGGCGATTGAGGGTCTTTCGTATAAGGATATCAGCGCCATCCTGGGTTGTTCCGAAGGAACCGTAATGAGCCGGCTTCATTACGCTCGTAAGAAACTGCAGGAAAAGCTCTCTGAATATCTCTGAACCATGGATTGCGAAACTATAAAGAAATCGCTTGGCTCCTGGCTGGATGTGGAACTCGCGGATTCCGAGGCGGCAAAAATCAAAGCGCATCTTGAGATCTGCGCGGAATGCGCTGAAGAGAAAAGGCGATTGATACGGCTTCAGGCTTCGATTAAGGACGTTCTCGAAAGCCGGGCCTCGGGAATTGCATTCGAGCCTTTTTGGCGGGGAGTTCGTTCTCGCATCCTGGAGAAGAGACCGTGGTACGTTGCTTTACGGGAAATGATTTCTGGCGATTTTCTCTCTCCGCAGCGATTGGCCTGGACGATTCCGGTCGGAATCGCTTTGATTCTAGCGCTTCTTTCTCTCGATCAGTTCTCGCCCTGGGGATCTCAGAAGAACAATCTAACCTCTGTCGAGTCCATCGACGGCCACGGCTTTAATGTGGCCGTATTTCGAGAGTCACAAACGAAAACGACCGTTATCTGGCTTTTTGAAAATCAAGAGGATGAAGATGAACCTTCCGGGGAATCAACTCCGCCTGGCTCTTCGTTCTAGTCTTCTGCTGCTGATCTGGGCGATCGCGGCCAGTGCCGCCGAGAAAACCCCAATTGCGGTGCAATTCAAGATCGGGACGATCCTCGCCAGCAATCAAACCGAAGAGTTCGACCCGCGGCTTACGAAGATGAAGAATCAGCTTGAGGTGATCAAATACCGATCTTATCGCCTGATGCAGGAGCAGGCGCAGACGGTGCCGTGGCATACCAGCGCGGTCTTTGAAATCCCCGGGGGACGGTTTCTCGTCGTTGTGCCGGAGGAGTTTCGCAACCAGCGCCTCTCGGTAAAAGTGCGCCTGCTGGAAGGGGAAAAACCTCTTTTAGATACTACGGTCAGGCTCAGGAATAAGGGCAATTTTCTGTTGGGAGGTCCGGCTCACGAAGGCGGGGTGCTGATTCTTTCCATCTCAGCCATGACCCAATGAGGCCTAAAAGCGAAAGCTACTCGATGACGTTCTTTTCGATCGGTTCGACCCTCACGCCTTTTTCCTTCAGCCAATGGGTCGCCTTGTCGACCTCTTCGCGTTCGCCATCGATTTCTAGAGCCACCAGGCCCATATTGGCCGTCACTGTCGAACTGCGAATGCTGAAGACAACGTCGGGTTTTTTTGCCAGCCAGCAAACGATAGGCTCTTTGACCAGTTCCTTGGGAAATGTCAGATAAATCCGGTCGCGGACTATATCCTTCTTTGGCTTCGCACGCGGGCTCAAATTGAGAACTTTAGATCGCCCGCCGGCACCCTGAGATTGCGCCATCCCACCCAGAGGTTGGTTGTCAGATACTTATCACCGAAATCGGGGAAAACCGTGACCAAAGTGCCGGAGCGGAGTTTCCTGGCTATTTGCAGCGTGACGTGCATGGCCGCCCCCGACGATTGTCCAACCAGAACTCCTTCTTCCTGGCTTAGTCGATACACCATCTCATAAGCGTCTTCTGTGGACGCCGGAATTTTTTCGTCCACTTCCTCCTCATGGTAAATTCCAGGAACGATGGAGCTCGCCATGTGTTTCAGCCCTTCGAGTCCATGAAGGGCATCGTCCGGCTCCACAGCGATAATCCGAATTTTTGAGTTCCTCCCTTTGAGAAAACGGCCCGTACCCATGATCGTTCCACCGGTGCCGATTCCCGCGACGAAGTGGGTGATCTGCCCGTGTGTTTGGCGATAAATCTCGGGCCCCGTTGTTTCATAATGGGCCAGGGGATTCATGGGATTGAAGTACTGGTCCGGCTTAAAGTATCGCTCCGGGCTCTGTTGAAGGATTTTGCGGCACAGCCGGATCGCCCCATCCGATCCCTCCATCGGATCGCTGTAGATTACCTTGGCACCCAGGGCATGAATGATCCGTTTCCGCTCCAGGCTAACGTTGGAAGGCAATACCAGTTCCACAGGGTAGCCCAACGCTCTCCCTATCATAGCCAGGGCGATTCCGGTATTTCCTGAAGTTGAGTCGATAATCGTTTTGCCTCGCGTTAGCTTTCCGGACTTGATTCCTTCCTGGATCATCTTCAACGCGGGGCGATCTTTAACCGAGCCCCCAGGATTGAAGCCCTCCAGCTTGGCAAAGATCCGAACTGCAGAAGAAAGCCCGTAGGTGACCTTCCGGATCTCTAAAAGAGGGGTGTCACCGATAAGATCCAGAATGGATTCTACCTTCTTTAGCTCTCTGTGAGTCTCGGGAATCAGCCTTGGCGCGCTGACCGGCATAGAGGTAACCGATGCAGAAGCTTAAGCGCCTCCGGCAATAGCGGGAACGATCGATATATTGTCGCCGTCTTTGAGGGAAGTTTCCAGATTTTGGAGGAAGCGTATGTCGTCACCGTTGACATAAACGTTGACAAAGCGGCGGACTTTTCCGGTCTCGTCACAGATCCGCTCTTTGATCCCTGGGAACTTCTTTTCCAGGTCCTCCACCATGCCCCTCACGTTGTTTCCCTGAGCGCTTACCTCGTCGACGCCGTTCGTGAACTTACGCAACGGGGTCGGCACGCGCACGCGTACGGTCATAATGAAGCCTCCTTGCAAACTAAAGAGTTTTTTTTCTTATAATCCTTCCAGCCCCCGCTTTCAAGGTAGCACGGTTTCACCGTAATCCCCGTATCGGAAAGCTTTTCTGTCGATGCCAAGGAATGGACGCGGAGGGCTGGCGCCTTAAAAAATCGAAGAGTATAATTCTTCGCCGTTGACCGATGCTCTCCTCAAGCGCAACGATCTGGGAGGATACAATGGCGGCATGCACCAGACGCGGTGTTCTGGTTTGTCTTTTTTTCTTTTTGTTTGGGCCGAGCCCGGCGACGGGCCAGGAGGTTTTTCCTAACAGGTCATTACAGATTGTTGTCGCGTTCCCTCCCGGAGGAACTTCGGACATCACAGCGCGCATTTTGAATAACAAGTTAGGCGAGTTGCTGGGGCAGCCGGTGGTAGTTGTGAACAAGCCTGGCGGAGGAGGGGCTGCCGGGATCCAATCTGTTTTCACCGCTAAACCCGACGGCTATACGATTCTGACTGCGCCGGTTTCCATCGTAACAATCCCGCTTCTCACGCCTGGTGCCGCCTTTACTTTGAGGGATTTCGTGCCACTCAACATTGCGGTTAGCATCCCTAACATCATCTCAGTGCATCAAAATTCCCCGTTCAAGGATCTCGAATCATTGATCGATTATGCTCGCAAGAACCCGGGGAAACTCAACTATAGTTCTGCTGGCCCCGGCTCGAGCTTCCATTTGGCCGGAGAGCTTTTTAAGTTGGAAACCAAGGCTGACATCACTCACGTTCCCATGGGTGGTGAGGCCCCTGCCCTAGCGGGGCTTCTGGGCGGCCACGTCGACTTGAGCTTCGTGAGTTTGGGCACAGTCGCAAAGCATCAAAAAGCCGGTACGTTGAGAGCCCTGGCCGTCATGTACCGGCAGAGGCTCAAGGATCTTTCCGGCATACCTACAACAAAGGAAAGGAACTATCCCGGAATTATCTCCGCGGCCTGGCACGGCTATTTTGTTCATGCTAAGACGCCGAAGTCCATCGCCAACAAGTTGGCTTCAGCTTTGGAAAAAGCCCTTGAGGAAAAAGAAATCGTCGGCTTGATTGAAAAGGCGGGCATGCTGGTGGAGAATTTATCAGGTCAGGAAGCAGCGCACTTTCTTAGAGACGAGGAAGCCAAATGGTCGCGGGTGATAAAGGCAGCCAATATCCCGGCGAAGTAAGCTCCGCATAACGGCAGCCGTTGCTTTCAGCCACCGCCGTTCGTCCCGCTGCGGTTCGTCATGCCGGCATCGGCGACGATTGTCCGGTACGGCCAAAGAGATGAGAAGAAGGGAAATTACCGCCTCTATCTCTTTTCTGGTTCTGGCACTGGTTAGCCTCGAGGAGGCTCTGAAACTTCCCGTCGGCAACTGGAAGGTCCCGGGACCTGGATTTTTTCCCATTGTTCTGGGTTTTGTAGTTTTGGCGCTGGCGGCAAGTTCATTGGGCGCTGCTCTGGTGCAGGGCAAGACGGAACCCTCGCCAGTACCGCTCTTCGTCTCGTCTACCGGGAAAAGGAGAGTTTGGTTAGCGGTTTCAGCGTTGATCGGCTTCAACCTTTTGGTGGACGTGCTTGGGTTTTTGCTTACAACCTTTCTTTTTCTGGTTGTTGTTATTCGCCTGTTGTCCTGTCAGCATTGGAAAATACTTCTGAGTATAAGCTTCTTGCTTTCAGTATTTCTTTATGTACTGCTGGATCTCTTCCTCAAGCTGCCTTTGCCTAAAGGGTCTATTGGATTTTGACGGTGGATATCCTTGCCAACGTAATGCTCGGCTTCAGTGTCGCCATCGAGCCGGCAAATTTGCTTCTCTGCTTTTCGGGAGTGCTCCTGGGCACTCTGGTGGGTGTTTTGCCGGGGTTGGGTCCGGTCGCGGCCATTTCTCTGCTTTTGCCGCTGACCTTTAAGATATCGGCTGCAGGAGCCATTATTATGCTCGCCGGAATTTACTATGGCGCGATGTACGGAGGTTCAACCACGTCCATCCTTATGAATATTCCCGGGGAGGCGGCGTCGATCATTACCTGTATCGATGGGTATAAGATGGCGCGGCAAGGACGGGCGGGTCCGGCGCTCGGCATCGCGGCTTTCGGCTCATTCATCGCCGGGACTTTCGGTGTTTTGGGCTTAACATTTCTCGCCCCCTGGCTAGGCCGGGCAGCGCTAAGATTCGGTCCACCCGAATATCTGGCGCTGATGCTGCTGGGCCTGACCCTGGTCGCCTACCTATCGCGCGGGTCTGTTCTTAAGGCTTTTATGATGGCGGCGGCGGGTCTCTGGGTGGGAACAGTTGGTAGCGATCCGATTACCGGCCATCAGCGCTTCTCTTACGGAAGCGTCACACTTATGGATGGAATCGGCATCGTGCCCGTCGCCATGGGCATGTTCGGCATTGCGGAGGTGCTGGAGAACATAGAGAAAGAAGTCACCGGCGAGATTTACCAGGCCAGGATCAAGGGACTTTTTCCGAATCTCAAGGACTGGGCTGAAAGTTTCGGCGCCATTGTGAGGGGTACAATTTTGGGGTTTTTTGTCGGTCTTTTACCGGGTCCCAGCGCCGCCATTGCTGCGTTTAGTTCTTATGCCATGGAAAAAAGGCTTTCCAAGAATCCGCAGAGCTTCGGCCAGGGAGCAATTGCGGGGGTCGCGGGCCCGGAATCCGCGAATAACGCCGCGACGGCTGGCGCATTTATCCCTCTTCTTTCTTTGGGCATCCCCGCAAATCTGGTTATGGCATTGCTGATGGGCGCATTAATGGTCCACGGGGTCCAGCCGGGCCCATTGTTTATTTCTGAACATCCAGATCTGTTTTTTGCCGTGATCACGAGCATGTATATTGGAAATATCGTGCTTCTCTTCCTCAATCTCCCGCTGATCGGCCTGTGGGTAAGGGTTTTAAAGACCCCTTATTTTCTTCTCTCGCCTGTCGTCCTTCTGCTCTGCCTCACCGGCGCATATACTCTAAACAATAACCTGGCCGAAGTCGCCGTTATGATCGCTTTTGGTGTCATCGGCTTCTTTTTGAGAAAATTTGCCTTCGATGGGACCCCTTTTCTGGTTGCCCTCGTCTTGGGACCGACGCTCGAGAACAATCTGAGGCAGTCGTTGATTATAGCCCGGGGCGACCTTTCTATTTTTGTATCTCGTCCTTTGTCGATGGTGCTTATACTCGCCGCCGGTTTTCTGCTACTTGATTCTGCTTTTTCCTGGATCAGAAACCGGAAATATCGGCCGGTTATCGACGAGGCTTGAAAGGGAAGGGGAGACACACATCGGCGGTTCCTGGAGGTTTGTGAGAAGGTTTCGGCACGCCACAAGAGTTTATCAGGGATTAGACCCGGAAGCGCAAGGGCCGGCGGGTCTTACTTTAAGTGAAGGAGTGAACAATCGATGCCTAAAGACATGCGCAGCTGGATAACGGAACTGGAAGAGAAAGGTGAGCTTCTCCGGGTAAAAAAACCTGTCGATCCTCAGACCGAAATGGGAGCTCTGCTTTACCAATCGCGTGACAAAGGTCTTCTTTTTGAAAATCTCAAGGGCTTTCCCGGATGGAAATCGCTAGGAATGGCGCCAGCGAATGTTCGTCACGCCGCGATTGCGTTCGGTACTACTTTAGAGGGATTGATCCCGAACGTTGCCGACAGGCTGGACCGTCGCATCCCTTGCAAAATGGTTTCGGACGGGCCCGTCAAGGAGGTAAAAAAGTTCGGGAATGACGTAGATCTCACTTCGCTTCCCGTACACCGGAGCGGCCAAAAAGACGCCGGTCCGTTTATCACGGGCGGTCTGTGTGTGACGAAAGACCCTGATACGGGAAAACGCAATTTGAGCTTCCACCGGCTTCAGTTGAAAGGCAAGAATAAGACCGGCGCGCTTATCGTTCCTCGCCATTCCTTTTTGAATCTCCGCAAATACGAAGAGCGGGGAATACCTATGCCCATCGCAACCTTCATAGGCCATCATCCTCTCTACTATATGGCAGCCGCCTTTACGGTCGCCTATGGTATGGATGAGTTGGAAATAGCGGGAGAGTTTTTGGGCGAGCCCGTCAGGTTAGTCAAGTGCGAGACTGTGGACCTGGAGGTGCCCTGTGATGCGGAAATTGTGTTGGAAGGTCATATCCCGCCGCACGTGAGAGAGGACGAGGGGCCGTTTGCCGAATTTCAGGACTATTACGTTGCCGGAATGGGAAAGAACCCGATCGTGGAGTGGCAATGCATGACGATGCGCCGCGATGCAATCTTCAAGAGCCTCCAGAATGGCTCAGAAGTGGAAGGCTGCGTCTACCACAAGGTGCCCATGTCGGCTGCGATCTTCAGGCGCGTTCGCAATATTGGAGGCTTTGTCGACTTAAAAAATGTCCTGGTTCAGCCGGGGATCTTTGGAGTCGCAGTCCAGATGACTCCGCGCTACTATGGCGAAGCTAAGAACGTTCTTATGGGCGCTCTCTCCTCCGAATACTTTCATCCAAAAATAGCCATCGCCGTGGATGAGGACGTCAACATCTTCAGCGAAAACGATATTCTTTGGGCCCTCTCAACCAGGGTTGACCCGGAAAAGGATATCACGGTTATACCAGGAGTGCGGATTCATTCGATGGATGCTGCAGCCCGGGAAATGGGAGTGGTGGGTCAGCTCACATGGCAGCGTTTCGGTTCGAAGGTCCTGATTGACGCCACCAAACCTCCCACGTCGGACCCGGCCGCGCGCTCTCAGTTCGAGAGAGTGAAGCCGATCGGTTTCGGCCAGATCCTCCTCAAGGATTTCCTGTGACGTTTTTCTGAAACGTTCTGGCGTGGCCCGGCGACGGGATTCGCTGCAAAAATGCTTCGCACAGAGTCAAGCCTTCCGGTCCCAGCCGATGGGCCAGTGCCCCGAGGCTCCGTCTGCTAACCAAAGTCGACGCCCTATCCCTTACCGGCCGCGGCTTTGGCATGGACCGCGTCGGTGAGACTCATGTAAAGATCGTCGAAGTTCTTCAGGGTCGCGTTGATCACGAAGGGTTGTTCAACGCTTTCCGTCACGATTTCCAGGGTCTTATAGCCGTTCCCCGTGATGCTGATAACGATGGACTCATCCCGTGGAATCCTGCCCTGCTGGATGAGTTTTCTTGCCACGGCCACCTCGGTTCCGCCCGCTGGCTCGGTGAAAATTCCCTCTGTGCGGGCCAGAAGCTTGATACCATCAAGAATCTCCTCGTCAGTAACACACTCTCCCCATCCTCCGGATTCTCGGATCGCCTGTATGACGTAATAGCCATCGGCCGGATTACCGATAGCGATGGAGCTGGCGATGGTGTTGGGCTTGACCGGGTTGATGAGATCGGTGCCTTTTTTGAGCGCCTGGATAATAGGAGCGCATCCTGCCGCCTGGGCCGAGTAGATTTTGCATTCGCCGTCTTCAACCAAACCGACGCGTTTGAGTTCCTTGAAGGCTTTGGCCAGCTTGGGAAGAATGGTTCCTCCCGCAGACGCAACCACGATATGGCGCGGAAGCTTCCAGCCTAATTGTTCGGCGATTTCGAAGGCGTGTGTCTTGGCCCCCTCCGCGTAGTAGGGTCTCAAATTTACATTTACGAACGCCCAGCCATATTTGTCTCCGATCTCGCTGCAAAGCCGGTTCACGTCGTCATAATTCCCTTTGATAGAGACCGTGCGCGGACCATAAATGGCTGAGCCGATAATCTTTCCTTGCTCCAGGCCATCGGGGATAAAAACGTAGCAGTTGAGCCCTGCCTTTGCCGCATGGGCGGCCACCGAGTTGGCGAGATTTCCCGTGGAAGCGCAGGAGACCGTATCGAAGCCGAATTCAATCGCCTTGGATATAGCAACCGATACGACGCGATCCTTATAAGAAAAGGTAGGATGGTTTACCGAATCGTCCTTGATATAGAGTTCCTTTACGCCGAGAACTTCTCCGAGTCTGTGGGCGCGGACGAGGGGCGTGAACCCGGAATAGAGGCCCGCCTTGGGCTCACCGTCAATTGGCAAGAGCTCTCGATAACGCCAGAGGTTTTTAGGCCGGCTGGCGATCTTTTCGCGAGTTACGGATTTTTTAATCAGGTCGTAATCGTAAACGATCTCGAGAGGACCGAAACAGGTCTCGCACACATGGAGCGGTTCTTTCGGGTAGTCCTGGCCGCATTCTCGACACTTGAGCCCTTTCACAAAAGTCATAGATTCCCCTTTCCCTCATTGAGCTTACCCGTGGAGGAAACCCCCGGGTCGCTTGCTTCTCCGCAGGCGACGCACTGGGGATTTCTGCGCACCTCAACGGTGCGGAACTTGATAGTCTTGGCATCGTAAATCAGCAACCTGTCCGTCAGAAGTTCCTCGTCCATGCCGATCAAGAACTTGATCGCCTCTGTAGCTTGAATCGACGCAATGGTTCCGGCGAGCGCGCCGAGCACGCCTGCCTGCTGGCAATTGAGGATCTCTCCCGGCGGCGGTGGCTCTCTAAAGACACAGCGATAACAGGCGCTTTGGCCCGGCAGAACGGTCATGGTCTGGCCCTGAAACCGGACAATGCCCGCGTGCGAAAATGCTTTCCCAAGGTTCACTGCCACGTCGTTCACGAGGAACTTGGTCTCAAAGTTGTCGCTGCCGTCAATGATGAAATCATAGCCGGAGAGGATTTGCCGGGCATTTTTGTCGTCAAGTCGTACCGCGTAGGTGGAAATCTCCACTTCCGGATTGAGCCGGCGCAACTTTTCTTTCGCCGATTCGACTTTTTCGCGCCCGAGATCGGGCGTGGCGTGAAGGATCTGCCGCTGCAGATTAGAAAGCTCCACACGATCGCTATCGACAATACCGAGATGGCCGATTCCTGCCGCGACCAAATAGAAGGTGGCTGGGGAGCCCAGACCTCCGGCGCCAACAACCAGAACGCTTCCCTGGCGCAGGCGAATTTGTCCCTTGCCTCCCAGGTCGGGGATCATGATTTGGCGGCTGTAACGCTCAATCTGCTCCTGTGTGAGTCGAAGTGTCATCCGTCAGATTCGCTCTCTCAGGCAAAAAAAAACCCCTTCCCATTTTGATAAGAAGAGGTTTCTACCCTCACCTTATCTTTCCCCTTCCGCAGGGGCGGGAATTAGCACCAGCATTCCATTCTAAGCTAAATGGAAGCGGTTGCTGTGGCTTCGAAGGGCCTGTCCCTCCACCACTCTGGATAAGGTGTCCAGACAAATTGTGAAAGGTAAATTACCGTAGCTCCGGAAGTGTGTCAAGGGCTTGGACTCTGTAAGGCTAAGACACTCCATTACCGGCAAGCGCTGAAAAGGGATTGCCAAATCAAATAAAAACGAGTACGTTTGCTCATATTTGACCCGATAATGTCCGGATTATGGCGGGACAGCCGAACGGCCACAACACCGCCGCCGCAGCTCACATCGCTCGAAGGCTGCCTTGAGGGTGCTGCGCGACATTCAATATCAAGTGTCGGGAGCTTTCGATGAAAAAACGAGTGCTTTTAGTGGAGGATCATCCGGGGACCATAGAGTTGCTGCAGCAGGAACTGGATATCCTCGGTTACGAGGTTAAAGTGGCTCAGAACGGAATCGAAGCCGTTGAAATGGCCGTCTCGGATCCCCCTGAAATTATTATCATGGACATTCTCCTGCCCAAGATGGATGGCCTTCAGGCGATTTCCGAAATTCGCAAGAATCCGGCAACGAGTAACGTTCCGATTTTGGCCGCGACGGCGTTGGCACGGCCGGGTGACAGGGAGAAGTGTTTAGCAGGGGGTTGTGACGCGTATATTTCCAAGCCTTTCACTCACCGACAACTGGCAGCTGCTATCGAAAAATTGTTCAGTCCGCAGGCGGAATGAAGGGCGACCCTGCCATCCGTAGTATAGAGCCCTAACGCGCTGATTGTATTTCTCTCGTATTCTCTTGCCATTTTGTTCTCAGAAGTTTCAAGGTCAGTCTCCGCAAACTAACGGTCGTGGGAAGGGAGAGCCGCATGTGCCAGTTTGAATACCACATTCTAGCCGCGGGCGATTTATCAGAAGATCTGTTAAACAAACTGGGCGACGAGGGATGGGAATTGGTTTGCGCGCTCCAGAATATCGTACACGGGAGCTGCCTGGTCTTGAAGAGAGAAAAAAGAGTCTGAAGGAGATGGTAACAACCACTCGGGCTTCTACGCCGGTCGCTGCTGCGCTGCTTTTTCATTGGAATCGCGTTCTTGTGTGCCAAAGAAAGAGGAGCCGCTCTTTTCCTCTCATGTGGGGGTTCCCGGGTGGCAAACTAGAGTCGGGAGAAGACTACTGGGCGGCGCTGCAACGTGAACTAAAGGAAGAATTAGGTATTGACGCGCAGTCAGGCAGGGAGATATTTCGTCACAGACACTTTTACCCCGGTTCCGTGCAAGTGGAGATCAGGTTCTTCAGGATCGACACCTACAGCGGCGTTGTGGCTAATCTGGATTTTGAGCAAATTCGATGGGCGGAGCCCCGGGATTTGGAGAAACTGGATTTCCTCGAAGCGGATCGCCCGCTGATCAAAAAACTTGTAAGCGGTGAACTGTCCTGATCGTGTTCCTGCCCGCGTGCAGATTTTCTCGTTCTGAGAAAAAGAAGATCCAAACAAAGAACCCACTAAATAGTGAGCGGGCACTCTGTCCTGCCGCCATGGAGCGGAGCCAGCCCACTGCACCGGCATTGCGCTCAATTTAAACAGCACGGCTTGACGTCGCCGCGGCCGCCATGATACTTGTCAATAAGTCGCGTATTATGGCCAACGGATCTCAAATCGACAAGCAAGCTGAAGAACCTGTCGAGAACCGTCTGCGTGAGAAGCGTCAATTATTGGGTCTTTCGCAAAAGACACTCGCGGATTTGGCTGGGATTACTCGTCAATCAGTCGGTGCCATAGAAGCAAACCTGTATTCGCCCGCCACCGTCGTGGCGCTTCGGCTCGCTCGGGCTCTGAAATGCCGGGTAGAGGATCTCTTCAGCGTCAAGGCGGCACCTGAATTTGTGGAGGGCGAACTTGTTGGACGGTTGCCTGCCGGCATCTCGAAATCAAGAGTAAAGGTGACCCGGGTTGGTGAACGTCTTTTGATAAGACCACTATCGGCCCTGGGTGGATTCTCCGTACTGACCGCAGGGTCAGATGGTTTTGTACTGGGTCCTAGGCGCCCGGGAAAACGAGTTAACGTTCAGTTGCTGAGGGAAAGGCGGGAGGTTGATGGGCAAATCGCGATCGCTGGGTGCGACCCGGCTATCGCTCTGGCGGCTGAGTACGTGCGGCGAAATTTGAGGCAAGATTGCGCGCTTCCCTGCGTCATGGGAAGCAGCGCTGCCGTGGAGGCTTTGAAGCGCGGCGAGGTTCATGTTGCGGGCGTGCACCTTGCGGATTCGGATACGGGTGAATGGAATCTGCCTTACCTTCGCCGGCACCTGAAAGACACGAGCTGTTTGGTCGTTACATTCGCGTCCTGGGAGGAAGGGTTGATCGTGGCGCGTGGAAACCCTAAGGGAATCCATTCGATGGCGGATCTGGTGCGGAAGGATGTTAAGCTGGTCAATCGGGAGGCAGGAACCGGAGCTCGCCATCTTCTGGACCGCCAGATGACTCTCTCCGGTCTGAGCCCCGATCACATCAGAGGCTATGCCGATACCGTCCCATCTCACGTTGAACTGGCGTGGATGATTAAAGGCGGCATCGCGGACGTGGGAGTTGGGGCCAGGGTTGCTGCCTCGGCATTTGAGGTGGATTTCATTCCGCTTCAAACGGAACGCTACGATTTCGTCATTCCCCGCGTCTATTACGACACCCATCCCAGCTTGAAAGCGTTCCTTGATACAATCGTAAGCGGGTCTTTCAGAACAGAACTTGAGGCTCTGGGCGGCTACGACACGCGCGAG
>JACQUW010000082.1 GCA_016210115.1 Deltaproteobacteria bacterium | reverse complement strand
CGTTCGGTGATTTCCTCCCAAAGGTCACCGACATGCTCGGAGATCTTCCGTCGCAATTGATCGGCTGCACGAGCACGGATTTCCGTTGCGGCTTCGCGATAGCGCGCCGCCAATGCAATCAACGTCTGACCCTGCCGCGCCTTGTTCGCCAATGCTGTCTGGTTGGTCTCCTCACGCTTCAGTTCCTTAAGGTCGCTCTCCAATGTCTGGATTTGCTGAGTCAGATCATCCCGTTGCTTCTCCAGATGGTCACACTGTGTCGTCAACTGGCCACGCTTCTGATGCAACTCTACCCCCAGCGCCATTGCAGCCGCGTCCTGCTTGAGTTGCCTGATGCGCGTATCCATCTCCCGGAGGTTCGCGTCCACCGATTCCACCTGCGCGCATAACTCTGCGATGCCGTGCAAGGGATTGGTCGCGGTTGTCAGCCTCACCCGAATCTGAGCACTTCGGTCGTTACGATCTGTCATAAAGACGCTCTCTGCCATACCTTCGGGGGGCGGGTGAAATAGACGGTGAAGGGCTTTCTCCAAGCGGTCGGTATAGAACGCGTAGGCATCGTCCGCCAACCGGTACTCGATCGGCACATCTTCGAAAACATCGCGTTTTAGTTGCGGAATTTTGGGCTCGACTGTGGCCTTGCTGTTCTCCCATTCCCGACGTTTTTCTTCTCGAACTAGATCGTCGTTCAACTGGCGGCGATAATCTCCTAACAATGCCACGGGCATGGCCTGCTCCCACGCAGCAGTTAGCTCCGTTTCGAGTCTAGCCTTTGTCTCTGCCAGCTTTGCTCGTGTTTCCTGTGCCTGCTGCAATTCTTCAGGATCAACGGCCCCCAGGCTTTTAAGCCGTTCTTCCACTTCGGCAAGCTCTGATTGGGCTTCATGCAGCTCAAGATTAACGCTGCTTGATTCCTCACGCAGGGCAGTCAGTTGTCCCTCCGCGGTGACAATCCTACCGGAAAGCTCAGCAAGCTTCTTTGCCGCCTCATGCCCTTCGGAAGCGTTGAAGACACGCGGAATCTTATTTTGGATTAACTGGCGTAGATCGGTCTCAAGCTCTCCGTACGACCACAGTCCCAAAATTCGGCTAATGCCTTCGACGATGTCCTGTTGCCCCAAGCTGAAGTTTTGGCCCCGCTCTGCATCAAAAAAGAAAAACCGTGCCAAGTGCCGCGGCAAAAGTGCGTCCCGCAGTCTTTCAAGATGCTTCTCGTCCTCAATTCGCCCCGAGCCGTCGAATCGATCCGCGTAGGAATGCCACACAGGCGGCGAGTTCGGTCGGTGGCGAGTCTCCCGAGCAAGGACCGCCTTTCTACTTCCACCGCCTTTCTCGTCGCGCTGGGAGATCGTGACTTGAAGTCGAACCGTGTCTTGCCCTTCGGCCTGAGCATGACGGTTGAGCGACCTCTCGAATACAAACCGAGTGGCTTCAGATGCTGGTTCTACTTTCTTCAGGTCGTGGACGCCAGTTTCACCGACGACGGCAAGGTAGAGCGCCCGTAGTATGTGCGTTTTGCCCGCGCCATTCTTGCCGCCAATGAGAATGCCGCAACGGTCATCAAGAGGGCCGAAATTGAAGGTATGTTCGCCGTAGAACGGTCCGAAGTTCTCCAGCGTCAACGAATCAATGTAAACCTCAGGCATTTCCTTTGCTCTCTGCTTCGTGGTCCAAGTCATCCTTCAGGATGTTGAGCAGATCGTCAGGCAGGCCAAAGGCGCGGTGGCTTTCGCTATATTCATCGACCCTCGCAAGCAGACGGCGCAGAGTGTCGGCGCGGACGCCTTTCTCGGCAGCCACCTCTTCCTGCAAATCACGCACCTGGTTTATTTCTTTCCAGTCACTCATAACGATTCCTTTCTGGCGGCTGACGATGCGCCCCAGACGGCCGCCATCGTCGGGCTTACGCGCAGTTTTCCAGAACTGTTGGATAAGAAACAGTTCATCCTCACTTATGAGGTTGAGCCCGGTTTCTTCCTGCAATTTGAGCAGGCGGGTCAGCAATTCGCGGCGGGCAGCGATGGTAAGCGGCCCAGGCGCTTCGTCGCCGTTCATGCGTCTGCCATCCCGTTTGCCGTTGGCCGGGTCGCGGTAGAACAGCAGCGTCTCGCGAAATTCGATCAGCTTTTCCATTCGCTCATCGCCAGCGGCCAGCAGCCCCTCGCTTGCCTTGTCGCGGTCAACGACGGTGCAAGTCCAGCAGCCGAACCGGCTGCTGCCACAACTCGGCGTGCTGGTGTCGATTTGAATCGGACATTCGCCGCTACTTGCGTTGGCGTAGAGTCTGTATAACGATCGGTTGTCGCCGCCCCAGGGATTAAGTTTCTGCAGCAGGTAAGCCCAGACCTCCTCGGTGCTCAGAAACTCGATGGGATTAGACACCCACACGCGGGGCAAGTCGGGGTGACGGCGCAACCCGTTGCGTGCTTCAATACCTGCCATCGTCTGGGCGCGGGTGGAGCTTTCCGAACGGCGCGCGCCAAGATGTAAAATTGCCTCGCCCCAATGACCGACGCGCTGCTGAACAAAAACATTGACGGGATCAATCTTCATCCGCTGTGTGCACCAACGGAAAGTGCGGTTCGGCGGTGGGTAGCCGCGCCCAATGATGTTGACCCAAAACGATTGCTCCGAAGGGGGCTTGAGCAGGTTGACGTCGATGCCAAGCCCATGCTCCTCGGAGCACTTACGCATTTTCTCCAAGGTTCCTTCGACCATCTCCACGATGGCCGGAATCTCTACTCGGGTGTCAGTGCAAACAATGGAGATTGGCTTGGGGCGTTTATCTGGGGATATAGAGAGAACCATGTCAAAAATGAGGGAAGCCAGCATCGTGCTGTCCTTACCCCCACTAAACCCGACCAGCCACGGCCGTTCGTCTTCTAAATAGAGCCGTCGAAGGGATTCTTTGATGTCCTGGTAGATGGTAGTCGTCATTTGGGTGACTATGTCTCGCTACGGTAATTTTTACACCAGCAGGCCGGTCCCTGACAAGTCAAAATTCCCGGGCTTTGTCTCCCTATCTACGGAATGGCCGCATCATCATCAGAGCTCACAAGTACTCATCAACAAAGGCACGAGGTTTAACGATTCTTAATCGACGGTAGCCTGAAACCGTTAACAGAGCGCGATCTCCGGTCACGATCACCGGGCAGCGTCCGGCAAGCGCACACGACAGGAATTTGTCGTCGTCCGGGTCGCTACACACTTGCTTCGGTAAAGGAGCGGGGGTAACAATCTCAGCGTGAAGCGCCAATAATTTCAGGAAAGGATCGAGGTCTATTCTCGGGAAGCGGTGCGAGAGTCGGCGCCCGACGCGCTCATACTCCTCAAGCACCGCTTGGGAGACGACTAACTGTACTTTGCCTCCGCGCCACGCTTGCAGAATTCTATGAGGGGGGCCGCTGAAAAACACACCTGACACGAAGACATTCGTATCAAGGACAATTCTCACCGCGCCCGTCGCACGTCTCGCACCGCCGCTGGAATGTCAGACCGCCTCAAACCGGCTTGGCGAGCCCGCTTGCGGGCTTCTGCGATCAGCGCGTCGAAGTCCTCGAATGACGGCGGCGCGATCTTTTTAAAAATCACCACATCGCCTTCGCCGACGGCAATAAATTGTGTGCCCGGTTTAAGCCCGAGTTTAGTCCGGATTTTTTCTGGGATTACGACCTGTCCTTTGGAAGACATTTTGGTGGTCGCGAGAGTTGACACGGCGCACCTCCTTAACTCTGACAGATAAGATTGGGCCGCTACACCAGCCTTGCCAGGATATCGGCTGGAACCTTCTCCCGCAGGTGTGGGTAGCCTTCGAGCAGACGCGCGATATCGGCCAGATCCTTCTGGCGCTTGCTGGGACGGCGGCCCGGATCAAGCGCTGCCCAGATTTTGCCCTGAAGAACATCCTCAAGACTGGCGACAGGCAATTTGAGTCCAAGGATGTCGCGCTCCGTGGCCCGAGCCAGAAACGCTTCGTACCGG
>JACQUW010000081.1 GCA_016210115.1 Deltaproteobacteria bacterium | reverse complement strand
TCGGATGCCACCCGCAAAGCTCTCGCGGGCGTTTCCGGGAGGCAGAACACAGACACTTACGGAGAGGGGATCTACACCCCTGCCATGACCAACAAGACCTACACGAAAATGGCAAGGGAGGCAGAAAAGCTCATCGATCAGGGAGAGGGAGCTATTTTGGACGCCACCTTCCAGCGCAGAGCTTATCGGAGAGCGATCTTTCATATGGCTGCAAGGAGAGGTGTTCCGCTCTATCTGATCCATTGCCAGAGCCCGGAGGCTGTGATACGGGAAAGACTCGTGCAGAGGGAAAAAGAGGCGCGCGATCTTTCCGACGGTCGTTGGGAAATTTACTTGCAGCAGAAACTGGCCTTTGAACCAATAACAGAAGTTCAACCAAAACTCTGCCTCTTTTTGAATACAGAAGCGTCCGTGTCTGAACTGTGTAAAACAGCCGAGCGCTTCTTGCGCGCCGCCAGAAAACCGGACCTCGCAAGCCGACAGTGGGTGCCTTTCTGAACACCTTCCTGATTTTTTAGAGCAAATTTAGCCACAGAAAGGAATAGCAGTGAAAGATGCCGTTATTGTAAGCGGGGTTCGGACCCCTATCGGGAGCTTTGGGGGAACGCTTAGCTCTCTTTCTGCGCCCAGGCTCGGCAGCATCGCCGTCTCAGAGGCGCTGGCCAGAACAGGATTTGAAGCCCAGGACATTGACGAATTAATTATGGGAAACGTGCTCTCTGCCGGTTTGGGTCAGGCTCCGGCGCGGCAAGCCGGGTTGGGCGCCGGAATTCCAAAATCCGTCGGATGCACGACGATAAACAAGGTGTGCGGCTCCGGGCTTAAGGCCGTCATGCTGGCGGCTCAGGCGATTCAGCTTGGGCAGGCGACAGTGGTGATCGCTGGAGGAATGGAGAGCATGAGTAATGCCCCCTATCTCCTGGAAAAAGCGCGTTCCGGCTACCGAATGGGTCATGGAACGGTCGTAGACAGCATGATCAAAGACGGCCTTTGGGATGTCTATAATGACTTCCATATGGGCGCAGCCGCTGAACTGTGCGCGGATCGGTTCAAGATTTCGCGCGAGGATCAGGAACAATTCGCCGCAACCAGCTACGTTCGCGCGCAGGAGGCGCAGCGGCGCGGGGAATTCAAAAAAGAAATTGTTCCCGTAAAGCTCGCCGGGAGAGGCGGCGAAGTTCTCCTGGTCGAAGAGGATGAGGAAGTTAAGAAATTCGATCGCGAGAAGATGAGCAAACTCAAGCCCGCTTTTCGCCAGGGTGGAACCGTGACGGCCGGGAATGCGTCGTCCGTCAGCGATGGCGCGGCGGCTCTTGTGATCACCTCGACGGAAAAGGCGACCCAGATGAAACTCAGGCCGCTGGCTCGAATCGTTGGCTACTGCGGGGCCGCTCGGGAGCCGGAATGGTTCAGCATCGCTCCGGTCGAAGCAATCTCAAAGCTGTTGCGCCTTACCGGCCGGGCGCTTAAAGATGTGGATCTGTTCGAAATCAATGAGGCGTTTTCGGTGGCTTCTATTGCCGTCAACCGCGAATTGGAGTTGGATCAGGAGAAAGTCAACGTGCGCGGCGGAGCGGTAGCACTTGGCCATCCCATCGGCGCCAGCGGCGCCAGGATCCTGGTCACCCTGATTCATGCGCTGATCGATCGCAACAAATCATGCGGTATCGCCGCTCTTTGCATTGGCGGCGGAGAGGCGGTCGCTTTGATGGTCGAGCGCGTGTAGCAGGTCGTCAGCCCTCTGTTTCCATGCCGGCAAGAGAGATCCCACATACCGCGCGCTGAGCGCAAGACAAACTGGGGAAGCCGGCTCAAGTCCCCCTTCAAAAAGAGGAGCAGGTATCTGGTCTGCGAATGTTTCCGAAATCCGCCTGACCCTCTTTGAATAGGATGTCTGTCACCGACGGACAGTACGGCGAAATGAATTTTGATCTTACAGAAGAGCAACAACTGATTCGGGAGACGGTCAGAGCCTTTGCGGAAAAGGAGGTCAGGCCTTTGGCGGATCGGCTGGACCGCGAAGGTTCTTTTCCTCTCGGGCTGGTTCATAAGCTCGCTGAACTTGGCCTCATGGGAGCCTTTGTCCCATCCAGGTACGGCGGGGTTACGATGGACCTCCTTTCGTTTATTATCGCGATGGAGGAGATCGCCAGAGTTTGGCTTTCGCTGAGCGTTACTATGGGTCTCCATAATTCCATGATTTGCGAGTCGATCGCGCGATTCGGCAGCGAGGCGCAGCGGGAGAAGTATCTCCGAGACCTGGCAGCGGGGAAAATTCTGGGATGTTATGCTTTGACCGAGCCCGGCGCCGGGTCGGACGCGGCAGGCGTCAAGACTCGCGCCGATCGGTCTGATGGAGGATACGTTCTCAACGGAAGCAAGGTTTTTATCACCAACGGCGGCCAGGCGGGTTTCGCAATGGTATTCGCCGTTACGGCGCCGGAGCACGGCAAGCATGGAATTTCCGCGTTTCTCGTTGAGAAAGGGACGCCAGGGTTTGTCGTCGGCAAACTGGAAGAGAAGTTGGGCCTGCGGGCATCGGACACGGCACAGTTGATCTTTGAGGATTGCAGGCTCCCGGTGGAAAATCTTTTGGGCCGCGAGAATGACGGCTTAAAAATTGCGCTTTCCGCGCTTGACGCCGGAAGAATCGGCGTGGCCGCGCAATCGGTGGGTCTGGCGCAAGGTTGCCTGGAGGAGGCACTTCGCTATGCGAAGGAGAGAAAGCAGTTCGGAAAGAAGATCGCTGACTTCCAGGCGGTTCAGTGGATGATCGCCGATATGACCACAGAAATAGATGCGTCCAGGCTTTTAACCTATCGCGCGGCAAGGAAGCGGGATCGGGGAATGCAGGTCACGAGGGAAGCGGCTCAGGCCAAGCTCTTTGCCTCCGAAACCGCGAACCGCGCCGCCTATCGCGTCGGGCAGATATTCGGCGGTTATGGATATATAAAGGGCTCGCTCGCCGAGCGCTTTTACCGGGATGCCCGCATCACCACGATATTCGAAGGTACCTCGGAGATTCAACGAATGGTCATCGCCCGGGAGGAGTTGAAGAATTCGGGAGGATGACTCGGCGAGAGAACCTTTAACCGCCGAATGGATACCCTTACTCACGCTCTTTCCGGCGCATTGCTGGCTCGCGCGACGGAACCAGAAGCTCGGCGAGAGCATCAACTCCCGCGGCGTCTGCGCATGTGGGTCGGGTTCTGGGCGGCGGCGTTTCCGGATGCCGATTTTATCGTCAGCTTCATAGACCCGATCGCTTACCTCACCGTCCACCGCGGTATCACGCACTCGGTCATCATGCTGCCGTTCTGGGCGCTGGGGCTTGCGTTTCTCTTCGCGCTCATCGTGCGGCAACGGTATTCGTGGAAAGCATTCGCGGCTGTCTGCGCCTTGGGGATTGGCATTCATATCGCGGGCGACGTGATCACGGCTTTCGGTACCATGATCTTCGCGCCATTCTCAAACTGGCGGGCGCAGATTCCGACAACCTTCATCATCGATCTCTACTTCACTTCAATCATCATCGCGGGCCTGATCGCATCCATGCGGTGGAAAACTGCCCGGACACCGGCGGTCATCGGTCTTGCGGTTCTCACGGGCTACGTCGGATTTCAGGCGTTCTTATACGGTCTCGCCCTTTCGGTCGGCAATGCCTATATCGCCGCGCATGACCTCAATCCTGCGCGGGCACACGCCATCCCCCAACCTTTTTCGCCGTTCAATTGGATGGTAGTTGTTGAGCAGCCGAAAAGCTACCGGCTCGCGTACATCAGCCTGCTGCGGAAAGAGGCGCCATCGCCGCCGCCGGGGAATGCCTCCTGGCTCCGGCGCGTATACGCCTCTTATCGGCCCGCTAACGAGGCGCGGTGGCAGCTCGTACAGCGCTATGGCGCCATAGAAGCCGATGCGAAGTTAGCGGAAGCGGCGTGGAGCTCGGAATCCCTGGCACGTTATCGTCACTTCGCGCTCTTTCCCGCGATGTACCGCCTGGACCGCGGCCGGACGCGTACGTGCGTCTGGTTCAACGATTTACGGTTTGCGCTCGCGGGGCGGACGATGCCGTTCCGTTACGGAGCGTGTCGTGATGGTGCGAACGCGCCGTGGAAACTCGATCATCCGGTCAGCAATGACAGCGGCACCGAATTGTTTGAGGCATTTCCGGACTAGCAAAACATTCCCGTGAACAATCAGAGCATGGCGGCAGAAGGGCGTAAGGGAGAGAAGAGCGCAGAGTCCGGCGAAGCACTGCCTGTGCCGAGCACGACAGACAGGTTGCTCTCCACATCGCCTCACGGCGACGCAGTTACCTTCGGCTACGGAGTTGTGGCATACTCCGGCACGGAGCTTCACCGTGCTAACGTGGCGCCCTCACGGGCGGACTCATTCCCGCATGCTTTTAGCGGGAATCTAGGCCTGTCTGCGGTCGCGGGCTGGCGACAGGCAGGCGAAACTCGGACTGGACCCTCGATAAGGACATTCGGGGGTGACAACTTTGGGGGCTAAAAACGGCTATGCGGGCTGTTTGGCCATCTCAGCAAAGAAGGCCAGCGCCCGTTTTCGGAGCTCCTCACCTGTGAGGTCTTCTTTATGCGTCGCCAGGTTCCACTTGTGGCCGAACGGGTCAGTGAGCTGCCCGCATCGATCGCCCCAGAACATATCCGCCACCGACATCTCCACCTTCGCGCCGGCTGACACAGCGCGGTTGAAGGCGTGGTCCACATCTTCGGTGTAGAGAAAGAGACCGACAGGCGTGCCTCCAAGGCTTTGTGGCCCTCGGCATCCCATGTTGGGCTGTTCCTCACTCAGAAAGATGATCGAATCCCCGATCTTGATTTCCGCGTGCATGATGGTCTTCTCATCGGGCCCGAGAAAGCGCATCAGCTCCTCCGGGCCGAACGCGCGCCGGTAAAATTCAATGGCTTTGTCGGCGTCCCGAACACTAAGCGCCGGGGTGACGGTATGATAGCCCGTTGGAATAGGTTTCACCTGTGCTGCCATACGTTCCTCCTTTCCGGTCTTCCAAACATTCTGTCTCAAAACTGCTGAACTTCAACGTAACTGAGCACAACGAGAGCGTCCTTTCTTGAGGCCTGTGCTGGATTATCGTTGATTGTAGGCTTGCTTTAACGCTTCGAGGTCAAGCTTTTTCATTTGAAGCAATGCCTTCATAACCCTTTCCGATTTCTCAGCATTCTTGTCTTGCAGCATCTCGCTCAAAACAACGGGTACAATCTGCCAGGACACGCCGTATTTGTCTTTCAGCCAGCCGCATTGCTGCGCCTTCTCATCCCCGCCTTCGGAAAGTTTCTCCCAATAATAGTCCACTTCGTCTTGAGACTTGCAATGGACTTGGAATGATATGGCCTCATTGAATTTGAACGCCGGACCGCCGTTGAGCGCCGTAAACGTCTGCCCGTTGAGCTCAAATTCCACCGTCAACACGGTTCCCTCCGGTTTTCCGTGGATTTCATAGCCCTCTTTTCCGTATCGCGATATCTTCCCGATCTTCGACTTCTTAAAAATGGAAGTATAAAATTTGGCCGCCTCCTCCGCGTTAGTATCGAACCACAAGCATGGGGTGATTTTTTGCATATGGTTTTTGCTCCTTTGTATTGAATTACTTACGCACTACTCCCTTGCACGCCGCCGCTCGCTTTGGCGGATCATCTCGCTCAAGTCGTCCACGGGGCGAATCTCGATGGGGCCTCCTTTTACAGCCGGATGCATCGACATTAACTCGATGGCGTGGTTCAGGTCTCTGGCTTCGAACACGCCGAATCCGCCCAACTGCTCTTTCGTCTCGGCGTATGGGCCATCGGTCATGGACACTTTGCCGTTCTTCCAACGCAGGGTGACGGCGTTCCGAGCGCTCTGGAGCGCTTCCCCACTAACAATGTGACCGTTTTTTCGAAGCACGTCGTCGTAGGCGAAGCACTTGTCCAAGAAGGCGTTCTGCTCGCTTTCGGACATCGTCTCCCACTTCTTTACGTCAAAGTATCCAAGGCAGATGTATTTCATAGTTTCCTCCGAATATGCGGATTGGCTGCTTACACCCTGTAATCGTTCCGCCGAGCCCAACAACGGCCTGCAAGCGGACTGCATCGTTCTGTCTCCTTTTTAGTTTCGGTTGGTGCTGGGCTTCCGGACGGTCTTCACCGGCTGAATTTGCGCTCCACTAGCAAGTCGACCGAGGAACCGCTAGATCGACACCTGGCTATGTTGTCCTTCGGGACGGCAAGGTCTTAACGTGATACAAGTACACGATGTTATGGCGGTTGGCTGCATTAGAAAATAGTTCTCGATGTTATGGCGGTAATCACCTAGCCGCCTGCGATTGCGCCCACGACCATAAAAGGCTCGGCTCCGCTCGCGACCACATCGGGCAGCGGCGCGTCCGGCGGTTCGTGGGACAGGTCCTCACCGCAGGCAAAGAACCTGACGAACGCCCGGCGCTTTTGCGTGGCGTGGTCGCGAATGGTCCCGCGGAGCATCGGATAGCGGGCCTCGAGCGCGTCGAGAACGGAACGCTGCGTGACCTGACCCTCGACGTTGAGTTTCACCTCCCCGTCGACGCGCGCGAGCTTCCGCAGATGTGGCGGCAGCACGACCCGGATCATGGCAGCGTCTGGACCTCGACGGACAGCACGGCCGGAAGATCCCGGACGATGGGCGCCCAATTGTCTCCGCTGCCGGCCGATGCGTACACCTGCCCGCCGGTGGTGCCGAAGTAAACGCCGCATGAATCGAGCGAGTCGACGGCCATCGCGTCGCGCAACACGTTGACGTAGCAGTCACTTTGCGGCAGGCCTTTCGTGAGCGCCTCCCACTCGTTTCCGCCCGTCCGGCTGCGGTACACGCGCAGTTTTCCGTCGGGCGGAAAATGCTCCGAGTCGCTCTTAATTGGCACCACGTAGATTGTGTCCGGCTCGTGTGCGTGAACTTCGATGGGAAATCCGAAGTCGGTCGGAAGATTGCCGCTCACCTCGTGCCACGACTCGCC
>JACQUW010000088.1 GCA_016210115.1 Deltaproteobacteria bacterium | reverse complement strand
AGAATGGTCGGGGCGACCGGATTTGAACCGGTGACCACACGCACCCCAAGCGTGTGCGCTACCAGGCTGCGCTACGCCCCGACATGGGGTTCAGTTACGCATTATGTAACACTCCTGAGATTTTAAATCAATTTAGAGGCGAATCGGCCCGCTCGATTATAGCATCTGGCCTGATGCTGAAGATTTCAGAACGAGCCGGTTCAGGAAAGCCTCTTGTGGAGAGATAGGAGATCCTTCTTGATCTTGATCAGGGCATTCCTGTAAGCGGATTCCGATAAGGGGAGCTTGAGCTGTTTGCGCTCTTCCTTTCTGTCCTCTTTTAGTTTTTTTCTCGCTCCCTCAATCGTGTAGCCCTCGGCGTAAAGCAGCCGTCTGATTTCCAGCAAAAGCTCCACGTCTTTCTTGCGGTACAGACGATGACGCGACGGCGCCTTTCCCGGTTTGAGGACTTCGAACTCCGTCTCCCAATAGCGAAGCACATAAGGTTTGACGCCAACGATGCGGCTGACCTCGCCAATCTTGAAATAGAGCTTTTCCGGCAAACGGGAACTCATAAGACGTCAGAGACCGGTCAGGAGGAGGCCGAGTTAAGATTCTTTTTAAGAATCTGGCTTGGCTTGAAAGTGAGAACCTTCCGGCCCGCGATCACGATCTCATCTCCGGTCTGAGGATTTCTCCCCTTGCGCGGCCGCTTCGCATTAACGACAAAATTGCCGAATCCGGATATCTTCACCTTCTCCCCCTTTTCGAGGCATCCTTTAATGATTTCAAAGGTCGCCTCCACGACGTCGGTGGCGTCTTTTTTGGAAAAACCGACCTTCTCATAGATCCGCGTAATAATATCTGCTTTAGTCATATAGAACCTCCCCGCATGATTTGCTGCTTGAACAAGGTGATCAGCTCCTTAGTTGCGCGCCGAACACCTGGCTGATCTGGGAAATCAGATCCTGATGAACGGCATTGACCTCCGCGTCCGTCAGAGTTCTGTCCTCGGCCCTGTAGAAAATCCTGTACGCAAGGCTCTTCTTATCCTCGGGAATCGGAGAACCCCGGTACTGGTCAAACACCACAACCTTTTCGATGAGAGGCTGGCCGAGGGCTGTAATCCATCGAATGATACTTTGAGCCGGGAGAGATCCATCGACCACGACCGCTAAATCGCGCTCAACACCGGGAAAACGGGGCAGCGCGCGCGCTTTCAGTTCGTGCGAAGAGGACTCAAGCAGTCCGTCGAAATCAAGTTCTACTATCATGCAGGACGGAAGGTCAAGCTCCTCCGAAACTTCCGGATGAAGCTGTCCCAGGTGGCCGCGCCCCCTTCCACCGAGCCGGGCGCAAGCAGCCCGGCCTGGATGCAAATAAAGCGGAAGACCGTCATTCGTCCACTCAGCGTCCCCGCCGACCCCAAGGACTTCAAAGATTCCTTCGACCAGCCCTTTGGTATCGAGAAAATTAACCGGCTCTTCTTTCCGCCGCAATCCCCTGTATTCTCTCGAACCGTAAAGCAGGGCGGCCAGACATTGCCTTTCCGCCGGCGCGCCATTGTCATCCAGAAAAAAACTCTTGCCCAACTCAAAAGCAAACAAGCTCTTGGCCTTTTGAGCCAGGTTCGTATGCAGATTACCGAGTAGGCCGGGCACCAGACTGAACCGCATTTCCGTGCTCTCTTGCACCAACGGGTTCAGAATCACCACCGGCGCTCCGACCGAGTTCTGCAGCCCGGAAAATCGACGATTCATCTCGCCTGAGGTGAAGGGAAGATTGATCACCTCGGCCAATCCGGCTCCGGTGAGGTATGACCGGATCTTTCTTTCACTGTGGAGCTGGCGGTCCCGTATACCCCCTTGCGGTCGCGCCAGAGGAAGCGTGGGGGAAATCCTTTCATAGCCGTAAACCCTGCCCAATTCCTCGATCAAATCGGCTTCGCGAACGAGATCGCTACGGTACGACGGCGGAAGCACCTTCATCCCTCCCTTGAAGGAGCCTTGAACTCTGATTCCCAAACGCTCGAGCATTCTCCCGGACTCCTCGCGCTGCAGGTCAACACCGAGAAGGGCTCTTACTCGGTGATCGCGGAGCGAGATCGGAACAATCTTTTTCCGACGGGGATAGCGATCGACAACCTCGCCCTCAGGATCGCCGCCTGCCACCTGGCCCAGTAGAACAGAAGCGCGGTCCAGAGCGCCCACGGTTCCTTCCGGATCCACTCCCCGTTCGAAGCGATGCGATGCTTCGCTTTGGAGTCCCAATCGTTTCGATGTGCGGCGAATCGTGAGCGGATCAAAATGGGCGCTCTCCAGAAGAATCCAGCGCGTCTCCGCGCCGACTTCCGAGTCTTGTCCGCCCATGATTCCGGCCAGAGCGATCGGAGTAGCGCCGTCACAAATGAGGAGGTCGTGAGGCGATAGACTCCGCTCGTTGCCGTCCAGAGTTACGAATTTTTCCGCCTCGCCAGCCTCCCGGACTACGATTCTTTTGGATTTCAGGCGATCAAAATCAAAAGCATGAAGAGGCTGACCCGTTTCAAGCATGACATAGTTCGTCACGTCGACAACACTGTTGATGGCTCGGATGCCGCAGGCTTCAAGGCGCGCCTGCATCCACTCGGGAGACGGCGCGATATGGAGGCTCCGAATCAAGCGCGCCGAATAGCGCGGACAAAGATCAGCGCTCAAGATTCGCACACTGAAGAGGCGTTTTGGGCTCAAATCGGTGGCCGCAACGCTGCTTGATCGACACTTCAGCTTGCATCCAAAGAGAGCCGCGACCTCCCTCGCGATTCCAAGAATTCCCAGGCAGTCGCCGCGATTTGGTGTTACGGCAATCTCCATCAACCAATCGTCTTCCCCACCGGCGCGCCAAGAAGTTAGAGACTCGACCTCGAGCCCGGCCATGGTCAATGCGCCGGCAATCTCCTGCGGCGGCCGATCCACTTCCACAAATTCTTTGAGCCAGTTCAGGGTAAACTTCATGAATTTTGTCAGGTCACTCGAGCCATGGCCAATTCAAAAGATCACAGTTGCGAAGAGCGCACGCGGCCGGCGGGCGCAGGCGCAAAAAAAGTGCGTCGGAACGAGCGGAACAAGCGCAACGCAGCAGATCGGCCTTTTTCGGCGGCCGCTCACGAGAATTGGCGGAGGAACCGGAGGTCATTTTGAAAGAATAGACGGATATCTTCGATCCCGTACTTCAACATCGCGATTCGTTCCACACCCATGCCGAACGCGAAACCGGCGACTTTCTCGGGATCGTAGCCAACAAACCGAAACACCTCGGGATCGATCAGGCCCGCGCCGAGAATTTCCAGCCACCCTGATCCTTTGCACACACGGCACGATTGCCGGTCCGCGGTTATCCCCTGCCCGCCGCAGATAAGGCACTGGATATCGACCTCGGCGCTGGGCTCCGTAAAGGGGAAAAAACTCGGCCGAAAGCGAACTCCCGTGTCCTCCCGAAAGACCTGGCGCAGGAAATGGGTCAGCACGCCTTTAAGATCTGAAAAGGCAATATGACTGTCCACCATAAATCCCTCAACCTGATGAAACATCGGGGAATGGGTTGCATCGTCGTCGTGACGGTAAACGGCGCCCGGTGCGATGATTTGCAGAGGGGGTTGACGCTTTTCCATGATGCGGATCTGAACCGGCGAAGTATGAGTTCTGAGCACGAGATCGTCGGAGACAAAAAAGGTATCCCACATGCCGCGAGCAGGATGGTCCTTAGGCATATTGAGGGCCTCAAAATTATGGTAGTCGTCCTCAATGTCCGGGCCCCGTGCGATCTCGAATCCCATCCCCAAGAAAACATCGACGATTTCGTCCATCATGAGAGTTACAGGATGAACTCGCCCCGGCTCCCACCGGCTACCGGAAAGGCTGATGTCGACCGACTCCTCGCGGATTGCCCTCTCCTGCGCCTGTTTTTTTAATTGACTGAGGCGGGCGGCGAGGCGATCCTCGATAAGGAGTCTCAAACGGTTGAGCTGTTCCCCGATCCGCGGACGCTCCTCGACAGGTACTTCCCTAAGACCTCTCAACCTGAGGGTCAGTATCCCTTTCCGACCGAGATATTCGATACGAACCTGCTCAATCTCCTCCTCGGAGGCGCACTGGTCGATCCGAACCAGCGCCTCGTCTCTGAGACTCTCGTTAGCATCCAACATGTTCACGGGAAGTCGAGGCCGCTGTTTAGGCTAAGCGGTCATGTGAGCCTTCGCGAGCGCAGCAATTTGCCCGAATACCGGCAGGTCCACCACAGCCAGATCGGCTAAGATTTTCCTGTCCAGTTCGACACCTGCCTGCTTCAGCCCCTTTATGAATTGGCTATAGGAAAGCCCGCTGAGTCTTGCTCCGGCATTAATACGGCTGATCCAAAGGCTGCGAAAATCCCGCTTCCGAACCCGCCTATCCCTGTAGGCGTAGGCAAGGGAACGCTCCACGGTCTCGCGGGCGGCGCGATAAAGCTTACCGCGGCCTCCCACATAACCCTTGGCCAGTTTCATGATTTTCTTTCGCCGTCTTCTCGTTTTGCTTCCGCCTTTTGCTCGCGGCACGTAAAACTCCTTTCGTGTATAAGCTTCCTCTCAAGTATCTCGATCAGCGTCAGCTCTCGGCCAACTGCTACAGATACGGTATCAGTTTTTTTATATTCTTCGTCTCAACAGCCGATACCAGCGTCGCCTGCCCGAGGGCACGCTTGCGCTTGCGTCCTTTTCCGGAAAGAAGATGGCTTTTGAAGCCTTTTCTCCTCTTGACCTTTCCGGAGGCCGTGACTTTAAATCTCTTCAGGGCGCCTCTCCTGCTCTTGATCTTCGGCACTGATGACTCCTTCCAAAAAAGTTTCGGGTCATAAGAACTGACGCATGAAAAAATATCTCCTGCTCAGTCCTCGTCGTCAATGATAACTTTATTTCAGTAACTCTATTTCGGCGTCAGGAGCATGCTCATGTTTCTTCCCTCCAGCCGCGGCTCTATCTCTACCTTGGTAATGTCCTGGACTTGGCCCAAAACCCTATTGAGCATCTCCCGCCCGAGCTCCGGATGAGTGATTTCCCGGCCGCGGAAAAAGACGGAGACTTTAACTCTCTGGCCCGCCTCTATGAAACGCCGGATATTGCGGACCTTATACAGGAGATCGTGAGGATCGGTTCGCGACCCCATTTTGACCTCCTTCACAAGGACATGGGTGGTTTTTTTCTTACCCCCTTGAGATTTCTTCTTCTGCAGGTAGCGAAACTTCCCATAATCCATGATGCGGCAGACCGGAGGCTGGGCTTCCGGCGCCACCTCAACCAGATCCAGGCCCTGCACCTCAACGAGTTTCAGGGCCTCATGCAGCGGCATAACACCTAATTGGTTACCTTCCGCGCCGATCACTCGAACCTCGCGGGCGCGAATTTGTTGATTGATTCTTGCCTCCTTAGCTATACTCCACCCCCTTCTTTAGCGTCCACTCATCGCTTTAAATCGGGCGCCCCTGCAGTTCGCGGGCAATTTCCTGTGTCAGAGCCTCCGCAAAATCTGCAACGGAGCTCGGCTCCATTTTTTCTCCACCTCTACGGCGCGGGGAGACTGTCTGATCCTTCACCTCCCTGTCTCCGATCACCACAGCATAGGGGATTTTCGCCAGTTGAGCTTCCCGGATCTTATAGCCTAGCTTTTCATTCCTCGCGTCCAACTCCACTCGCCATCCCGACGCCCTCAACTCTTCGTAAACCTTTCGGCCGTATTCCTGATGGGCGTCCGTCACCGTCATCACCCGGATCTGGACCGGGGCCAGCCAGAGAGGAAAATTACCCGCGTAATGCTCGATCAGAAAAGCCATCATCCGCTCCATCGTGCTGATGACTCCCCGGTGAATCATCACGGGGCGCTTGCGGTATCCGTCCCTGTCTACGTACTCGAGGCCGAAGCGTTCCGGCAAGTAAAAATCGAGCTGCACGGTCGAGAGCGTCTCACTGTGGCCGAGCACGTCTCTTAGCTGGACATCGATCTTCGGACCGTAGTATGCCGCCTCGCCCGCCCCCACCTCATAGGAAACGCCGACCTCGCTCAGAGCCTGGCGGAGACACCGCTCGGCATTGTTCCACATCTCGTCGTTGTCCACGAACTTCGTCTTGTCATTCGGATCTCGCAGCGAGAGGCGGTACCAGTAATCCTTGAAACCAAAGTTCCGGTAAACCTGCTCAATCAGCCGGAGAACTCCCACGGTTTCCGTTTGGATCTGGTCCGGCGTGCAGAAGATATGAGCGTCATTGAGAGTCATCGCTCTTACTCGCGAAAGACCCGAAAGCACTCCCGAGCGCTCATAGCGATACATAGTCCCCAACTCGGCTAGCCGCAGGGGCAAGTCTCGATAACTGTGCAGCTCGTGTTGAAAGATCATGATATGATGCGGGCAATTCATCGGGCGGAGGACCAACTCCTCCTTGTCCTCGAAACGCATGGGAGGGTACATGTTGTCTTTGAAGTGGTCCCAATGGCCCGACCTCTTGTAGAGATCGACGCGCGCGAGCTGCGGGGTGTAAACGTGTTGGTAACCCACGCTCCTTTCGAGATCCACGATATAACGCTCAAGGATCGAGCGAACAACCGCCCCCTTGGGAAGCCAGATTGGCAGTCCGGGTCCGATGACATCTGAAACCATAAAAAGGCCCAACTCAGCGCCGAGCTTGCGATGGTCCCGTTTGCGAGCCTCCTCTAGTCTCCTGAGATAGCTTTCAAGTTGCTCCCGCGTTGACCACGAGGTCCCATAGATTCGTTGGAGCATCTCGTTCTTTTCATCGCCCCTCCAATAGGCGCCCGCCACCCCCGTGAGCTTGTAGGCGCGAATTACCCCCGTGGAGGGAACGTGGGGGCCCCGGCACAGATCGACCCAATCTCCTTCCCGGTAGAGAGAAACCGTTTCATCTGGAATGTCTTCCAGGATCTCGACCTTATAGTCCTCGCCGAGCCGGCGAAAGAATTCGATAGCCTTCCCGCGCGGCATCTCCTCCCTGCTGATCTTCAGGTTCTTCGCCGCCAGTTCACTCATTCGGGCCTCGATCTTCTCGATTTCCTCCGGCGAGAAAGACTCGTCCCGCTTAAAATCGTAATAAAACCCATCTTCGATTGTTGGGCCGATGGTTACCTGGGTCCCGGGAAAGAGAGTTTGTACCGCATGGGCCATCAGATGAGCGGTCGAATGGCGCAAGATGTCCAGGCCCTCTGGAGAATTCAAACTAATCCACTCCAGCGAGCAGTCCTTGCTTAATGGCCGGTCAAGGTCTACCGGAACGCCATCGACCTTGGCCGCAATGATATCGCCGTTGTTGGACACCGCAGGCACGATTTCCTTAATCCGGACACCGGCGTTTATCTCCTTCACCTGCCCTCCAGGCAAAGCGACACGAATACTACTCATCGTTTTTTTCAATCAATTCAACCAATCGAGTAAATGAGGCGTCATGGTTCGAGAATCCCTGCCTGAGCCAAGTCAAATGGCTCCGACAGATGCGGAAAATTACTAATCCAGCCAAGCCTCTTCCGGTTCGCTCCTTACATCAAGCTGAGGGCGGGTCCTGAGCCGGGCAAAAAGCACAGGGGGCATTCTTTTAATGGAATCAACTATCAGCAACAACTGAGAGCTGAGGACAAAGGACTACAGGCAAAAATGGTAGGCACGGGCGGGATTGAACCGCCGACCTCTTCCGTGTCAAGGAAGCGCTCTCCCACTGAGCTACGTGCCTCCACGGCCGAACTTTGCCGGGAACCCCATACCACGGACTTTCGCCTATGGCTTTGACATCCTTCCCTCCGGGAAGCTCGCAACCCTGTTTCTACATTCATCCGCGGGGTTGTTTCGTTCGAGGCAAACGAAAGGCGATTCGCTAAATCACCCTTCATTGCAAGCATCGGATTTTATTATCAATTTATAGTTTCAGTGTCAACTTAACAGCCTATCGGTTTGGAAGAAATCCGTCGCCTCATGGTTTTTGACTTACAAACGGTGCCCGATTCTGAAGCCAGATCAGTCCGCGATAGATGTATTGGAGGCCCGAGGCCACCGTGGTCGCGCCAGTGACAACCATCAAGGCATCGTCCGTCCATGAACTCAAAAAAAACGGATTATGCAAAAGAGCCAGAACCACCCCCACCGTAACGAGCTGCAACAGAGTATTGCACTTTCCAATGAGGCTGGGCCGGATCTCGAAGCGTTCCTCTACCATGAAATAAATCAAACCATAGCCGAATAGTATGATGAAGTCACGGCTGACCACCAAAACCGCTAGCCAGGGCGGGATTCCTCCGATGAGGCTTAGCATGATGAACGAACTCATGACGAGCAACTTATCCGCGACGGGATCCAGGTACGTCCCCAAAGTAGTTTGCTGTTGAGTCCACCGCGCCACAGCGCCGTCCAAAAAGTCGGTCATGCCACCGGCGATAAAAACAATCAGGGCATCCAGATAAAGACGGGCTGAAAGCAGGGCTAAAAAGAGGGGAATGGCCAGGATGCGGACAAGAGTCAAGAAATTGGGTAGGTTGAGCATAACCACTTTCTCATCTGGCCAGCCAGCTTCGGAGTAACCAACGCCCTTACGTGAATAGACCCGTCCTCAAATCTCTCCTCAATAATCCGCCCGCGCTGGCGCAGAATTGAAAGGAAACGTCCCTGTGCGGAAGAAAGGCAAAACTCAACCTGTTCTTTACCTTGATTCAAGAGCTTTCCGATTGAGACCAGGAGGTCATCTATTCCCTGCCCTGTCAAAGCGGAAATGAGACAGATTTCTCTAGACCCATGCTCTGGAGATCTCTGAAAAGGCGGCGCAGAGATGGCATCGATCTTGTTGTAAACGAGAATCTGCGCTCTTTCCCATGCGCCGATGTCCCTCAACACCTCTTCCACCACCTGGATCTGGTCGTCGTATTGGGGATTGCTGGCGTCCACCACGTGGAGCAGAAGATCGGCGCTTCTGACCTCCTCTAACGTGCTCTTGAAGGCTTCCACCAGCGAATGGGGAATTTTGTTGATAAAACCGACGGTGTCGGCGATCATCGCCCGATCTCCGTTCGGGAGACGAAGGCAGCGGATCGTCGGATCCAGAGTGGCGAAGAGCTTATCTTCCACAGACACGCCTGCCCGAGTCAGCGCGTTCATCAAAGTCGATTTGCCCGAATTCGTATATCCGACCAGCGCGATCGTCGCATAAGGAACCTCCGCGCGTTCCCGGCGCTGCAGGCTCCGCGTCCGCTCCACCGTCATCAGCCGGCGCTTCAAAGTGCCGATTCTCTCCCTCACTCTCCGCCGATCCACCTCCAACTGGGTCTCTCCAGGCCCGCGCGTCCCGATCCCTCCTCCGAGCCTGGAAAGATGCGTCCACCTGCGTGTGAGCCGGGGGAGGAGGTACTCCAGTTGCGCCAGTTCAACCTGAAGTTTGCCCTCCTTGCTCCGAGCTCTCTGGGCGAAGATATCCAGGATCAACTGGCTCCGGTCGATAACCCGGACCTGGAACGCAGCTTCGAGATTACGCTGTTGTGCCGGACTCAGCTCTTCGTCAAAAATCACCAGATCCGGTTTCATCTGCCGGACTGCCGCACAAATTTCTTGAACTTTTCCTTCACCGATCAGAGTCGCCGGGCTCACCCATTTAAGCTGCTGCGTAAACCGTTTCAGCACGACGGCTCCGGCGCTGTGCGCCAGTCTCTCGAGCTCGTCGAGGTTGTATTCCAGGGACGTCCTGCGCGAATGGGACGGCAATTCTACCCCCACCAGGATTGCGCTCTCTTGGAAACACATGTCTGTGGGATGAAGTTGACTCAAGCTTCTATCGGTTTGAAAGCGATGCGATTGCCGAAGAGGCGCCCTAGAGCCTCCAGCAATGCCGGCGTGGAGGCAATACGAAGATCTTGGGGAAGCTCGATAACCGTTTCCCCTCGAGCGCGCGTAAAAAGGTGAAGGAAAACCGTGCACGACCCGGGAAATTGAATCAGCATATTGTGGAGTTGGGCGAGCTCCTGCGAGGTTACCTCAGAGGCCCGCACATAGAGGTGGATCCTGTCGCCGCTCTCTGGTGTCTCGCCGGGGGCGATGTTTCTGGAACCCGATTCGGCCTTACCGCGCGCCTGGGACAGAGGGCTCACCTGGCTGGCAATGATCTGGATTCTCTCCTCGCCCACCTCCAATCGTCCCTGCACCAGAATGGGATCATCGAGAACGAGCATGTCCATGCAACGGCGATAAACGTCTGGCCAAACGATCACTTCAATAAAACCGGTTCGGTCTTCCAACTGGAAACTTGCGTAGCGCTCCCCTTTTTTAGTATTCCTCAGTTTAAGCGCGGTTACAACTCCGCCCACCTTCACCTCAGCCTGGGCGGGCCGCTCCCGCAAGCTCGCAATAGTGCCGGTCGTGACCCTTTTGAGGACGCGCTCAAATTTATCCAGGGGATGGCCCGTAATGTAAAAGCCCAACGATTCTTTTTCGAATGTCAGTTTTTGCTGCTGCGACCACTCTTCTACGCCGGGATAGTTATCACCGTTGACGCGCTGCTCCGGGGCAACCGGACCCAAAAGAGCAAAAATATCGATCTGGCTGCTATCCCGAAGCTTGTGTTGAGACTGGCCGCCTCTCATCGCATCATCCAGGGCCGCCATCATCCGGGAACGGGAAACCCCGGTCGAATCGAAGGCGCCGCACTTGATGAGGCTTTCCACCATGCGCCGGTTCACTGCGCTGAGATCGACACGCCGGCAGAAATCAAACAGTGACGAGAAATTGCCTTCCCGTTCGCGGCTCTCCAGGATCAGTTCCACTGCTTTCTCGCCAACGTTCTTCACTGCGGCCAGCCCGAACCGGATCTTGCCTTCAACAACGGTGAAATCAGACCGGCTTTCATTGATGTCCGGCGGCAAGACCTCGATCCGCCTCTCGCGGCACTCGGCGAGGTTCTTGATGACCTTATCCGTGTCGCCCATTTCCGAGCTCATCAATGCGGCCATGAACTCAACGGTATAATGCGCCTTGAGATAGGCGGTTTGATAGGAGATCAGCGCGTACGCGGCGGAATGGGACTTGTTAAAGCCGTACCGCGCGAACGTCTCCATCTGATCAAAAATTTCGGCGCTCGTTTTTTCATCGATCCCGTTTCTTCGCGCCCCCTGGACGAAACGCTCCCTTTGGGAAGCCATCTCTTCCGGATCCTTTTTCCCCATGGCGCGCCGGAGGATATCGGCTTCTCCCATGCTGTAGCCGGCCAGCGTCTGAGAGATCTGCATGACCTGCTCCTGATAGACGATGACCCCATACGTATCCTTGAGGATCGGAGCCAGCGTAGGATGGAGATAGCGTATCTTTTCCTTGCCGTGCTTTCGCTTTATGTACTCCTCGGCCATGCCGCTATCGAGAGGGCCGGGGCGGAAAAGCGCCAGAATAGCCACCAGATCTTCAAAGCAGTTCGGGCGAATCCTGACCGTCATTTCCCGAATCCCCGTGCTTTCAAGCTGGAAGATCCCTGTGGTGTTCCCCGAGCAGAGCAGCCGGTAGGTTTTTTTATCGTCGAGAGACAGCCGGTTTAAGTCGATGGCAATGCTCCGGCTGGTCTCAATAATCTTCAAACAGTCATGGATCAACGTCAATGTCTTCAGCCCGAGAAAATCAAACTTAATCAGTCCGATCTTCTCCACGCTCTCCATGCCGAATTGAGTGACGATACCGCCCTCCTTATCGACAAAGAGCGGGAGATAATCCACCAGGGGCCGGTTCGAAAGCACCACGCCGGCCGCATGGGTGGAGGCGTGGCGGGTCAATCCTTCGAGCCGGAGCGCGTGATCGATGAGATTCTTGACTCTCGGGTCGCTCTTCAGAAGTCCCTGAAGCCGGGGCTCCATCTTGATCGCGTCGGCCAGAGAATAGTCAAAGCCCTGCTTCGGCGCGGGGACAAGCTTGGCGATGGCGTCAGTCTCGGCGAAGGAAAAACCCAGCGCGCGGCCCACGTCTTTGATCGCCGCTTTAGCTTTCAGGGTCCCGAAAGTAGCGATTTGCGCCACCTTATCGGACCCATACTTTTCCTTTACGTACTGAATGACGCTGCTTCTGCCGCGAATGCAAAAATCGACGTCGATATCGGGCATGGAGCGCCGCTCCGGATTGAGAAAGCGTTCAAAAAGCAGTCCGTGTCGAATGGGATCGAGATCCGTGATTTTGAGAGCATAGGCCACGACACTTCCGGCCGCCGAACCTCTGCCCGGTCCTACGGGAATCCCGTGATCTTTCGCATAGTTGATGAAATCGGCGACGATGAGAAAATAGCCGGAAAACTGCATTCCTTTGATCACTCCCAATTCGTAGCTGAGGCGATCAAAATAGCGCTTTCTCACCTCCGGATCTTCCAGCCCTTGAAGCCTCTCCTCGAGACCCTTCCGCGCAAGCTCATCGAGATACTCATCAAGGCTTACGCGCTTTGGCGCGTCAAAGGCCGGAAAATGATAATTTCCGAACTCCAGCTCGAGGTTGCATCTGTCGGCAATCTCGACTGTCCGGGCCACGGCCTCTTTACAATAGGCAAATCCCGTCTCCATTTGCTCCACCGACTTGAGGAAAAGCTCATTCGTTTCCATCTTAAGCCGGTTAGTTTCCGACAATGTCTTTCCCGTCTGGATGCAGAGAAGCACGTCGTGGGACTCATAGTCGTCCCGCTCACCATAGTGGCAGTCGTTGGTCGCAACAACGGGCAAGGAAAGTTGGCGGGCCAACTCGATGAGCATTGGATTGACTCTTTCTTGCTCCGCCAATTTGTTATCCTGAATTTCGAGATAGTACCGGCCGTCAAATATCGAGGCGTAGGTTTCGGCCGCAATCTTTGCCTTTCCAAAATCCCCCGCAGACAATGCCGAACAGACCTCTCCCTGAAGACAGGCGCTCAGGGCCAGGAGCCCGCCGTTGAGATCCTTAAGAAGCTCCTTATCGACTCGAGGTCTATAGTAAAAGCCTTCGATATAACCCTGGCTGACGAGCTTGCACAGGTTCCGATATCCCTCCAGGTTCATCGCCAGAAGAATCAGATGATGGTTGTACTCTTTGTTTCCTTTTTCTACCCCTCTTCGCTCGAATCGGCTCGTTGGCGCCACATAGATTTCGCACCCTATGATCGGCTTGATGCCCTGTCGCATCGCCTCACGGTAAAATTCGATGGCCCCGAACATGTTGCCATGATCGGTCATGGCCACCGCCGGCTGTTTCAGCTTTTTGACCCGCTCCAGGAGTCGGTCGATTTTGTTAGCGCCGTCGAGCAGGCTGTATTCGGTGTGACAGTGAAGGTGAACGAAACGGGAATGATCCATGGAATTGACTGAAGCTAGCACAAAAAGCCACGTTTCTCAATTTTTTATTTGTCCGAGCCGGCCCGGGAAGGTACAATTTTGATTTTTGGCCGAAGCATCTCTGGTTGATCATCCGAGATGCTATCGAAGAGTTGCAATTTTCTGACAGAGATCCGTCCAGGAACTCACCCGGACCGCCACCCCGGCTGCGCAGATCTGCCTGTTGTATCCCCAGGAAAACAAAAAGAGATGAGGCACGACTCCTACGAGCGGCTTCAATTTGTGGAGGTCGTCGTCCACGTAGACATCGAGACCGGCCGCGGCCGGCGCTTTGCTGTTGCCTATCCCGACGCCGATTAAATCGAGTCCGAGACTCTGGTGTTTCGCCCATTCTTTCGCGATCTCCAGCACCGCATCGGCGCGCGATGTGATCACGGAAATCTGGTGCCCCTCCTCGATCAGTTTCGGAACCCAGGCTTTCACGCCGTCGACGGGCTCCATCAGAAGGCCGACCTCTTTCGTATAATAAATTGCGCGGGAGATTTCCTGATATTGATCGGACGTCAACCAGCCGTTCCCAAGGACGATGTCTCTCTTGAACAATTCCCCCGGAACATCGACGCCGAACCGTTGCCGGGCGTAATCCGACCTAAGCTTGGCGCAATTCGAAATGACACCGTCAAAATCGAGTCCGATCTTCACTTGTCTTATTGGATTTCTCTTTCCGTTTCCACAACGGATTCCGCAGGACCGTCTGTTGAATGATCCGTCCACCTACTTCCCAAGGCGGAAAAAGACGATGGGCCTTTTCCAGTCAAAGCAGGCTCCCTTCTTTCCGATAGAACCGGTTCCAGCTGCCCAGGCTAACCTTCTGCATTGCCCTCCTTTTTCCACCTTTCCAGAAGAATCCTTGTTTAAAACTGGAGTCAGCCCGCGTGACACCTCCTTATCACCGCGGAGTTGTGATCGATCCTACATCAGTTAAAGACATCGTGACAAGCGATGGAATTTTCATCGCTTCGAGAATTCTCGGCAGCGCAGGCGCATTTGGAGCAAGCGTGTTCTAGCTGCGCCATGTTGCAGCGCTCGGAGGCGAGGAGCAGACTATCGCCGGGTGGCAGATCAAGCGCGATGGGACACGCAGGGGCATCGTCGAAATTGTGGAGGAGCAGACATGATTGCAAACGATCAGGAGCTCAAGGGGACGCTGGAGCGGATTGCGCGGTTTCAGGAACAGGTCGCGCATCTGCGGCGCGTGGAAACTAACCCCCATAACTATCACGGCGCGGTTTCGAGGTTTCTGGCAGAGATTGATCGCATGCAGCTCGAGGTGCGCGAGTACTTAAGCATTCACCCCGCTGAAGCGGCGTCAACAAGTAGCTCGTAGGCACGAACGGGTAACCAACGGCTTGAGACCGACGCTCATAGCACCGCTCAGCCGAACGTTAGCCCATCCGCGCGGCAGAGTGTAGCTCTTTAAATTGTAAGGATGGCATACAAGCTTCGACTAACACTCGGTCGGTTCCGCCGTTGGACGTCGGTGAACCGGCGTCCCGAAGTATTGTCGTAGAGGAAACCTATGTCAAAAGTAGACGAACTTATAACCAAAATCGAGCGACTCCCTGAGGAGGAGTTTACCGAACTTGTCAGGTGGCTATCAGAGAAGGATTGGAGAGGTGGGACAAGGAATCGAAGCTGACTCTGAGGCCGGCAAGCTGGGTTTCTTAGTACTCGACGCAAAAGCAAAATGACCTGTTGTTATCTCCTGTTCTGAGGCCCGACCTTTTCGATCGTGACGCGAATGGCAATGCGGCCTTCGGCAATAGTCTTTTCCCGGATCTCTTGCCAGCTTTCAGGCTCTCCACGGATCTGCCGATGCCAGTCTAGGACGATGTCCATGGCATCGGGATGCGGGATAACTTCGGCTTTGCCGTCGATCTGGATGTACTCGGAGCCGTGGAACTTTTCGCCGTAGACCAACAGGGAGATCTGGGGGCTCCGCTTGATGTTCTTGACCTTATAGGTGTTGTCCCGCGCGGTGATGATGACGCTGCCAGCGGCGCCGAGAACCGGAGAGACAAGCGTCATTTGCAGTGATCCGTCCTTCTTGCGCGTAACCAAACAGCCACGATGGTGGGTCTTCAAAAACTCCCTCGCTACGGAAATCTCCATGACACCTCCGTATCTTACCGGGATTTTGATCGATCCTATATCACTTCTCTACGCCAGTAAGGCTATCGATTTTAACTCTTGGTTAGCTGAGCGCAGTAATAACTCCAGGCTGCCCTGTAGAAACTCGGGGAGTGCCACGGTCTTCTTCCGCCTTCATCCACCGCGCCGGCGGGCAGCGGCTGTGGCTTCCCGAAAGCCGCGGCGATCCATTGCTGGCGCGCGGTTTCCTCCAGGGTCAAAGTAATCATACAGGCCGCCTCCACGCTCTCTCCAACGGTAACGCTTCCGTGACCCCGCAGAACCAAAGCGTATGCCTGTCCCAACGCGGCCGCTACCTTGCCACCGATGGGAGGATTATCTATCTGCCCGTGATGAGGGAAGATCTTCACCGAAGGCGAAAAAAGAGCCGCGCGGGCGGTGATCGGCAAAACTTCCTGACCCGCCGCGCTCAACGCGACGGTTATCGGCGGATGGGCATGCACGACTGAACGGATCTCAGGGCGGGACCGGTAAATTTCAGTGTGGATAAATCGCTCGCCGGGCGGCTCCATTTCGCCTTCCACCAGTTCGCCATCGAGATTGATCACCACAATTTCCGCCGCCCCTATATTTTCCAAGATGCCGCCTCGATCATGCACGCCGCCCGATAGGATGCAGATCAAATCCTCTCCCGGAACCTTTTCACTGACATGTCCCAAAGCCAGGGGGAAAACCCCTTGATAGGCGAGAATCCGCACTCCCAGCGCAACTCGATCCTTGATATCCTTGAATTTATCAGCCATGGCCCCGCTCCTTTACAAAAATGCCATTTGCACTACCGCCTCTATGCTCAAAGTTTCGACTGTCGAGTGCCCTCTGCCGCACCACCCTCGCCTTCGTCCTCTCCCTCCAGAAGGAGGGCGAGGAAATTAACTGGGTTCGAGCACCTACACTACAACATCCGCTGTTGAGCCAGGACGGCACTCTGAAGAATGCCTTGCGTCACAAAATCACGGCAAATAATCGTCCAAATCGATCTCATCGAAATTCGGAATTGCCGTACGTTTGAATCCTTCCTTGCGATCCAGGGGCACCGTCGCGTCTATTCCAACCTTATCGCACATCTCTTCCGTAGATGGGTCGAGAGGCTCCATGCGCATTTTGGGGAAAATGAGAAGGTCCCTGCCAGGATCCACGCGAGTCGAAATGGCCCAAAAAACGTCGCTGTAACTCTCTATGTCAACATCCTCGTCGACGAGAACGACGTATTTCAAGTATTCCATCGCGCTGAATGCAGCCGCCATAATTTGCGACACATCCCCTTTTCGTCTCTTGTCGTTGACCTGGATAACGGCGATGTACCGGGAGAGCATGATGTTCACTCTCTCGACTGCAGGCGACACTGCCATAGCGGCCTGAAGGACGATCGCCTCCTTGGCCAGGCAACTAAGATAGGAACTCTCGTGGCCAAGAGTGGGGCCGCTCGTCAGGGCCTGATAAATCGGCCGGCGCCGATGCGTCAGCGCCGTAAACTCGATAACCTGAGATTGCCTCGCCGCAATCGAGCCGGCCCCATAGTACCCGGTGTATTCTCCGAACGGCCCCTCCGCCTCTGTAACTCTGGGAAGGAGCCTGCCTTCTAGAATGATTTCGGCGCTGGCCGGCACGTCCAGCGGGACGCTCACGGCCGTCACCATTCGCACCGGCTCTTCTCGCAAGCCGCCCGCCACTTCGATCTCGCTCACGTGAAAGGGAAACTTGACTGCAGCCGCCAGCAGGAACGTGGGATGAAGGCCGATGGCTATCGCGACAGGTAGAGGATTATCCCCTGATTCTTGATAGCAACGCATGAGATCGCTCGAGCGGCCGATGTAGATGGCGGCGCGGTTTTTGGTGAGAGGAAGGATTCTTTGAAAAGACGCGTTGTAAACGCCGCTTCTCGGATCTTTGACGATGATCACTCCTGCCGTGATGTAGGGCCCGGCATCCAGTTCATGAGCCGTGATGATCGGAAGGCGGGTTAAATCCACCGACGAGAAAACTTCTTCCTGACACGCGCCGCTCCGCACTTTCTCTGCCGGTAATGGGCGGCTTACCCGTTCACGGTAGACGTCGCGCGCGGTCTCGGCAGGCACTCCCAAAGCCATCGCAAGCCGCTCCCGCGAAGCGCACAGGTTCGCTGCCACGGGAATATCGTGGCCCTTGACGTTCTCGAAAAGGAGCGCGGGCTTTCCCTGCTGCGCAGCCTTAAGCATCACGCCCGCAATCTCATGGCGCGGGTTGACCTGTTTTTTTATGCGCGCCAACTTCCCTGCCTTCTCCAGGCCGGTAAGATAAGAGCGGAGATCGCTCTCCTGATTTTGTTCGATCGCCATACAGCTCCATTCAGATGAAATTGTTTTCTTGAGCTTCCCTAGCGTGGCGTCCAGTTCTTCAGACGTTGATTCGCTTTGAGCGCGAAGCTCATATCGAAGGGATGTCCAAACGGAGGGACCTCTTTGAGACCCAGAACACCCGCCTGGAGTTGGACTTCGTTTTTCATGAAATCCTCTCCGGCCGCTCCTCCGTCGGTAAACATCGGAATGCTCATCTCATAGACTTCTCTTGCCATCTCCATGTCTATTTTCATGTACTTTGCCATGGACTGGATCGAGCCTTGGCGGTTCGCCAAGAAATACTTTAGCCCCTTCACAGAACCCGTAACGAATCTTTGGACGGTGTCCGGCCTTGTATGAATCAATTCGCTCGTTGTGGCAATGCCTCCGCTGAGAGAGTCAATGTGCTCGCCGATGAAGAGAACTTCGCTCAGGCCTGCTTTCTTCGCCTTAAATTTTCCAGGGGCATTCAGAACCGCTCCATCCACAACCCCGCTCTGAAGGGCAGCAAGCCGAATATCTGTCGTCCCGGCGGCGATCATCACAACCTCCCGATCTGGATCCAGTCCTGCCCTCTTCAGAGCAAGCCTCGCGAGCGTGTGGGAGAGTCCCCCGAGCGATGAGACCGCCAATTTTTTCCCCTTGAGTTGCAAAGGACTCTTGATATTTTCGCGCGTATAGATCCAAAACGCCGGTTTGAAGGTATTGATCAGCACCACTTTGAGCGGCATGTTTCGGGCGATCGCTGTCGACGCCGAACCTGCAGATGCGCTGAAGTGGAAGTTGCCGGCAACCAAACCGTTAATCCCCACACCGGGGCTCGCAAGGATCAAAGAAGGCTCCAAACGCTCTTCGCTGAAGTAACCTTTTTCCTTGGCGATATAGATGGGAATCACGCTGATATCGAAAGACGGGATATGAACGTTGACAGATTCTCGCTCGGCATTCACACCAACACGGGGACACAAAAACAGTGCCGCGGAGATAAAGCCGAGGACCCATATCCAACGGCCAGCCAATCCATGGTTCATAAAGCGCCTCCGTTCCTGCCGGTAAGTATGAGCCGTCCTTCGTTCATTGCAGCCTCGGGAAGTCCCTTCGTTGCAGCGTCAGGGTTTCAGGATCTGGTTGGCCCTGCGCGCAAAAGTCAAGTCAAATGGCCGGTCGAAAGGCGGCACGTCTTTCAGACCCAGCACACTCGCCTGGAGCTGGACTTCGCTTTTCATGAAATCCTCTCCGGCCATCCCATCCTCCGTAAAAGTCCGAATAGTCGTCTCGTAGAGCTCCCTGGCCATTGCCGCGTCGACCTTCATGTACCTGACCATCGTGGGAATGGAACCGTCTCGATTGGCCAAGAAATACTTGAGCCCCTTCAAAGCAGCGGTGACGAATCTCTGGAGTATCTCCGGCCGCGTCTGAATCCATTTAGCCGTTGTGGCCACACCTCCGCTAAGCGCGTAGATGTGCTTCCCGAGGAAGAGAACTTCCTTTAACCCTGCTTTTTTCGCCTTGAATTTACCCGGCGCATTTAGAACCGCCGCTTCCACGACCGTACTCTGCAGCGCAGCAAATCGCATGTCGGTTGTTCCGGCGGCGATCATCACCACCTCCCGATCCGGATCCAATCCGGCCTTTCTCAGAGCAAGCCTTGCCAGCGCATGAGAGAGTCCTCCGAATGATGAGATCGCCAGCTTTTTTCCTTTTAACTGCAAGGGACTGAGATTCTCCCGCGCGTAAATCCAGAACGCCGGCCTGAAGGTATGGATCAGCACGACCTTGAGCGGGATGTTCTGGGCGCTCGCTCGCGACGCCCCTGTCGCCGAAGCCGTGAAATCAAACTCGGCGGCAAGGACGAAGGAAGGCTCCAGGCCCTGCTCCGCGAAGTAGCCCTTGTCCTTAGCGACATAGAGCGGGATGACGCTGATGTCGAAAGAAGGGCTATGGACCTTAACGCTTGCCGGCTCCGCAGCTGCGCCATTTCCGATCAAAAAAACGGCGCTGAGCAGGATCGTCCCGGAAACAGACAGCCAGAGCGCAAATTTCTTTTTCATTAAGAGACTTCTCTTCCGCAAGAGCTTCCCGCTGAATCATAACCCGCGTAGATCGTTCATTTCCGCTGAAAAACCTTGTTCACCCTTCGACAAAGCTCAGGGCGAACGGAATTGTGCTAATGGCATTCCAACCTCCGTTCATGCTGAGGTTCTGGAAGCATGAGAGGGGTCTTTGTCGGCGGAATCGATTGCTGATTCCTGTCCCACCTACCACCCATGAGTTACTTTGATGTCGGATCATAAGCCCAGATAAGCGCTCGAATATCCTCCTCCGTGAGCCTGGCCACGTGGGATTCGAGATAGGACTCCTCCGTGCTCCTCCACACGTAAAAGCAGTGATCACAGCGAAAGAGCTCCCACTTCCCCTTTACGGGGGACTCCGCAATCTTGGTGTACGTCGGTTTTCCGCATCGAAAACACTTTCGATCCATCTTATGGCCACCTCCTTTGAAGGATCTCTCGCCAGCCTTCAGTCCCTGGAGGCGGCTTCACAATCCCTATGGGCGGTATCGGCTGTGGCGGTTTGGGTTCGGTCAGGTTGAGGACCATCTTTGTGCCATAAGCCTTTCCCGGCGCGATGGGGTCGAGTGGATTCATCGTGGCCTCGTGAATAAAAGTAACACCCGTGGATGCATCGAACCTTGTGGCCATCGCCCAGAGCACCTGATCCAGATTGAACGGATCGATATCGTGATCGACGATAAGGAGAACCTTCATGCCGTAAGAAGCATGAGGCGTAGCCAAAATCGCATTCATGACCTTCTTGTCTTGTCCCGCGTACCGTTTTTTCATTGAAGCGATTCCAACGAGACACCAGCTGCTGGCGAGATTGAACGATTCCAGCTCGGGCGCCAGCTGCTTCGCCTCTTTAAAGACGGAAACAGAATTCGCCATGTGCGATACCCCGTCACACTCCGTCCAGGGCACACCGATATAGAGCCCCTCGAAGATCGGATCGTTGCGATGCGTGATCGCAGATACCTCGATCTCCGTCGTTCGCCGTGTATGAGAATAATAGCCAGGGAATTCGCCGAATGGCCCCTCCACAGCCGTTTTACCGACAGGAATCCTGCCTTCGATAATGATTTCTGAAGTCGCCGGCACGAGAAGGTCCACCGTTTCTGCCTGCACAAGAGACAACGGCTCTCCTTTTAAAGCTCCGGCGAAGCTGTACTCTTCCCATTCCGGCGGAATAGGACTGCACGAGGTGATACTCACCGCCGGATCGTTCCCGATAGCAACCGCGACTTCCAACTCTTTTTTCCCCAGCTCCTGGGCCTTCTGGTAGTGCCTTCCGATGTCGTGAGCCGGAACGACCGGCACCCCGAAGCGATTTTTGTCTTTGAGCTGCATGCGGTACATGCCGAAATTCAAGCTTCCTGTCTCAGGATCCTTCGTAATCACCGCGCCTTTGCACACGTACGGGCCGCCGTCACCGGTATTCCACCGCACGATAGGAAACTCGGTCAAGTCCACCTGCGCCCCTTTTTTGATGACCTCCTTGCATGGGGCATCATCGACGACGACAGGCTTAACCGGATATTTATCCCACCGTTTGCAAAATTCCTGAAAGAGACTCTTGAGCGGCGTATTTTTTTTCAGGCCAAGGGATAGAGCGACGCGCCGGCTGGACGCGTGGAGGCAAAAGGCAAGGGGGATGTTGTAGCCGGAGACGTTTTGGCAGAGGATAGCCGGCCCGCCGCCGTTCATTTCCATGTCGCACGTGGCTCTCCCTATCGCGCCGATATCCGGCTCAGGCGGAACTTCTTCCGAGAGCGTGAGTAATTCCTTTTCGTCCCCGAGTATTGATAGGAAGTGGCGAAAATCTTTGGGTACCATTCTATAATCACCTCATTTACGTGCTGCACCGCCGGAGGGAGATTTCCTTCTTAGCATCCCGGCACCTCCTTTGGCAACTTTCCTTGCCGAGAGGCTAGATGTAACGGTTTTCATTGACATCCACAGCCGCGGTGTTGTAGCTGAGGGACAGAAGCGGGCGGCCGCTCCGGCGTCAAACTAATCTCCTCCGCCGTCGCTCGGCGGGAGCCGAATAGAAGGACAAAGGCATGAGTAACTTCTACTTCGCGCGGATTCGCTGCCGGTCATCCTCTATGTTGCCCCGCTTCCAGCGGGCGAACGAGAGCTTAAATTTCGGTCGGTAGCAAGCCGCAAAATCCTTAGTGTTGGTACAGCTTAACATCTCTCTCAATGGAAAGTATTACCCCACATGGCTTTTTACCGTGATTGCTACCCGCGAAATTTCGTGAAGCTCTGCATGCTCTTCATTATTGCCGCCATGATCTCCGGCACCCTGATTATGGGTGGCTGCAAAGCAATGGCTGTCTTCCTGATAGTCAAAGCGGTCACGGGGCCACAGGACGATTCAGCGCAACGTTCGGCGGGGACCCCCGTCCAGTGCCAGGACGCCGAAACCCGAAAGGAATTCCCCATTCTTTGCGGAACAGACTAGACGTCCTCCGAGTAGCTCCGACTTGGTGACGCACCGCTATCCTTTTGATGAGATCAGGTCTGATGTCAGGCAGCGGCTGACCTTGCAGTTAGTCCCTGTGCGCGCTTGACTGCGTCCGGAGCCGATAGTATGGTCCGCCGCCCCATGCGTCCGACCCCATCCCAGCCAACGTTGGACTCCTTGCCTCATCAAGCACCGCAGGGCCCGAGCGTCGTCGGGTGAAGGGCGATCCTTACATTTCACGTGAGCGGAGGTATCCTGCATGGCCATGCGGGCCCGGATGTCCTGGAAACCGGAAGGGGCAATCCCATCTGGATCGTAATCGAGCCTTAACCACGCATGAACGGCTTGTAAGGGGTTTAAAACCGGCGGACTACGATTGCTCTAAAATCTCCTTGACTCGTTTTATGACATCAGCAGGCTGACTAATCGTCGTTTCGATCTTTATCTGAAGTTGCTCTCCACTCAGATAAGCCGCCCCGTCCCAGTCAAGCAGTTTCTTTGCGTCGGCGGTAAATTCAGGGTCCCTTAGCATCCTATCAAAGCTCTCCCGCAATATCTGCAACCGTTCCTTAGGCAAGCCCGGGGGCGCGGCATAAGGCCGGTCAAATTCGGTATAGGCAAGCACGATGTCCATCAGCTTCACCGTTGGCTCCGCTTCAGCAGGAGCCAATTCGGCCACCGTCGGAACAGGCGGCAGCCAACGGCTCTTTTCCGGTCCCTGCTGGAGGACAAAAGTGACGTAATTTTCCCTAACCCAACGATTCCACGGTGAACGGATCACCGTAATATCGGATGTGGCGCGGCAGTCTGCCTCGCCGCGCTCCATTCCGAGGTCGATCTCGCGGCCCGAGCCAAATCCGGTGACGTTCTTGATTTTGAGATCGAAGATCTTGCTGATCACGTTCGCAAAGACGTAGCCGATGCTACCTGTGCCGCTTTGACCAAACCGCGCCGGGGTTTTCGCGGCGCGCATCGCGGCGATGCTCTTATACTCCGTGTCCGTGCGGCAAGCGGCCATCATAGGCGCCTTGTTAAAACTGCCGATCCAACCGAATTTGCGAAAATCAGACTTGACTTCCGGTCGCCCGCCCATTTGATCCAAATAATTCGCCCGGCTAACCGCCAGGATCGTGAGACCATCGGGCTTAGCAACGTTGTATACGTGGTTCGCCGCGACCAGCCCGCCGGCTCCGGGCATGTTTTGCACTATAAGAGAGGGATTTCCTGGAATATGTTTGCCCAAGTGGCGGCCTACGAGGCGCGCGCTGATGTCCGTCGTCCCTCCAGGACCGGCCGAGACCAGCATCTGGATCGTTTTCCCTTCATAGAAAGGCTTTGCGCGTTGAGCCAGCGCCCAGGACGGTGAGCCAGCCACCGCCAGTAGGAATGCCCACAAAAGCGCCTTCTCCCCGTTTCGCTTGTACCTACAACCTTCGCGGCCCGGCATTTTCACCTCGCTTTTACGGTTTGTTCATTGTCATAATATAGGACTCTATTTCTTTTATTTGCCCCTAAGCACGTCTTCCAGCAAACTAAAGTCATACATCTTCTTAACGAGCTCGCTGTTGGGTTCTCTGGTCTTGATCCGCTGCCGCGTAAGTTCGATGCCGTTTTCTATAGCTCGCCGCGATATCATTCCGTCTGTTGATAGAATGCTCAAGATAAACTTGTAGTTCGTTTCCGCAACGTCAGGTTCCAAGCTGAATTCCTTTGTGATCAAATTGACGATCTCCTGCTTGTTCCGAGGATCATGTACATACTGAAATCCTTTCAACGTGCCGCGCAGGACTTTTTTGATCAAAACCGTATTCTCTCTAATCAGTTGGTCGGAAACGACGATTCCTGATCCGGGCAATTCAAGGATGTCCCCATGTCCCCTAAGGATTGCATCCTGACCATACCGAGCTTCTCTGCAACGGCAAAGCCCGGCGCCCACAAAATTGCCGCGTCAACGGACCCTCTCTGGAGGGCCGGGAAAACTCCCTCGCTGCCAAGCGGCACAATCACAGCATCGTTGTCCGGATCAAACCCGTGATGCTTCAAAATCGCTCTAGCGGCGTAGTCGGTCGTGCTTCCGAGGCCCGTAACCGCAATTTTTTTGCCTTTGATATCCGTGATGGAGCGAATACCCGACTCTCTCCGTCCATACAATACAAACGCCGGCTTGTTATTGAACCCTATGATACCTTTCACAGGCGCGCCGGCCATGGCCGCCCGAGTTCCGGTTCCAAATCCCGTGCTAAATTGAATCGAGCCGGAAACCAAAGCCTGCTGCGGTCGGTCCGCTTCGGAAAAGTACCTGCACGATCTCAATGGCTTCGGGTTTATAAAAGTCCTTTTTGAGCGCTATCGACAACGGCAAGTCGGAAAGTGTCGGCGCGTCGACGCCGATGATGACTTTCGTCGTCTCGACGCAATTAGCTTTTCCAGGAAACAGAATCAACGCGAGAAGAAGAATTGAGAGCCTCATAGAGCCAATGGACTCTTTCATTGAGATACCCTCCTCTCCAGGCGCAAGAAGTATTATTTCGTCGCCGTGGTGCGTTCTTGGTACTATGTCGCGACTAGCTCAAGCGAGGCCGCCGGGCGGCAACGCTGCACACGGGGAATGTTCACATCCTTCAGTTCTCGATACAGCTTCTCCTGCATGCGCCCGATAAGTAAGTCGTCGCCTATGTGCAGGCGAGAAAAATCGCCATGATTTGGCGATAGCTTATCTTCGATCCTTCCTATACCTAAGTCATTTAAAACCCTCTCTACTCCAGGCCGAGGTCAATGTCCACCCCTGCCCCGAAATAGAGTCCGGGTTGACATAACAGTTACATATTGAATATTGTCTGCCCAAAAAGGGAGCCAGCTCTCAGTCTGTCCAGTCCGGCCTGCCTTGCGGTGTCTGACTGCGAGCGTACTCGCTCAGGCAGGCACGCAGACAGGTCGCCGCCTGCTTGCGCGCTCGCGCAGGCAAGCTTGAGGCTTTGCAATGGCGGCCACTCTGGGCTCACCAGAGGCCATTTGAGTTCCCTGCCTGTGCGACGGCAGACAGGTCGATGGCCACCTTCAAAAAGGAAGGTACTATCATTAACATCCCAGCCATCATCTACAGGTGCTAGGCAATAAGAGTGTGCGCTTGGAAGCCGGCCTGATGAATTACGCGAGGACGGGATTCTTGGTTCTCTGCTTGTCCGCGGTGCTAGGTTTAACCGCCGGTCCGTCGGCGGCGCAGGACAAAATCCGCTTGGGTTTTAGCGGTATCGGGGTGGGCGCCGAGATCCACCATTTGGCCGCGGACACGGGCTTGTTCAGCAAGCAAGGGTTGGATGTCGAAATCATCTATATACCGGCCGGCTCCATGGCCCTTCAGACGATGATTGCCGGAGAGATCAGCATCGGATGGGGCAACGACGGGGCCGGGGTGATCTCTTCCATCGTCGCCGGTTATCCGATGAAGATGATCGCGATTTTGGTCAACAAATTCGTCTACAGCTTCGTCACGCCGCCCTCCATTACCCGGCCTCAGGACCTCAAGGGCAAGGCGGTCGCGGTGAGTCGTTTCGGCGCCGGGTCCGATTTTGTCACTCGGATGGCCTTGAAGTCCTGGGGGTTGGAGGCCGGCAAGGATGTGACCATTCTTCAGATCGGAAACTCTCCGGCCCGCCTGGGCGCCCTGGCTTCGGGCAGGGTCCAGGGATCGATCCTCAATCTCTCACAGACGCCCAGAGCGAAAAAATCCGGCTTGAGAGTTCTCGCCGATCTCTCCCAGATCGATGTCGACTATCCACAGGGTGTCGTCTATGTCACGCCCGCTATGATCGAAAAAAGACCGGACTTACTTGCCCGATTCATGCGTGCCTATCTGGACGCGATCAGCCAGTTCAAGAGCAACCGGCAGGTCGCCTTGAACGTCATCGCCAAGCATACGGGACTTACCGATCGTGAAGAGGCCGCGGAGTACTACGAGGTGTTTTCAAAGAACTTTCTTCAGGACAGACCCGTGGGGACGCTTGCCGGCTTGAAGACGTTGCTGGAAGATGTGGGCGCCAAAAACCCCAAGGTCAAGGACATTAAACCGCAGGATATTCTCGACACCCGATTCATCCCGGAGCAGAAGGGAAAATAATCCGTCCGAATTTATGAAAGCGGACCTGGCTCAAAGATTGGTCGTTAGCGAGAAGGGAGCGGGCGGTGCTCGGCGATCTTCTTGTAGAGCCCTTCCTACTGTCTGAATTGCAACAGCTTTTTTAAGAATTGCAAAAATGTCGAAAAATGCGTGAGAAAGATGACTTCTACATACCCGATCTCAGCATCGCCGCCCACAATATTGTTCGCCCGTAACTTCAGGCCTCGATAAGCCCATTTTTAATGCAATGGCTTCATGACGCTCGGGGTAACAGCTAGATCGTAGAAATGGCTTTCAGCACCGACTAATTAATAAGACCCGCGCCAAGCGGAAGTCGCTCTCCGGCCCCGGCCTGCAATGGAATTCCAGACCGCTCCCAAATTCTGTTGAAAACCTGATCACAGATAGTAGGAGGACAGGGCAAAGGATTGCCTCTTGACACCTGAAAGTAATTTCAGTATACAACGGCCTCCAACTCGCCCTCGAACCTTGGAGGAACTGAGCTTCGCTGCACCGGACGGTCCGGCGAGAGCGTATGTATGGTCCCGGAAATCAGGCAGGTGTTTGACATCGCGGAAATGGCGGCGCGGCCCACAACTCTCGAAGCGTGTTGATTGGGCGTATCGTTGTCTCCCGTTAACCGAGAACGGAGGTTGCCATGGACAACTCCAACGTAAGAAGCCTCCCCAAGCAAGAAATCAAAATGATCAGCCGGAGCGCGGTCCCGGCCTGCGCCCCTACCGCAAGCCGCCGCGACCTCGGCTCCTTGATCAGGTGCGCCAGGCAATTCGCACCCGGCATTATAGCTACCGAACCGAGAAAGCATATACACACTGGATCAATCGGTTTATCTTTTTCCACGACAAACGACATCCAACAGAAATGGGTGAAGCTGAGATTGGCGGGTTCCTTTCCAGTCTGGCAACCGATTCCCACGTCAGCGCCTCTACCCAGGACCAAGCCCTCAATGCCCTCCTGTTTCTCGACCGTGAGATTGTAAAGAAGGACATTGGTTACGTGGATGGCGTTGTCCGGGCGAAAAGGCCGCACAGGCTCCCGGT
>JACQUW010000011.1 GCA_016210115.1 Deltaproteobacteria bacterium | reverse complement strand
TCGTCCGGGAGCTCTGGCGCGACTTGCGGAGTCAATCGGGAAGCAAGCCGCCAATATTTTGACCATCCAGCATGTCCGCGGCTTCGGGGAGATAGCGATCGGGGAGACCGAGGTAGAAATGGTGCTGGAAACGACGGGCTGGGAACACATCCGTCGCGTTCGGGACACCCTCCGTAAACAGGGCTTTCGCATAAAAGATCCGCTCACGCCCCGATAAGGGCCACAGACTGATCCAAATCACCGCAAACCCACCGGTATCTTGAAGGTTACATTGCAGCCTGCGGCAAAAACTTCCGACCGGCGTGAGACGGCCCTTCAGACAGGTCTGTCTTCGTTGCTTCCCATCATTGCGAAAGAAAGGCGGAAAATCATTGCGGGATTGCAAGATAGGGTGGGATGATCACCGTTTTTTCAGCGGTGATCAGGCTTTTTCAGCATCGGTCTCGAGGCACAATTTTTGCCTATTAATCGACCCGTGGCTAGAGAAATTTCATTTGATCAGGGCTTTGTATCCATCGTTGAAGATACCTGCAAAGGGTGTGCTTTGTGCGTTGCGGCGTGCCCGGTGAAAGTGATTCATCTGTCCGAGAAACTCAATGCGCATGGATATCATCCGGCCCATTACGAAGGCAGGGGCTGCACAGCCTGCGGCATTTGCTTCTACATTTGCCCGGAACCCGGGGTAATTACGATCTACAGGCTGCCCAGAAAAGCGGAGAGCGCATTTCAGGAGAGGCGGGAACATTGAAGCAGCTCATGAAGGGAAATGTCGCCGTCGTCAAAGGGGCGATTCTCGCGGGATGTCGTTCCTTTTACGGGTACCCGATCACGCCGGCGAGTGAGATCCTGGAGGCGGCGGCTTACTACCTGCCCAAGATCGGCGGCAGCTTTGTCCAGGCCGAAAGCGAGATCGCGGCGATTAATATGGTTTATGGCGCCGCCGCCGCTGGCGAGCGTACGATGACGGCCTCCTCGGGTCCGGGCTGCAGTCTCATGCAGGAGGGTATCTCCTATCTTGCGGCGGCTGAGCTTCCCTGCGTTATCGTGGATATCGTTCGCGGCGGACCGGGTCTGGGGAACCTCGGGCCTGAGCAGGGAGACTACAACCAGATGGTCAAGGGCGGAGGGCACGGCAACTACAAGACAATTGTCCTGGCGCCCTACTCCGCCCAGGAGATGTGTGACCTCACCAGGTTCGCCTTCGAGATTGCCGACCGTTTCCGCAATCCTGTCGTGGTTTTTAGCGACGGCTTCATAGGGCAGATGATGGAGGCTGTGGAACTACCCCGGACGCTAACGCTGCCGGCTTCCAAGGAATGGGCGGTTCGAGGAGACAAGGAGACCAGAAAAAATCTGCTTAACTCTCTCTATCTCATTCCCGAAGAGCTTGAGCGGCATGTGCTGAAGCTCGAGGAAAAGTACGAAGCGGTCGAGAGAGCCGCGCCCATTTGGGAGTCATTTCAGACCGACGGGGCGGAAATTATCGCCGTGGGATACGGCATCGTAGCTCGAATCCTGAAGAACGTGGTGAAGGAAGCGAGAAAAGCCGGCATCCGCCTGGGATTGCTCAGGCCGATTACCCTGTGGCCTTTTCCCTCGCGCATGCTGGCAACGCTGGCCCTTCACCCGGAGGTCCGTGGATTTTTCGTTGTTGAGCTCAGCACGGGACAGATGGTGGACGACGTGCGCCTCGCCGTGCAGGCGACGAAACCGGTCCATTTTTTCAGACGCGTCGGCGGCATGGTCCCGACAGTCGAAGAACTGATGGAGCGGCTGCTTACTATCTCACGGGAGACAGGAAATCCAAATGGCAAACGCGCTGCCAGCGCCGGTTTATAGCAGACCGAGGTCTTTCTCCGAGCGCTTCGACCGCAAAGGGGGAGATCCATTCTCAACCCATTACTGTCCGGGATGCGGCCATGGCGTGGTGAGCCACATGATCGCGGAGGCAATCGACGATTTCGGCATCCAGGACCGCACCATACTCATCAGCCCCGTGGGCTGCGCCGTATTTTCTTACGCCTACTTTGACGTGGGAAATGTGGTGGCGGCCCACGGCCGCGCCCCGGCTGTGGCAACAGGAATCAAGCGGGCAAGACCGGAAAGCATCGTTCTCTGCTACCAGGGAGACGGCGATCTCGCAGCCATCGGCTGCAGCGAGATTCTCCACGCTGCCAATCGCGGGGAGAGAATCTCGGTCATCTTCATCAATAACGCCGTCTACGGCATGACCGGCGGGCAGATGGCGCCAACCACACTGCTCGCTCAGCGAACCACGACCACCCCGCAAGGGCGCACTTCCGTCGAGGGGTTCCCGTTGAGGGTTTGCGAATTGCTCTCCACCCTCGAGGCGCCCGCCTATATCGAACGGGTGGCGTTGGCTGACAATCGCACCACGATGAAAGCTCGTCGCGCTATCCGCAAAGCGATCCAAAATCAGATCGAAGGCAAGGGTTTTTCTCTAGTCGAGGTGCTCTCGCCTTGCCCGACTCAGTGGGAACTGGCTCCCGTGGATGCTTGCCGCTGGATTCAGTCGGCGATGATGCCGATCTTTCCTTTAGGCGTATATCGGGATGCGGAGCGGCCCGGCGCGGCTTTGCCCCGGGTTTCATATCCTTCCGAGGAAATCCTGCGAGTTCTCGGTATAACCGAGGAAAAAGCGCCTTCGCCACAGCGGGAGGTGAGATCCGACCTCAACCCGCGGATCATCGTCTCCGGTTTTGGAGGGCAGGGCGGGCTTTTTCTCGGGGAGATCTTAGCTGAAAGCGCCATGCATCAAGGTTACCAGGTCTCCTGGCTTCCCTCTTACGGGCCTGAGATGCGCGGCGGCACAGCCCATTGCCATGTAATTCTTTCGCGCGACGAAGTCGACTCCCCTCTCGTCGAACACCCGACAGTGCTTCTGGCGCTTAACGAACCGTCCTTGAATCGCTTCGTCGCCAAGATCGCGGCCGGCGGTCTCTTGATCTACGACTCTTCGCTCGTGACGATGCCCCTGTCGAGAAAGGACATCGAGATCATCGCGCTGCCGGCGACCGCGATCGCGGACTCTCTTGGCGATACAAAGGTGGCCAACATGGTCTTTCTCGGCGCTTACCTCGCCCGCACGGGTCTCCTGGAAAAGAGTGCGATTCTCGCCGCGCTGCGGAGAATGGTCCCCGGCGAGTCTCTTTTCGCTTTAAACCTGAAAGCAGTTGAGGCCGGCGCCGAGTTCATCAGAACTGCGGAGTTCTGTCCCGTCTAATGTGGGTCAAAGAAGTCTCTTAATAGCGTCTTCCCAGCTCCAGGCTATCAGTGAGCCGGATCGTGTGGGCGAACTCTTCGCCCCGAACATCTCTTCTTACCTGCACGATGACGTAGTCGCCGGCGCGCAACGAATCGATCCGCATTTCACGATCGCGGTTCAATACGATAGTGCCGGGATCATATCGAACTGCCATCAATCGCCCTTCAGTTGTCCGGATAAGAATAGTTCTGTTGTACTCGTCAACGCGCTGCACCGTGCCGACGAGTTCGTCCCGCGATGAATACCTGTCGTACGAACCGTAATCCCTTTCTCGCTCGATCCGGCTTCTATCAACGCTCCTCTCATCGATGTCGCGCCTTTGAACAAGCGAAATACCCTCACAACCCGAAGCAATTAAACTAACCGGCAAAACCGCAGCAAAGATCGCGCGATTATACCAACGCATAAAACACCTCCAAGAACTTTCATAGAGGATGATGCAAGTGCAATGCCACCATAAAATTTAAGGAGGGCGTTTCTGTTTGTATGCACAAGAGGTTCTCTGTCTCTCCCAATGCTGAATAAAACGACTTTCCGATAAGAGCAAAGAGCGAGACGGCTAGAAATCGCCCGACGATGCGGCACTTATTCAGCTCGGGTCATCCGATCGCGCAAGGAGACGGCGCGACGCTTCCCCAATTTAACCGGCGATCCAAAATCAGGGAAATACTCTACATGAGTAAATGACTGGCCACCCCTTCACCCTGGTAGGATTTTCAATACATGTAGGATGAGCAAGAACCGCGTTTGCGCCAGTAGCACAGTCCCTGCGACGGCGCGCTGCGACCTCTGAAGTGAAGGCAGAATTTCACAGGCATCATCCTTTGGCCTCCTCGGCTATTTTGACGAATCGCGTCTTGATATATTCCTCAGCGTCATTGGCGGAGAGCTTCACCGTTCCCGGCCCGCTGCGGACGTAAAAGTCACCTCTGCTCCTGTCTGCCATTTCTTGAGTCTTCATGAATACTGGCTCGGGACTTCGCTGGCATGTAATTACGCACACCGCCTTCCCTTTTACCATCTGTATCCGTGGGTCAACGCACGTGCTGGCACGGTCTCCGAGGGTATTTCGCATGATCTGGCTCAGGTGAAGCATGAAAATGGGAATGCCGTTTAAGAAAAGAGGCTCAACGACAATGCCTTCCCCTCCGGCATAAGCATCCGGCCCGCCGGCCAGCAGCGCGGCTTCAATGACTTGCTCAAAGTTTCTTTCGGAGATGTCGACCATCTGAAGGTGGTATTTTGTGACCGTTAGCGGGAGGCCTGGTAGATCACAGGTCGATAGCGCGGTTTTGGAATCGGTTTGCCTGCCCGGCGCGCTGCTTTAAGCCACGCAGCCTTGGCCACTTCCACCTCGGCCAGAGCTTTTTCTGGAGTATCACCGAAGGCGGAACAGGCGTCCAGATCCGGAATGTCGGCGATGTACCCGCCGTCCTCTTCGCTGTAAAAGATATTGATATGGTAATTCTTCACTTTTCGACCTCACTAACCAGCTTGAGGATGGCCGCACGCGTATGAGGCGCGAGCCTAAATCCAAGACTTTGGAGTTGGTCGAGAAACGGAGCAACAGCCGAAATAATCCCAAGCCGCTTCGCATCAATCAAAATCCCAAGTGTCCCAGTAATCCGAAGCCGCAAGGTTCTGGCAACTTGGCGAGCCAGGGAGTCATCGAGAACGCAAACGGAATCAGGAGTCTCTAATGCTAGGGCGAGCACTTCCCGTTCCCCGGGACCGAGGTCGGTTACCAGGGGAAGCGCGATGGAGCTGGAAGGGCGACGCTTGATAACCCAATCGAGCATCTGCAGATCCGGTAGGTTCAGACCCAACTTGCGGCCGGTCTCCAGTTCCTCTTGGACAGCGGGAGGTACCGTGATTGTTTTGACTAACTCGGGAAGGATATGCAGGACGCCCGATTGATGAAGGTACTGCAGAGGGGATGTGTTGCAGATGATCTCAGGCAAGGCGGGTCTCTTCTCGAAGCTCCTGTTCGGTCAACTTAAACGTGTCAACGCCATAATCTGCAAGCCTCATCAAAAACACTGTTCGCGGAACTCCAGCAAGCTTGGCCGCAGCACCCGAAGACATCCGACCGAGCTCGTATAGCTTGACAGCAGCTGCCAGCCGAAGCTCAGCTCCCAATTGGTCTGGGTTGACCTTGAGAGCCAAGAGGGTCTCATCGGGAATGGACAATGTAATCTCGCTCATAACTGGTCCCGGCTCTCGTCAGGCGGACACGATGTCCACCCGAGCCGTGTAGCCAAGTTGCCGGAGCAATTGCTCGCAGTCTTCCCACGTCAAGCCGAATGCGCGTACGTCGGCCACACCGATCCGTGAGACAGCACCAACGGTGACCGTCGTCTCGTGCTCCTCGAATTCCCCGTCCATCACCGCGTTTTCAGCCCAGTCCACCAATTCCGCAACGGAAATCTCGTGGCGCAAATAGGCGGCGATCTTGTTCGCCACGGTCTGCTTGGTTATCAGCATGACCATACTTTACACTTTCTGGTGGCCTTTATCCACCGGATATTTCTCATGCACTTCGACCAACTTTCCCTGTTCATCGTAGATCTCTTGCCAGAAGCGCAGAGTCACTTCCTGCCCGTCGACTTCCTTGAGGTAACGCGCTCGCCAGCCCAGTCGACCCGATACGTCCAGCCAGTAGCGTCGCCCGCCACCGGGCAACTCGTCCCAGTAACCGAACTTCCTCTCATTCTGTACACGAGTGTTCATTCTTGCTCGGTCACGGCAACGCGCCGGACACGGTGCTTGGCGTCGTGGCTAGACACTTGGCGGACAATTCCAGAGCAAGCGTGCTCTGGAAATTGAATTACTGAAGAAAACAGTATGTTAATGATCAGCTCAGCTGGCCTCCTCCGGTCGCGGGCCGGGAGTCATTTCCTAGCCGCCAACTCCGCTTCAAAGGGGCGCTCCCTGCGAAACCGGCTGACTCCAAGAATGCTGAAGCCAATTACATTTCCATGCTCGTCCACCCGCTCCATGAGCGCGTCATGCGCAGTCTCACGCATGTAGCCCGGCGCGTCGCTGAACTGCACTTCTAGGAAATCTCCCTCAGGATCAAACCAAACTTTTACTTTCTCGGCCATAGAGTTTCTCCGGATCTCCTATTCACTGTTCATGCTGAGCCCAGCCAGCTCTATGGCTTTGACGCCGAGGAACCCGATGAAGCGAGCGCCTCACTTTCCCGATCAAGCTCGGTTAGTGCTCGCTGAATAAGCTCGACCTCACGCGATTCAAAAAAAGGTTCTCCGCATTGTGTGCATACCCATGCGGGAACGGCATCCCAAGAGACGTGGTACCCTTTCCGGTCCAAACTAAACGGAGCCGTACCGCGGTTCATCCGACCTTTGCAATGCAGGCATTCCATACCCTATCGCCTCCTTCTAAAATCTTCCGACCACTGAGGCTTACGCTCGCCCACAGAGGATGAAAATGGAGGCATATTCCTCCCATACAAACCCCAATTTTCAAGGGAGTCCGTCATTCCCGAATGTGCGGGTTCGCACGCAGACAGGCTTCTATCGGGAATCCAGGGAAACCGGAACTGGACCCCGATCCTCGCTGCGCGCGGAATTGCAGATTGCAGATTTCAGATCTCAAAGGCCATCTGAGATTTGAGATTTGCCATTTGCAATCCCGAAGGGCCGAGGGGGTGACGCCTTTGAAACTCGCGATCCCTTCACCCCAACCCCAACCCCAAATTATCAGAAGATTTCCGAAAATATACTCATTATTTTCGGAAATGTAGAATGTCCCTTTTTCCAGCCCCTCTATGACGGATGGTAGAGCCCATCATCGCGAATTGATTCAAGGGCTTTTTGAAGCGTAAGCCCCTGCTCCACTTCGACCCATTTCCCTGTGTGCCGCATGAATGAGAGATTGAACCGGTTCCCTCCAACATACTCGAGGCGAGTGAATGGGACCTCGAAAAAAGGCGAGATCGCCGTCGGGCCTGGGCACGCGTACTTGGCGACGAAATAGAAATAGTTCCGATGCCACTTCGTAAACAAGTTAACAATATAGTTAAACTGATAGTCCTCCGGCCACGCCTTGACGTATTGCGGCTTCCAATCGTTAATAAGTCTTTGACCCTGTTGGGACACTTCGGTCTTAACCGCCTCGGGCACTCTAGCGGTAGGAGCGGAGCGCGGCGCATACACCCACATCTTTGTGGGGAGCTTTCGCTTTGCCATACTTACTCCAACGCACACTAACCTAGCAGGTCACTTTGATTATCAGCACTCTGACGCCAACGCGCAGCGTCCTTTTTTTTCTCTCCTCTCTGGCTTGCGCAATTGGCTGCAGTCGTTTTGACATCGTCGCAATGTTTTCAGCAGGTGTATTTCCGGAAATGTAGAATGTCCCGTTTCGGCCCTCCTAGATTGTTCCGCTGCCCGGATTCCGTCAGCCAAGCTTTATGCCCAGGGCACGGAGCATCTGGAACGTGTTGCTATATGGTACACCAAATGCTCGGCACACGTTCGGAATCTTAATTTTCCGTCTAATGGCTGGTTCAAACGTCTCGTTGGTAACAACCACGCACCCCTTTGCCTTTGCATAAGCGACCAGCCAGCCGTCTGCTCCCTGGGCAAATTCGTCCTTAGCGTAGTCGAAGAATTGGCTCTGAGCCTGAGCCCAACGCATGATATCACGGTACGCCGCGATGACATCATCTTGAGCGGTCGTGGCAAACCAAGGATGAAATGTGCCGTTCGCCCACTTGACGAGGTCGTCCTTGCCCCGTTGAATTTCGTCTTTCACTCGGTCAATGCTCAACACTCGGCCACCGGTCGCCTGGCGAATTAATCCTTCCCAAAAGGCTGGTGCCACTTCGAAAGCGTAGTAGCTACGTGCCGCCGTGATAAACACATCGGCATCGAGTACGTACGTGGGACCGTCGGTCACGCCGCCGCTCCGAAGCCGAGAGTTTCAGCATAGCGTTCAAATGCCTTTCCATAGAGGCCCGTGAGCTGGTAGGCCTCACGGTAAAGAAGCTTTCCTTCCTTCGTGGCGCGTACCACAGCTTCTGCAAAACGGCGGCCGAGGCGCAGATTCTGAGTTGCGTAGAAGTTGCCCCCTTCGGACTGGGCTGCTGCTTTCCGGCGTTCGTCCGCCAAATAGGCCCGGTAAAAGTCCAAGAACTCAGTCCGCGTGACGAGTCTCAAGTCAAGTGCACGTCGGGCAGCGACCAACACGCTGACCTTAAACTGGCGGGCAACAGTCTGAAAGGGTTCAGGATCTCGCCGAGCCAACGACCAAAGCTGGCGTAGTTCGCGCCCCGGCACAAGGAATTCAGCCGCGACACGGTTGCAGGCCTGCTCGGTCCTATCTGGCGCAGGCTGCATATCGCGCAGATCAAACGCAGCACTGCTCCCAAACCATACGTGCGCGAGTTCGTGTGCCAGGGTAAACATCTGTGCAGCCCTGCCATCAACGCTATTGATGAACACGAGCGGTGCGAACTCATCTACTAGAACAAACCCTCGGAACTCCGTCGGATCCAACTTCCGGCGGGTGTTGTTACCGACAATCCCGGTTGCGGTGACGATGATTCCAACCTCTTCCATTCTATGGCGCAACTCACCCAGGGCTTCCGTCCACGTCCGCTGTCTGGCCGCCCATGCTTCAGGCAGTTCCAACGCTTCTCGCATTTTTCTGGCGATTTGCTGAAACTCATCCTCAATCTTGGCCGAGCGCACGAACGGCAATGGCGCTTCTCCTTGCTCTGCAAGATACTCGTGCATCCAGGCTTGGCGCCGCTCCATCGTGTGGACGATTTCGAGAAGGTCGGTGCTGGGACGTCGCGCAGGCTGATCGCCGAGCGTGCGGAAGTGAGGAATCGGCAGCCGCTCTTCAGGCGGCTCTGAAAGAAAAAGATAACCGAGAGGAGTTGCAGTTTCTTTGGCGAGCTTTTCAAGCTGCCGCAAGGTGGGCTGGCTCTCGCCCCGCTCCCACTCCCGCACCTTCGGAAACTTTCGCTGAACAGCGGAAGCCTTCCCGGAGCGCTCGATTGCCCAACGAAGAACAGATCTACTGACTGATATTCTGGTCATCCCACTACATCCTCACGCACGTCAATCTTGCCGGTAACGGCGGCAGAGATGATCTCAGTGCGGCACTCCTCATTCATGGTTTGATGTCCCCCAAATTCAGGAGCGAACGTATCTCGGTTAGCTCCTCACCGAAGGTGGCGGTGTTGTCGAGGAAAATATGCGTTTTAAGGGGTCTGACCCGTTCGCCGCCTCGGCGAGATCCTCTCTGGCGATGTAACCTCTGCGGTACTTCCTTGAACGGCCTGAAGCTCAAAGTTTCTCTACTTTAGGAGGCGGTTCGGCGATACTTAATTTATCGTCGACAAAGAGTTGATGAAACCGTGTGCCATCTCGATACAACAACGTAAACCGGTCTTCCAACGCTTGTTCAACTCGCCCCTTGTTCGTGCCCGCGCGTGTGGGCAGTTGCGCATCGCAATTTGGACAAAGGTATCGCAATTTTTCTGGCCTATTATCTTTGTTGTTTCCATCGACGTGATCCAGAATTAGCGGCAGAGGTTTCTTATTCCAGACGAGTTTTTCCACGTTGAAAACGCAAACCGGGTTATCACATTTTGATCGAATGCCTTGCTCGTTCCTCCATTTGGCATAATGACGTGCGACCGTAGCCTGACTAGCTTTTTGTGGCCGATAACGAAGCACATCTTGCCAGGTCCTCTTCCGCCGGTTTGTCGCCATTACTCCTCCAAAGAGTCAATGTCAATGTACCAAATAGTACGTTACTTCTGAATTGTCACGAAAGAAAGCAAATTTGGGGTCAAGTCGCGGGATGTCCATACCAATGGCGCCGACCCAGTGGTTCCCCAACCCTCCCCAGGGTCTCTGGATCCTTGCACAATCATTTATTCTTTTCCGTCTCAGCGACGAGCGAGTTGACCCCTAGCTCGGTTGTTTGCAGGAACCTTGGGCAGTTCAGCGCGTCAATTATAAGAATATCAGCCTGCCGGCTCGTAGTCCCGCTTTGACCGAGAGCAAATCCAGCCGTCACGTCAAAGCGGGAGGGAAGATGCTTTTTCAACAAGCCTCGAAGCGCATCTTCGGTTGCGCGTCCGGACTCACCGCTATGAGGTATCTGGCGGACGGTTTGAAAGTCGGCCATCAGCCCTTTAGAGGTAGAACGACGTAAATCTACGATGCCCATTATTTGTGAGATCGATACTGCCGTCCTCTCCGTTCAAGCGACGAGCGATTTGACCAATAGGCTTTCCTCAGGGGTCAAAGGTGAGCTTCGGAAAAATCGAAGATGAGCTACTGAGGATCTGGTTCAAAACGAATTCTCCTAGCTGTTTACTGGCTTCGATTCGATTTGCCCATTGAGCAGGAGTAGATGAGCCGACCAACGTTATGAATGCCTTCTCATTTGGGTAAACCGGATACCATCCTTCCATGTCGGTGACGCCAGACTGGAGGTTGCCTGGCATGTACATTTTGAGGCCAATTTTTTCGATAAGCTCTCCCGGACTGTGGCCGTAGTAACTCCGGGGCACACTGCCGTACTGTTGAGCTATGACAGCTTTTATTGGGTATTCGTAACCAAACTTGCACAGATTCTCAACGTCTGCAGCCATCATGGATCCTGTTGTTGTAAAATTGAGGTTGATTCGATCAATGGTGATCTGCCATTCGTGGATGTATTCTGCCGCTTCCTTCTTCATGCGAAGCTTACCCCTCCCCGCACGTCGATCTTCCCGGTCACGGCGGCGGATATGAGCGCTGTGCGGTACTCTTTCAGTTTCTCGATCCCTTCGCGGATCTTTGAAATCAAAGCATCGATCTTAGTGCCCTCGCTATCGAGGTATTCGACGATAGTATCCTGCTCCCTCACAGGCGGTACCAATACAGTCAAGTTCCGTACATCGTCGAGACCGAGGCCGTCTTTCGTACCGCCGTAAAGCAACTGCTGAAACTGGCTCTTACCAAAATCTTCGTTCGGCCTGGAGCTTCTTGCGACGTTGCACTGGATCGCCACGCGGGAGCGGCCTGCATCGGAAGATAAGCTGATGGCGCAGTTCTACGGCTGGGCGGAGCGAAAGCGCCAGTTTACGGCCCACCAAATCCGGCTCGGGACCAGAGTGCTAAGAGAGAAGGGATGGATCACGGAATAGAGCGCGCAATGACGCAGAGCCGGCAGGAGCCTGTTGCGGTTCGCCACCGCTTCAAACCCTACCCGGCCTACAAGGACTCCGGCGTCGAGTGGCTGGGGGAGACCCCGGCGCATTGGGAGATGGGGCGGCTTAAGCGGGCGGTGGAATACGTCGAGGGTCCGGGGATTATGGCAGCGGATTTTACTGTCGATGGTGTCCCACTGATTCGAATCGCTGGCATTGGCGAACGCAAAGCAACTCTCGAAGGATGCAACTATTTGTCGCCGGAGTTGGTTGCTCGCAGGTGCGAGCACTTCCGCGTCCGGTGTGGTGACCTTCTGATTAGCGGGAGCGCTTCGACCGGCCTTTGCTCCGTGGTCGACGAGTTGACCGAAGGTGCTGTGCCGTACACCGGGATCATTATCGTGCGACCACGCCAATATACGACTGAAAAAGCCTTCGTTCGATGGTTTTTTCTGCAGTTTCGTTAAACTTCCGGATTAGCTCCTCGAAGATCGTTCCCATAGTCGCGTTGTCGATCGTGTCCGGATGCAGGTTCACATTCTTGAACCGCTCCAATACCTGGAAGAGCAGTCCGGCTTCATCGAGTTTGCTGATCGTGTTATCGAAGTCGAACTTTTCCAGCACCTCGCCCATGTTGGGACTGAACCCTTTGATATAGTTGCGCAGGTTGGCAGCCAGATGCGGCGCGTCGGCCAGAAGCTTGTCGAAGTCGTACCGCGATGTGTTGTAGAAGGCGAAGCCGGAAGCGCGACGGAGCTGAGGATCAAGATTTTCAAGCTTTCCCTTGAACTTCCCGACCGTCTGAAGGACCTTCTCCTTGGTAGGCGCAAGAACGCAATCCAGCCGGCGGAGCACCGTAAGCGGCAAGATGACATCCTGGTACTTGCCGCGCTTGAAAGTATCCCGAATGAGATCGGCGACGCCCCAGATGAAGCTTACAATCTGACTATGGTTCAAGCTCTACGCTCCTTCTATAAACGACGGCCATGTGCACGGTAAAGTTCAGGCTGCGCGGATTGTAAACGATCCGAGGCGGCTGTGACAAGGCGTTCGCCCGCTCTTGTGCTCAGAGGCAGGATTTGACAGACTTCATCGCTCGGGGCGGTAATAAATCATTTGGACCTCATCGTCGAGACCAGACAAGGAGGACTCAATGAAACGTGCATGGAACAAACGGTCCATTGGATATCTCTTGCTTGTTTTAACGCTTTCGTTCGGCTCTGCCGCATCGTCTTTCGCACAGGACCGGATCAGGGTCGGACTCAGTTCTGTCAGTGGCACATCCGGGAGCATATGGGTTGCTGAGGAAAAAGGGCTGTTTAAAAAATATGGCGTCGATCCGGAGGTGATCATCATCGGTGGAGGCGGGGCAAGGGTCATTGGTTCCCTCATGGCGGGCGATATTCATTTCTCGGTGGGCGGAGGCGAGGGCTCTGTTCGCGCCGGGCTTAAAGGAGCGGACGTGGTCATTGTAGGCTCTTCGTTAACCAAGGGGCTGCAGCGCCTGCTCGCTCGACCCGACCTCAGGAGCTATCAAGATCTCAAAGGCAAAACAATCGGCATAACGCGGTTCGGCTCAGCCGCCCACCTGGCGCTTCAATTGATGCTTAAGAAATGGAACTGGCGTCCGGAGGATGTGCAGACACTGCAGGTGGGCTCTTCTCCCGCGATGCTTGCCAGCCTGGACAAGGGCGGCATAGATGCCGCGGTGCTCACGATGCCGACCTTCTTTGTGGCTGAGGATAAAGGATACCGGGTCCTGGCCGACCCGGCCGAGATGGATATCGTCTACTTGCAAAATACGCTCGAGAGCACCCGAAGTTTTGTGCGCAAGAACCGCGACCAGGCGTCGCGCTTTATGAAAGGCTATATCGAAGGCATCGCCTATTTTAAAAAGAACAAGAAGGAAAGTATCGACGTGCTTCGCAAAAAGCTCCGCATTCAATCCGAGCAGGAACGGGACAATAGATACCTTGAGCTTTCTTATAACCTCCTTGCTTCGAAGTACTACAACGATGCTCCCTATCCCTCGATCCGGGCGGTTCAGACGATCCTGGATTTTATCGCGACGGACGAGCCGAAAGCCCGTGGCGCCGATCCTCGGGTGCATGTCGATGAAAGCCTGGTCAGGGAACACGACGAAAGCGGATTCATCAAGGCCCTTTATGCGAAATAGCTTCGCTTACGCGCCGAAGAACTCGACGAAGCGCTTCTTAATCTCCTCGGTCCGTCGCTCCAGCTCCTCCGCATCGACGGACAGGAGTTTCAGATCCGATAGCTTTGGTTTGTCTGAAGGATAGGTCACCTCCGGATGCGGGACATAAAGCGCTTCGCTGTCGGTCAGGTATTGTTGAACCTCTTTCGTATAGATGAAATCGGTGAAGAGCCTGGCCGCTGTGGGGTGAGGAGCAAAGCTGGTAATTGCCGAGGGGGAAACGACCAACGGCAGCCCATCCTGCGGGTAGACGATTCCGATTGGATTGCCTTTTTTCTTTTGCGTGTAGAGGAAATAGTCCGCTCCATTCGCGCCGACTATGCGCTCTCCGGCCGCAACGATCTGGGCCGGGTCGTGAACCGATTGGGTCAGGTGCGGTTTGCTCTGAGCGAGCTGCTTGAAGTAATCCCATCCATAGAGATTCACCAGCGCCAAGACGTAAGTGGCGACGCTGCCACTGTAGGCCGGGTGCGCGGTTACGAGCTTTCCCTTCCACTTCGGATCGAGGAGATCTTTCCACGTCTTCGGCGCATCCGTGCTCGGAAGAAGCTTGGAGTTATACGAGATCACGATCAGGAACGCGCGCCAGCCAAAGGCGATTCCGTCCGGATCTCGAAAGCCTGCGGGGAAACGGTCAGCGCCGGCAGGCGCATATTTGGCCAACATCCCTTTCTTTTTTAGGAGCGCATAGTGGCCGATGTCTGAGGAATTAAAGACGTCAGCGATTTTTAGCCCTGCGGCGGCTTCCTGCATGATGCGCTGCAGAATTCGCTCTGAACCCGAGCGATGAAGCTCCACTTTGATCCCGGAATTCGCCTGCTCAAAGAGATTTGCGACCCGCTGGGCCGTGGCGAGCGCTGCTCCTGTATACCAGACGATCTTTCCTTCCCGACGCGCTTCGCTGAGCCTCGAGTCCTGCGACCATACGAGTCCGGCTCTTAATGAGACCGCTAACAACGTCGCCAGCGCCGTGGACCAGATCAGCCCGGTTTTCTTTGCGTATGCCATAGTCTCCTCCCTTTTACACCTGCCGCTGAAGTGCAGTTTTGCCGGAACACAGAAGACGAAATGGAGCTTCGCTCGATGAAGATTCTGGCATGAAAGCAAAGCCGTGTCGAGAAAAATTCTCCGATCCTTCGTTTGCATCAACTGGGTCAAGTTTGCATCAACTGGGTCAAAGCTTGCCCGAGCCGGCTGGTTAGCCGTGGAGCAATTGTTTTTGACGGCTCGCGGTTGAATAACGAGTCGTTTTCTGTTTCGCTTTAATTGATCAGGTTAGTGTTGGAGGCCAGACTACGGAGATATTCATTAAACTGGCTCCTCAAGACTACGATCGTTTGCGGAGTCGAATCCCACGCGACTCTCCCGCCCATGAGGCTTTTGAAAAGGCGACGCGAGTTGATCATTCGATCGAGGGCGTGCTGTTTGAAGGCTACAGTCTCCCTTGTGACGAGAACCAGGCGCGCATCATTCTCGAAATAGCCGGCCGGTGTTGCCCCGAGATCATCCCCGACATCGAAAAAGCAATTAAGCTGGCGCAAGCCGAGTCGCGCCGGATGTAGGTCGGGCCAGCTCCGGCGGCTCGTTTTCGGCTCGGCAAATAAACAACACCGGCAACTGGCTGAATTGTCGTTCTTTTATGCGCCTGTTCTTTATGCAAACCGCTGGCGCAAGCTGCTTCCTTGCGCCAAAGCCGCGCCGCCCCTTACTTGTCCACAGGCTTTTCAACAGCTATTGTTAACAGCGTCTCTGCCTTGCGTTCGGGCGCGATCCGGTCGGTGTTTTTTGTTCACGTCGATCAGACAATAGAAAGGGGCTATGACATCAGTTTGGGATGAACCCAATGAGCAAAACCACTATCTTGAGCCGCATGCGGGGCGGCTGCTTTATAGCTTCACCCGCTGGACCGGAAGGACTCTGATCGAAGACGATCTTCCGATGGCTGAAAAGGCGCGCCGGCTCTTTTACGCGCCTTTTGTCGTGCTGTCTCATGACGCAACGCCGGACCCAATCTTCAACTACGCGAATAAAGCGGGCTTGACTCTCTTTGAGCTAAACTGGGAGGAACTCATCAAACTACCATCTCGATGCTCCGCCGAGCCTACCCATCAGGCCGAGCGGGAGCGCCTTCTCGCGGCAGTCGCCAGGCAGGGCTATATTGATGATTACCGCGGAATTCGTGTCGCGAAGAGCGGCCGGAAATTTCTGATTGAGCAGGCGACCGTTTGGAATTTGCTCGATGAAAAAGGCGCCCCTTACGGTCAGGCGGCGATGTTTAGCCACTGGCGGTTTCTGGAATGATGGCCCCCCACAATGTCCCGGCGCCTGACTGGCAATCGGAACACGGCTATTGAATTTTCGGACCCGTATACTCGAAGATGTAAAGACCTCCTTTGATACGGTCGGTAACATAGATCAGCCCGTCGGCATCGACAAAGAGATCGTTAAACATCGGCGCCTGTTGCCCTTCGGGCGGCGGTGGAATGAAAAAGCCCACCTCCTCGGGACGATATTGATTCCGAATATCGACGATCCGAAATCCTGCATTATAATAGGTCACGAAAATCAGATTTTCACTTTGAAAAGAGCCGGGTCTGTTCTCGTGCACGTTGTGCG
>JACQUW010000078.1 GCA_016210115.1 Deltaproteobacteria bacterium | reverse complement strand
GACATACTGGATGTCTGGTTCGACTCGGGGGTGAGTCATGCCGCTGTAGTCGAGGCTCATGACCAGCTAGGCGGAAGGGCCGACCTTTATCTGGAGGGGAGCGACCAGCACAGGGGATGGTTTCATACGTCGCTTCTCACGGCGGTTGCCACGCGCGGTCGCGCGCCTTACGAAAGTGTTCTGACGCATGGCTTTACCTTGGACGGCAAGGGACGCAAGATGTCCAAATCGCTCGGCAATGTGATCGCACCGCAGGAGATCATGAAGAAGTTTGGCGCGGAGATCTTAAGGCTCTGGGTGGCCGCCGAGGACTACCGTGAAGATGTGCGGATCTCAGATGAGATCCTCAACCGGCTGGTCGAGTCCTATCGGAAGCTGCGCAACACCGCGCGATTTCTTATCAGCAACCTCTATGACTTTGATCCGGAAAAGGACAGCGTACCCAATGAAGGCCTTGCCGAGCTGGATCGCTGGATTCTTCATCGGATCCAAGTCTTGTTGGCCCGGTGCCGCGACGCCTACGAAAAGTTTGAATTTCATGTTGTTTATCACGCTTTGAACAACTTCTGCAGCGTCGACCTCAGCGCGCTTTATCTGGACATTGTTAAGGACCGGCTCTACTGCGAGTCTGCGAACTCGAACCAGCGAAGGTCAGCGCAGACTACCCTGTACAAAATTTTGGATAGTTTGGTTCATCTTATGGCGCCCATCCTCTCGTTTACTGCAGAAGAGGTTTGGCAATATTTGCCGGACAACGATGGGCGGCCGGAGAGCATTTTTCTGTCTAAGATGCCGCTCCCGGACGCAACTCTGGCCGACGAAAAAATAGCCGCCCACTGGGACCGAATCTTTAAGGAGCGGGGCGAAATCTTGAGGGCGCTTGAGGAGGCAAGAAACAACAGCGTTATCGGTCACTCCCTCGATGCCGAGGTGCTCCTCTACCCACAAAGTGAAAGACGGGATTTCTCCCTTCTGGATCTTGCTCATGCTGACCCTCGACAGGCTGAAGATGTCCTGATTGTGTCCAAGGTCGGGCTTGAGAACGGAAAAGGTTCGTCTTTCTTGTGGGAATTGGCAGAATCCCGTCGGGCAGGTATTAGAGGAGCCTCCTGTTCGGTACAAGACTCCGGCAGGCGGGGGTGGGCCTATGACAGTGCGGTTCTGGACAGCTTCATTGCCGTCTTTAAAGCTCAGGGAAACAAGTGCGAGCGCTGCTGGAAGTATACGGGCGACGTTGGCCGAGACGAGACCCGCCCCACCGTCTGCGTGCGTTGCGCGGGGGTTCTGCGGTTGGGAGCAACGACGTGACCGCCAAAACCAAATTCGTTTCCACGCTGGTCATCGTGATCATTGCACTCGATCAGGCATCCAAGGTGATTGTCGATCGGGTGATGATGCTGAACCACTCGATACCGGTCATCGAGAATATCTTTAACCTCACCTATATCCGCAACAAGGGGGCTGCTTTCGGCATCTTCGCGGAAAGCAGCGAGACGTTTCGATTGGGGTTCCTGGTTCTTTTCTCCGTATTGGCCATCGGTTTTATAGTAAAAATCCTTAGCTCGTTGCCTCAAAATGAGAAGGGACTCATCACGGCTCTTTCGTTTATTCTCGGTGGGGCGCTGGGGAATCTGATCGATCGTCTCCTCTACGGCGAAGTCATTGATTTCTTGGATCTTTACTGGTCGAAGTATCATTGGCCCGCTTTTAACGTTGCCGATAGCTTCATTACGATGGGAGTTCTATTCATTGTTTATCGCTTGCTTCGGTCGGGAGGAGCGGACCCCTTCTCCTCAGCGGAGGCGTGATTCCCATCTTAAAAACGACTCAAAGCGACCACGCCGTGTCCCTTTGAGTCGAGTTGACAGCGCCATGGATGAAGTTTAGGATCGCTCTTCAACCGAGCGAGCGTTCGCCACGAAGTTTTGAGGAGAGGCGAGAGAGGGGGATGTTCTATGATTAGAGCCGAAGATCTAAAAGGTGTTTTGGCCATGATGCCGGCGTTTACGACAAGCGACGGACACTTGCCCGGCGCGACGGATACAGTCAACACTGCGGGACTGGAGAGCGCCGTAGATAAAATCATCAGAGACGGCGTGAACGCCATCGCCACGATGGGGAGTTTCGGAGAGTGCCACACATTGTTGTGGGAGGAACAGAAGAAGTTGATAGAGGCGACTCTCGGCGCGGCGCGAAAGCGCGTGCCGGTTTTCATCGGCTGCACGAGTCTCAATACCCGGGAGACCATCAGACAAATAAGATTTGCCGAACAGGCGGGCGCCGACGGTGTGCTCTGCGCGGTGCCGTTTTACTTTCCGTCAACGCTGGAAAACGCCGTGCAATTTTACCTCGACCTCGCCGACGCTTTTCCCAAGCTCGGCATCGCGATTTATCATAATCCCCCGCTGCACCGCATCACGCTTTCCGTTTCCGCTTTTGAGAAGCTGGTAACCCGGCCGAATATCGTGGCGATGAAGGACAGCCATCGCACGCCCGTCGCCTTTATGGAGTTGATGAAGATCGTCAACGGCAAGATCAGTGTTTTTTGCAACCAGACCCAGTGTTATCCCTACATGATGTTCGGAGCTTCCGGATGCTGGTCTATTTCAGCCTGGATGGGACCCTGGCCAGTCCTTCGCCTGCGCGATGCCTGCTTTGCCGGTGACTGGGAGACGGCAAAAGAAATCTGTCTTGATATGGACGCAGCTTACAAAGCTCCGGGACGTCCGGGGGATCTCTTTTGGCGGGAGAATTCGCATAAACTCGCCGTCAACGAATCCGGCTATTGCTACGCCGGGCCGTTACGACCGCCCTTTCGCCATGTTCCGCCGGAGATCATAGAACACGCAAAGCAACAAGCGGCCGCCTGGAAAAGGCTCTGCGAAAAATATCCCGCCAGAAAAGCGGTGGCGGCGTAGAGAAGCTGCCGCCGATCGCCGTACGGGCGGGCCAAAACTGTTTCGGGAGCAGGGATCTCACACCGGAAAGGCTTTTCGCCTGTAGGTTCCTTTAGTTTTTTCCATCGCGGCGGAGCGGCATCCCTTCGTTATACCGCACGCCGACCGATATCGGTCTCATTCTCTGGCCCTTGTTCCCTATGCGGGTATTTGCGAGAATAACATTATGAAGATTCTGGTTTCCAACGACGACGGCATTTCCTCCGGGGGTATTTTGGCTCTGGAACGGGCACTGCAGAAACTGGGCGACGTTTACACCGTGGCGCCTGACCGGCCGCAGAGCTCGATGAGCCATGCGCTCACGCTGCACCGTCCGCTTCGAGTCGAGGAGATTTCACCCAGGCATTATGCGGTGGATGGCACGCCCACAGATTGCGTCAAGCTGGCCCTTACGGGTCTCTTAACTGTGAAGCCGGACCTCGTAGTCTCCGGAATCAATCATGGTCCGAATCTGGGAGACGATATTATCTATTCGGGCACGGTTTCCGCCGCGATCGAGGGAGCGCTTTTAGGAATACCCTCCATAGCGGTTTCGCTGGTCTCTTTTAAAGATTTTATTTTCGATGCGGCTGCGGAGTTTACCGTAGCCCTTGTCTCACAGATTTTGCAAATTACCCTGCCTCCCAGCACCCTGTTCAACGTCAACGTACCTGCAATCCCAAAGCAAGAAATCAAGGGCTGGAAGCTTACCCGGCAGGGAAAACGCCACTACAGTGAAAAGATCGTCGAGAGGGTTGATCCAAGGGGAAGGAAGTATTACTGGATCGGAGGAGACGATTTAGGATTCGCACACGACAACGGAACGGATTGCATGGCCGTCCACGAAGGGTTTGTCTCTGTAACTCCACTACAGGCTGATCTGACCAACTACCGTTTTTTGCAGGAATGCCGGAGTATGGTCATTCCCTGGCCGTAGATCGTGTTTAAATGAACGCCTCGCGCACGAAGAGACTCTCGAGAGGCAGCTCTGTCTTTAAAAGTCCCTGCTCGATTTGATAACGGTTCAAAGCGCGCATGCTTCGTTTCTCGGTCTCGCCCAAAACGTAGGCATACGGATCTTCGCCCAAGACTTCCCTCTCCTTCCGGTAGCCGGCGATTTCATCAGCGGTGAAATACCGGTCCGCAAGTTTGCCAGCTTCGCGGAAGGCTTCGATGAGCTTTGCCGGGAGGTCCGGATATCTTTCCGCGGTCTCCTCTTTCATCGTCATAAGATGGATGATTGGATAAATGCCAGTCCGCTTGACGTAGCCGATGATCTCCTCGGTATCCTCAAACAGTGGTTTGACGCCGGGGTACACCGCCATCTGTGCGGGCACAGACCCACCGCCGAAAAGTCCCAGGTAGCCGGAATCTCCGGGGACAAGAGCCGCGGCGAGGATTTCTTTGCTTACCAACTCGGCGAGCTGAGCTTTCTCTTCACCGAACGGCGGCGGGGCTTCGAGTCGCTCCACTTTCACCGGCAGCTCAGTGCCGATGTAAACTTCGCGGCCGGAGACGAACCAATCCATATCGGTCGTTTTGAGGTCGTACTCATCCAGCAGGAAACCCCTCGCCCAGCTCACGGCCGTGGCGCCGTAGCGGAAGCAGCCGATCTTTTTTCCTTTGAGCTCGCCCGGATGCTTGAGCCTGCCCTCGCAGTAAAAAATATTGCGCTGCCGCGGCCCGCGCTGGAAAAAAACTGGCAAAGCCACGAAGCGCTGCCCCTTCTCTTTGGTTCTTAAGAATGTAGCTGTTGACATTTCCGCGACATCGTACTCCCCTTGAACGAAGCGGTAATGAAACTCGCCCGGTGAGTAGCTCCCGTTGTGTTCAAGCTCGAAGCCTTCAATCTGAATGAGCCCGTCGATCAAAGCGCGATTGCGTGGATTCGGCGGGGAACCCAGTGTGATGCGGGGCTTTGTTTGTGCCATCGGTCGTACCTCCAAAAACAGCCGTTGTCCGTCCCGAACATCGCTATATCGCTCCCCCGGGGTTGTCAAGCACTTGTTCGGTCTCCGTAAGCGGTTACAGAACTCACGCTGAAGCGGTAGAGCGGATCAGGTATCCAGGACCACCTCTCTTGCGGTTGCGCCGCAGCGTCCCCGCCAAAGCCTATCAACAGAGAGAAGCCGCAACGGCAAGGATGAGCGAAAGGTGATGCGCGTGTCTCTTCATGGCTTTTCCTTCAATTGCACCACCGTCGCTCCCCAACCGCCTGATTCGGGAGCGGCATCTGTGAAAGAGAGAACGGCAAGGTGCTTGCGCAAAATAGAGCGCGTGATTTGGCGTTGGACGCCTTTACCGCGACCGTGAATGATGCGGATCTCATAAATACCCGCTCTCCTGCATTGGTCGATGTACTCTTCAATGACGCTTGGAATATCCTTTGGCGAGAAGGCGTGGAGGTCGATGGAATCCTCGATCGGAACGATGACCGGCTCGGGGAATGGCGACTCCGGCGTCTTCATTTGCTTGCGACTTCGGCGGACCCTTGAGTCGTCCCCCGGACTAATGTGCCGGCCCGTTTTCGCTGCCGCAGGAACACCGCTCCAAAAATCACCAGCGCGGCAATTCCTGTAGCCAGCGACGGCACGAAGGCCAGCATAGCCGCAGCCGCCAAGAGCAACCACTCGATGATCGTGGTTCTGACGTAGAAAAAGCCGGTCCCGACAATGGAGATAAGGAAGGTGCCGAGCGTTGCCGAAGCGACGGCCCATATGTTTTGGGCTAAGGTTCCGGTAAGCAGAATGTGCGTGTAAGCGAACAGTAAAGGCATCACATAGATGATCTTCGCGAACCTGAAACAACTCCAGCCGGTCTTCATAGGATCGGCTTGAGCGATGGCAGCGGCGGCAAAGGGCCCCATGGCGACCGGCGGTGTAATATTGGAATCCAGGCTCAGCCAGAAGATGATCAGATGTGCCGAAAGAACGGGCACGCCAAGCTTAAGGAGCGCGGGGACCCCGACAACCGCAACGATTAGATAGGTTGCCGTGATCGGGAGCGGCAGGCCTAAGACAAACGTTGCGACCGCGATGAGGGCGATAGTGATAAGGAGGTTCTGGCCCGCCAGTTCGACGAGAATATATGGAAAACGTATGACGATCCCGGTCAAAGAGAGAACGCCGATGAGGACTCCCACAGCTCCCGTCAAGGCCGCAACGAACAAGCAATTCTTGCCCGTGTCCACCAAAGCCTGCCAGATTTGTTGCAGTCCCATCCGGGTTTCCTTGCGAAACCAGCTGACGATGATCGTGAAGCCGATGCCGTAAAGAACTGCCATTTGCGGGGAATAACCCGCCACAAGCATAGTGATGAGAATGACAATGGGTAGAAGCAAGTACCAGCCACGCCGCCAAATTTCTCCCGGATGGGGAAGTTCGTCCGGGGGCAGGCCTCGAAGTCCGAGTTTCCTCGCTTCAAAGTAGATCATGACTCCTACGGATAGGAAATAGAGAATGCCGGGAATGGCCGCGACTTTGATGATCTCCAGATAGGGTATTCCCGTCATTTCCGACATGACAAATGCGCCTGCTCCCATAACCGGAGGCATAATGGCTGCTCCGGTCGAAGCTGCGGCTTCGACGGCGCCTGCAATATGAGGTGGAAAGCCGGCCCGCTTCATGAGCGGAATTGTAATAGGACCTTTGGTGACGGTTTCGGCAATCGGACTCCCACTGATCGTTCCCATGAGCGCGCTCGACACGACCGAGGCCTGCGCGGGCCCGCCCGCTATTCGTCCGAGACCTGCCAGAGAGATATCGACAAAGAATTTAGCTACCCCGGCGCGCTCCAGGAAAGCGCCGAAAGCTACAAACGGAATAATAAACGAGGCCAGCACCTCCGCCATGATTCCAAAAATGCCATCCGAGGTCAGGTACACGTATTCGACGACGCGCCTGATCGTGTACCCTCGGTGACCGATGATATAAGGCAGGTAATGGCCGAAAACAGCGTAAAGAATCGGAATAATCGCGCAAAGGGCCATATCCATTCCCAAGACCCTGCGCGCCGCCTCAATCGCCACCACGGTTACGACGATGCCCATCGAAACATCGAGCAGGGTGTAGTCTCCCGCCCGGTAGGCCATCGCCTCGTGCTCTATCATCCAATAGATGACTCCTGCGGCGGCAGCGAATGCGAGCAGCAAGTCAATTAAAGACGGAGCATCATCCCGAGCGCGGCGCCACCCCTTGTAAAGGAGGACCGGCACGACCAGGCTGTACAGAACCGCGATGCCGCGAAAATACTGAAGAGAGACCACGCCGAGAGTGGCGGCCCAGAGATAAAAGATCGCCACAGAGCCCATCATGAGCCGTATGGCGACATTCCAGAGGCCCGAAAGTGAGCGAATCTGGACCTGCTTTTCGGCCAAGGTTTTTAGGCTTTCTTCGTTCGTTATCGCGCGCGAATGGCGTCGGAAATCTGGATGCCCGCTGCCTTCCAGTGATCCTCGGCGCCTTTATGAAGAGGAAAGGTGATGCCCTGCAAAGCTTTTTGCGGCACCATGTCCTTTGATCCGGCATGGACTTTGAGCATGTGAGCACTTCCCTCATGACTGTAAGCGGCTGCAGCCAGCTTCTGGACAAGCGGCGCGGAAAGCTCGCGATGAGCATACCAAATCACAGGGATTCCTATCGTTGATGTTTCTTCTGTAATTCCGCGATATGAGCCGGCAGGGAACACATAGCGCGCGAAATAAGGATACTGTTTTAAGAAGTTGGTTTTTGTAGCTGGTGTGTAGATGTCGATGGCGCGGATCGGCTTCCTCGTCGCCGCCTCGGTTGTGACCCGGTCGGGCTCTGGACCGGTCCAGAAAAAAGCGTCCGCTTTACCGTCGCTCATGGCTTCACCGGCGGCTGCCCCAAGGAGAGGAATGCGATTGATTTTGTCCCAGATACCGAGCGAGCGGAACACCCGCTCCGCGCTTGCAAAGGTTCCCGAGCCGGGTGTTCCCACGGCGACCCGCTTGCCTGCCAGATCTTGAACGGTACGAATTCCGCTGTCAGCGTAGGTGATCAGGTGAGCAACGCCAATAAATACTATCCCGATCGCCCGAAAATTGGTCAGCGGCTTGCCCTTGAACTGTTCCTGTCCATGATAAGCTTCGTGCACATCGGAGGCAAAGGAAAGACCTATCTCAGCTTCTTTGGAATTGACGCGCCGGATATTTTCCACCGACCCGCCGGTCGCCGTCACCGATACATCAAGGTTCGGAACGGTTTTTGAGAGATACGTTCCGATGCCCGTAGCGAAGATACCGAAAACCCCTGCCGGAGGCCCCCCCACAAACGTGACCCGCTCCACTTTCTGAGCACCTGCAGGGCCGGTCCACATGCAAAAGAAGATCGCCGCAAAGAGAAAGTTTAGCGCCTTCATGGGAGGTTTCCTTTCATGGGTGTCGTTAAGGTGTCGACTCGACCAATGGAAACGACTTTATAGCAGGTTAGGATAAAACTCCACCCGCCCGGGTTCGCCTAACCGCGATCGTTCGGCTGCACGATTCTCCAGCCGTCGCTCGTGTCGTAACTGACGCGGCTGAGGCTACATGGGTCCAGCCGAAAAGTTCGATATTGATTGAGGGAGCGATTACTAATACGGCATAGGATCGCCAGAATGGGAAAATTGTGAGTTACCACCAGAACCGTTTCGTCTGCCCCATGGCGCCCGGTAATTTGGTCCATCCCGTCCCATGCTCTCTTATCGACATCGACCAGTCTTTCCCCTCCGGGGATAAGGAGCTCTGCGGGCTCCGCCTTCCACTTGCGGATGAATTCAGGATATTGCTCATGGATTTCCGAAAACGTCAGGCCTTCAAGAGCGCCATGGTTCAATTCGCGAAACCTCTCCTCGATTACCACAGGCAGGTTGCGCGCTCGGCCGATCAACTCTGCCGTTTGCAATGCTCGCGTGAGATTGCTCGAGTAGAGGGCAGTAATGACCTCAGATCTAAGACTTGCTGCCATCTCCACGGCCTGCTGAAGGCCGACTTCATTAAGCGCCATGTCAGTGGACCCCTGACATCTGCCCTGGAGATTCCAATCCGTTGCTCCGTGCCGCACTAATAAAATTTGCATGAATGAAGGCTGACCGGATTCAAACCGCCGCTCGGAGTGGCCCGATCAACTTTGCTCCAGCACGGCCGGTTGAACCTGTATCCGTGCCTTGGCTTTCAGGAGTTCGAGGTATCTCTCAAGCGCCTTCTGTCTTTTCTCCGCAAGCGTTTTCTCCATCAACTGCTGCTTCTCTTTCTCGAAACGCTCCATGTCCGCGCCCTTGCTCTCTTTAAATGCGAAGATATACACGGTCCCCTTCTGCGTATAAATGCGATCCGCAGCGGGCTGCAGCGAAGAGAGGGGTAAACCGCCCGGCTTAACCTCCTGCAGCGCGCCAACTTTTGGGATTTCGGGCGCGCTCCGCGTGAACCAGCCCGTCTCCATGAGCGGGACGTTATGCTGCGCGGCAAGCTTCCTTATATCGCCTTCCTTTCTCAGCTCACCAAGCAAGGACGTGCCTTTTTGATTTGCCAATTCAAACGCCTTGGCTTCTTTAAGCCGGCTCTCGATCGCGCCGCGGACGCTTTCGAAAGACGGCACGAAGCTTTCACGCCGTTGCTTGAGTCGCATCAGATAGTACGCCTTCGGCCCCTCGACCGCGGGACTGATCTCCTTCTGGGCAAGCGAGTAGGCCGCTTTGTTAAACTCCTCCGCGGAATCCACTTCCGACAATGGCTCTGCGCGGCTAAACCAGGGCGTTACCTTGAAAGGGATTCCTCTCTCTTTGGCCAGGAGAGAAAAATCCACGCCTGAAAACGCCTTTTCCCGGTCCGCATCAATCGCTTTTGCCGCCTCGCTCCTCCCCCGCTCGGTTTTAAGGCTACGGACAATTTCTTCTCTCACCTCTTTGAGGGCTTTGGTCTTTTCCTCTTTGATGTCCTCTGCCTTGAGAATGAAATAGCCGAGTGGGGTCTCCACTACGTTGCTCACTTCGCCCTTTTTAAGGCCAAAAGCGGCCTTCTCCAGGGGAGGAGGCATCTGTCCCTGTGTCATCCACTGCGCGTCTACTCCTTGGGGATCTTCAGAGAACTCTCGCACCAGTTCAGAAAAGTCCTTGCCTGCGCGAGCCTGTTGAAGAATCTTTTCCGCCTGAACGCGGATCTTCTCTCTTTCTTTGGGATCCCCTCCGGCCGCCGCCCGAAGAAGAATATGCCGGATACGCACCGACTTGGGCTCATGAAACCGCGACTTTACCCGCGACTGATAATATTCCTCAATTTCCTTTTCGGTCATCCCAAGTTTTGAGCCAAAATACTCGAAAGGATAGGAAACATATTCGACCTGGACCTTGGCGGGCTCTCGGTACGCCTCCCGATTCCGCTCATAAGCGTTTTTGATTTCTTCCTCCTTGATCTTAACCTGCGTCAAAAAATCGCTGGCGCTCAAACGAAGGAAGTAAAAATTGACGTTTTCTTGTTCCAGACGATAACGATCCCGCACCTCCGCCTCGGTGATATAAACCGGGACCTGAATCATGTCATAGAGTTTTTGGATCGTAAGCAACTCCTTCTGCTCCAGCTCAAATTGGCCGGGCGTGAGCCGTTTGGAGCGAAGCGCCTGAAGATATCGTTCCTTGGCGAATCGGCCGTTGACCTGGAAGTCGGGTACCTGGGAAATTGCATCCATGAGATCATTATCGCTCACCTCAAGTCCAAGTCTTCGGGCTTCCTGAAGCAACAATTTTCGCTGGATCAGCTCTCCCAAGACCGTGCTTCTCAGATTGAGACTCTTAATCATCTCGGGAGTCAATGAGCCTTTAAACAGCTCTCGATAGACGTCGATAATTTTTTGATATTGCGCTTCGAATTGGCTTTGGCTCACCTCCTCCCCATTGATATGAGCCACAGCCTCCACTCCGGGTTCTCTCATGTAACTTCCCACGCCCCAGAGGACAAAGACAAAAACGATAATGCCAAGAAGAAACTTGATAACCCAGGATCTCGTCCGTTGACGCAGAAAATCGAGCATCGGCCACCTTACCTCTCGTTTTAGGAATCCAAGAAAATCTATGATAGGCAAAGCGACCCCCTATTGCAACCAAAGCGCCACGTGGCTTGTATTGACACGCTGCCGCGGATGACATAAAGAGTTCAAAAAATATCAGTTCGTACTTGTTGATATCCTTGCTGGATTCTGTCGATCTAAAGATTCTCTCGATTCTTCAAAGCCACGGACGGTCTCATCTCGCCGAGATCGCCAAGGAGGTGGACCTCTCATCGCCAGCCGTAATGGAGAGGGTGAAAAAGCTTGAGTCACGCGGTGTTATCAAGGGTTATCAAGCCGTTCTTGACGCCAAGAAGCTCGGCAAGGACATCACGGCTTTCGTCGGTGTTTCAGTCGCGCACCAGCGCCACACGGATACGTTTGCCGCGCACGTGGTCAGTCAACCAGACGTCTTGGAATGCCATCATGTGACGGGGGAGGAAAGCTTCATCTTGAAGGTTAAAACCGCCAGCACCGATTCTCTCGAAAAGCTTCTTGGTGAAATCCGCTCTCTGGAGGGAGTAACAAGGACGGTGACCAAGATAGTGCTTTCGACGGCCAAAGAGAGCAGCAGGTTGGAACTCGCCGACGAACAGGCAAAAGATTCAAAGCTATCGTGATCTCAGGAAACCACGTTTAAGAAGTAACCGCCGCAAGCCGGCCATCTTCGTCGTATTCATTGTTTATTTGCGATTTTGGTTGAAGCAGCGCCCATTCATGCAGTCGTCAGCCTGAATGGAAATCCCAAGGTCTACCGCGCGCTCTGAGACCCCTGCCTCCAATTGGTGCCTCGTCGATCGAGGGGAGATTTTTGCAGCCGAACTCACTTCCCTTGCCGTAGGCGCTCATTGGCCTCGGTTTTTAAGGCCAAAGAGCACCTGGAATTATAAATTTCAGGAAAATTACGATTTTCCCCGAATTAACGTAATCCCTCAGTTACGGACGGTAAGTCGCAAGCGTTAGGGAAAAGGCTACCCGATGCAAGTCAAGGCTTGTGCAGCTGAGGAGCGGGGAACGAGGATCGTAAGGG
>JACQUW010000075.1 GCA_016210115.1 Deltaproteobacteria bacterium | reverse complement strand
GCCGGCAATGTCTTCGTACTTCGTCGTGCCGAGGATCTCAGCATCGAAGTTCTCGATGGGCGCCGAGTGGAGGATGTCGAGAGCCTTCCCCTGGGGAAGGCCGTCAATGACGTCGTAAAGAACCACATCCCCCAGTTTTTTCATGGCGCACAGCTGCGCCATGGTGCCGCCGATGTTCCCCGCCCCTATCAAAACAATCTTTTTGCGTGCCATGGCAAACCTCCCCTCACAGCGTTACATGTTTTTGATGATCTCTTCTCCGAATCCGGAACAGCTCACGAGCTTGGCTCCATCCATGAGCCGCTCGAAATCGTAAGTGACGGTCTTGTTGGCGACGGCTCCCTCTATCCCCTTCATGATGAGGTCGGCGACCTCCGTCCAGCCCATGAAGCGGAACATCATTTCCCCGGAGAGGATAACGGAGCCCGGATTGACTTTATCGAGGTCGGCATACTTCGGCGCGGTGCCGTGCGTAGCCTCGAATATGGCATGCCCGGTGTCGTAGTTGATGTTCGCCCCGGGCGCGATGCCGATGCCGCCCACCTGCGCGGCCAGAGCGTCGGACAGATAATCACCGTTCAAGTTCAGCGTGGCGATGACATCGAAATCGCGCGGCCGTATGAGGACAAACTGCAAACTGACGTCGGCGATCGAGTCTTTGATGAGAAGCTTCGACTTCCACTTGCCGTCGCCATGCGTCGGCCACAATTTCAGAGCCTCTTCCACTTCCTTTTTGATGTCGTTCTGCTGATCGGGTGACATCATCTCGAAGCCGGGGTCGATCCCCTTAGCGTTGTCCTCCACGCTCAGGTTCGGTTTACTCTCTTTGTTGCCCAAGATCCACGACTCCCGCTCGGTGACGATGTCATTGCGGAACTCGCGCTTGGCAACCGCGTAGCCCCAGTCCTTGAAGGCGCCCTCGGTGTACTTCATGATGTTGCCCTTGTGGACCAGGTTGATGCTCTTGCGCTTGTTCGCCACTGACCATTTGATCGCAGCGCGGACCAGCCGCTCTGTCCCCTCGACAGAAACGGGCTTCAACCCGATCCCCGAGCTCTCGGGAAACCGCATTTTCTTGAACTCGCCGGCGAAATGCTCTTTAAGCAGAGACTTCAGCTTTTTGTTCTCTTCCGTGCCGTTGGCAAACTCGATGCCCGCGTAAATGTCCTCCGTGTTCTCGCGAAAGATCACCATGTCCACGTACTCGGGATGCTTCACGGGAGACGGCACACCCTTGATGTAACGGACCGGGCGCAGGCAGACGTAAAGGTCAAGCAGCTTGCGCAGCGTTACGTTCAATGAACGAAATCCTCCTCCGATCGGAGTCGTTAGCGGCCCTTTGATTCCCACCAGAAATTCTGAGAAAGCCTCGACCGTTTCGTCGGGCAGCCAGTTGTTGAACATCCTGAACGACTTCTCGCCCGCGTACACTTCCATCCAGTGAACCTTGCGTTTGCCCTTGTAAGCTTTCTCGATCGCCGCGTCGAAGACGCGCGCGGAAGCGCGCCAGATATCGCGGCCGGTGCCGTCTCCTTCAATGAACGGGAGGATCGGATTATCCGGAACTCTTAGCTCCTTGTTCGCGGACATCGTGATTTTGGCTCCGTCTTTTGGAACCTTTATATGCTGATATTGAGCCATCTACGCATTCTCCTTTTTTTAGCAAATAGCCTAAGGACAGCACGGCTTGGCATGCAATCCTTAGGCCATTTGAAACAAAAAACTAAGATACCGCTTAGCCTATTCGGGTAGAAGAGTCAATACGCCGAATGGCCAGTTACGCCGATTGCCCCGATAAGGAAGATCAAAATTTCGGAAACGCTTGCGTCTGGAACAACAGCGCGGGCAAGCCAAGAACATCGCTGTCGTTACTCGCGGTCAAGTTGCGCCAGAATGCTTCGGGCCCGTTTGGCCACGGGGTTGTCGGGTTCAATTTCGAGAAAGCGCTGAAAAGAAGCTTTGGCTTTTTTTACTTCACCCATCTCGAGATACAGACTTCCCAAGTTGTAATGCGGAGCGGCCAGGTGCAAAAAGGGAGCGTAGGCCACCTCGGCCAGAGCCACTTGCTTTTCCGCTTCGTCTTTTTTGCCCGATTCGAAAAGCTGGATTGCCCACTGGCTCCTGTAGTCACCCTCCATGACTAGGGCAGCCGCAGTCGCTTTCGAGACGCTAGGCCGGCCGCTTACCTTTTCTCGGAGCGAGGCCAATTCCATCGCTGCAAGATCCAGCCGTTTTTCGCTGGCGTAGGCGCGCGCCGAGACGACATAATCATGAGAACCGAGAGCTCTCTCTCTGGTTTCGTCAGGCAATCGCAGGAGCGCCGGCAAGAGAAAAGATCCTGCGCTTAAAACAAAAATCGATAACGCCTGGCGGTATTCGCGCCGGAGGATTGCGTTCAGGAGTCTTACCAGGAGGACCCCGGCAAAGATCGCCAGCGCCGGCACCAGCGACAAACGATACCTCGAGATTCCGCTTGTCACGATAAGCGTTATCAAAGTGGCGAAGCAATACAGGATCAAGAGAGAATTGCGACGCCAGGCTGTCACCGACAGCAACAGGCCGGCAAGCCCTAGCGGAAATACCAGGCCGTAGCCCAGGCACCATCGCAGCACCGGAGAAATCTCCTGGCCGTACGCGTAGCTCACATTGTTAGGAATTTCGAACGGCTCAATAATCAATTGTAACTTGAGAATCTCTTGATCCAGGAACTTCCCCCAATCGCCGTCATAAGTCCTGACGGTCTCTTTAACAGCGCGGCCGAATTCTCCCCCTGATTTTCGTAGAGTCTGTCCCAAAGACTCAGGGGTTAAGATGCCCCTATTCGCGAAGACAAAAACCTCTGCCGCTCGGTTGGACAAAGCGAAAACCGGCGCCCCGACCGCGACATTCCGAATCAGCAGAGGACAGAGAACGATCGAAAAACCCAGAAACACGCCGAACGCGGCTTTGCCCGCCTCCCCCCAGGCTCCCCTGTGTTCCGTTGCTATCCAAAACAACGAAAAAACCGCCAGGAGCAACGCGCTCTCTTTTGTGAGGATCGCCAGGCCTAAGGCAGCTCCGGCTAAACCCCATGGCCTGAAACCGCCTTTCTCTCTGGCTGTAAGCAACAACCATAGCGCCAAGGGCTCCACAATCGGCGGCAGCCAATCACGCAACAGCGTTGCCTGATGGAAGACGAACGGCCCATAGAGCGCTGTGAGCAGAGCTGCAACCAAACCGACCCGGCGGTTAAAACTAATGGCAGCGAGCTTGTAAATAACAAAAGGCTGCAATGCGCCGATCAGCAGTTGGGTCAGGAATACAAGAAGAACCGAGTCCCTAACCAGCGACAAGAGGCCGGCCAGGAGGTACGGATAAAGAGGTGCCTGATGAAAAATCTCCTTGCCTCCCCACCACTGATACCAGGTTTCCAGAGGAGCGATGTCCTGCATCCACTGAAAATAAGGATGATACGTGTCCCGCCCGAGCCAGTCGCCGGCTATGATTGTTTTCGCCCATTTAAAGAAGGCATAATCGTCCGCCTCCGTGGCCGTGAGATGGTGCATGGGCCAGGCTGTCCCTGAAATCGCCCAGAAGTGCAAAAGACGAACAACGAGCCCGAGCAGCAGCACCGCCGGCAAAAGCCATCGCGAATCCAAATCCGCTTGAGGCGGATCGTTCCTACTTGCGGCGGCTACGAATTTCATTTCCAATTCATTCGGCGAATGGCTGGAAAGTAATCCTTATCGCCGATGGCATAGTGCCAGTGACGCTCATCTTCGAGATAAGTCTGCGGGATTTCTTGCTCCTGACATGATCGGGCGCCAATATTGACCCAACTGGGAAACGAATGGAACCCCATCTCTCGGAAAACCGGCAACAAAGATGAATGCTGCGGCACCCACGCAATGGCCACTAGCACACCTCGTTGGGCAAAATAGCGGATAGCCGCCAAAAGCAGAGAAGCGGGAACCTCATCGTCTTGAGAAGAAAAAATATCGACAATATTTCCACAGCGAAGCCAACCCCGATTAAAGATCTCTAACACCGCGAACCCTGACAGTTCGCCGCTTCGCTCGGCAGTGAAAACCTTATAGTCGGCTACCGGGCATTTCAGATAACGCCAGTTAAGGTAAGCTGAATCCCGCACCACCGCGATTTCGCCTCCGCGCCATTTCTTCCATAGCTCGTCAAAGCTTGGATCGAAATAGCGGATCTCCTTCACCTGCACATTCGTAGCCGCCGCACCGGCTAGTGCCGATATCAGCGGAAAAACGATCTTCACAACTCTGTGGACTGGAGCGACAAGGCCAGCGCCAAGCGTCCTAAAACCAATCGCGGTTTTTTCCTGAGGCCCAAATCCGAATTCGAAGCGGGTGCCCTTCTCCATAGCTGCCTGCCTCGCACTTGCCACCAGTTCGAACAAGAGACCGCCCTTTCTATAGCTCTGCAGGACATCGCCATCCACAACCTCGGCAGCCAAAACCTCTTTCCCATTGATCCTGGCTTTGATTGGAAGAATCCCAAAGCGTCCCACTATTTGATTATGATCCAGAGCAATGAAAACCGCCGCGGCGCCGGCCGGACTCTCGAAATATTTCCACCTCCAGTATTCCGGTGGGCTCGACACCCCGGCTGCGCGGTAGTAGAACCGCGCCACCTGTTCTTCATCGCCTTCCTGGACTGCTCGAATGTCAAGCCCCATGCCGACGCATTCACAGGTGCAGATCAGATTGAGCTGATCGCGTCATGAGACCGATTCCTTCTGTCTCTGGGCGGTCTGAATATGGTCAACAACGTCCTGTACCGTCTTTATCTTGGTCATATCCGGTCGGCCGAGCTTCACGTCAAGGGCGTTTTCGACGGCAGTGAAGATCTCCACCATGTCGATGGAACTGGCACCCAGGTCGCGGAGAAGCGTGGCACCGGGAGTGATATCCTCCTCTTTGATATCAAGGATTTCAAGGAGAATCTCTTTCAACTTCTCTTCAACGTTCATTGTCAATTTCTCCTTCTTTTTGTCGTTTGAAGATCTCGCCAGAACCACGAGGGACAGAATCCCAGTGTCCAAGATTTTTACGGAACCCATCCTATCATAATTTTCGAAAGATCAGGCAGGCATTGGTCCCGCCGAGCCCGGCATTGAACGTCATCGCAGTTTCCAGAGGCGCCTCTATAAACTCCCGCACGTGGTTGATCCCCTCGCAATCGGCAGCGATGTTTTCCAGATTATTTGTGGGGGATACGAAGTTGTGCCGCAGCATGAGGAGCGCAAAGACCGCCTCCAGCGCGCCAGCGGCGCCCATGGCGTGACCGGCCAGCCCTTTGTTAGAGCTAACCAATGGAGATGATGCGCCGAAGATTTCCTTAAGCACCCTCACTTCCAATGCGTCATGGGATTTTGTCCCGGTGCCATGCGAGTTGATATAGTCGACTGTGCGGACGCCGGTCCTTTCCGCGGCCGCCAGAGCCTGCTTGATGGACGCTGACAACCCCTCACCCGATGGCTCGAACATGTCGGAGCCGTCATTGGCGCATCCATAGCCAACAATCTCCGCATAGGGCCTGGCGCCGCGCTTTTCAGCATGCTCTACGGATTCAAGAATAAGTATTCCCGCGCCTTCGGAAAACACCGTTCCCTGCCGATCCCGATCATATGGACGACAGGCTCTCTCCGGCTGATGATTCCAAGAGGACGGCATGCCTCCCCAATTATTAAAAAAAACCCCTATTTGCCTCCATGTGCTCTCCTCGGCGGCGCCACAGACGCAGAGGTCAATAACGCCATACGCAATTAACTCGTAAGCATGCCCGATGTTGTCGGCTCCCGAGGACGAGGAGGAACAGAGAGAGTAAGCCCGGCCTTGGATCCCAAGCCACGCAGCCAGATTAGCCGAAGTGGTTGAGTGCATGATTTTGACTCCTCCTCTACCTCCGAGACGAGAAGGACTCTTGTATTGCCAGAGCAACTGGTGAGCCCTTCTCACTTCACCAATGCCTCCGAAGCTGCCACCTACGACGACTCCCGGTCGCATCTTCTCCATAGCTTCGCGCGAGAGGCCCGCGTCGTCCAAGGCTTCTGAAGCTGCCAGAGCTCCGTATTTCGCGACCTCGGACATGTTCTGGAGAAACCGCTTGCCAATCCTAGAGGTGTCCAGGCTCTTGATTACGCCAGCCACCTGGCAGTGAAAGCCTAATTCTCTCATGTCAGGGATTAAAGCTATTCCGGAGCGGCCCTCCTTCAGTGAGCGCATCACTTGAGACTTGTCGTTTCCAATCGACGAAACAACCCCTACTCCTGTGACCACAACACGCCTCATGGGGCGTGTCTCCTGAGAACCAAGCAGGTATTAACGCCTCCCAGGCCGAAGGAGTTGCTTACGGCAACATTGATCTCAGCCGGGACGGCGCTGTTAGCAACCACATTGATTCCTTCACATTTTGGATCTATCTCCTCCAGATTGATCGTCGGGGCTATGAAATGATTTTCCATCATCAACAAGGTATAGATAAGCTCGCTGCTCCCCGCCGCACCCTGCTCATGGCCGGTTATGGATTTGGTCGAGCTCACGTAAGGCTTGTTGCCAAAAACCTTCGCGATGGCTTGCGCTTCCACCGCATCCCCGAGCTGCGTCGCGGTAGCGTGTGCGTTGATATAATCAACCTCTCCAGCCGTAAGTCCAGCGTCGTTCAAAGCCTGTTCCATACAGCGGACGCTGCCCTCCCCTGAGGGAGCAGTCATATCCGAACCATCGCTCGTAAAGGCGAAGCCGATCAGCTCGGCATAAATTTTCGCGTTCCGGCGACGCGCCTGCTCCAGCTCCTCCAAAACGACGAGCCCGCAGCCCGCCGACGGCACCAAGCCGTCGCGTTGTCGGTCAAAAGGGCGCGAGGCCTTCGTTGGTTCGTTTTCCCTCAGGGAAAAAACACTCAGGGCGTCGAAATTGCAGAAATATTCCCATGAGTCCTCCTGTACTCCTCCGCAGATGCAGAGATCCTGGAGTCCATTTTTGATAAGCTGTGAAGCCAGGCCAATGGCGGCTCCACCGGTCGCGCAAGCTGCCGAGACCGTAAGGCTGTACCCCTTTGTGCGAAACAAGACCGACAGGTTCGCCGATATCGAGTCAGTCATCACCTTCTGATACGCGACGCCTCCCAATTTTGCTGAGCGATCATGAAACGTCCGGCACTGCCGGTAAATATCCTGCATATTTCCGATGTTCCCGGTAATGATTCCGAGGCGATCACGCCGGACTTCATCAGTGTCCAGTCCGGCATCGTCCAAAGCCTGGATCATGGCATGCACCGCCAGGTGCGACCCGGGGCCCATCTGGCGCAGGTTTCGCTTTGGGATGTCAGGAGGAAACAGGTTTTTGACCCGTCCCCCAAGTGCGCTCCGAAAGCCGAGCTGTTTTCGTTCAGGTATGATTTCGATCCCAGAGCGGCCTTGCTGAAGCGCTTCCAGAACCTGCTGCCGGTTGTTGCCGATGCAGCTTAAAATACCGACGCCCGTGATCGCCACTCGCCGCATGAAGTTATCTCACACCTTCGTGAAGATTAGACAGGCGTTTGTGCCACCAAGACCGTAGTTGAACGTCATGGCTGTTTCGACTCGAGTCTCAGCAAGAGATTGCACATGTCGCACGCCCTGGCATTCCGGAGCGATCCGATCCAGGTTCACGGTCGGAGCGATAAAACTGTCGTGAAGCATTAGTAGAGTGTGAATAGAATCGTGAGCCCCTGCCGCCCCCTGGGGATAGCCGGAGAGCGATTTGGTCGAACTGACCAGAGGGGGGCGATCTCGAAACATTTCCCGGATGATCTGGATCTCTGCCGCGTCCCCCCCGCGCGTGGCAGCTCCATGAGGATTGATATAATCGATATCGATCGGATGCCGCTTTGCGAGATCGAGAGCCTGCTCAATGGCGGTTCTCAACCCGATCCCACCGAGCCCCGTCGGTTCAAACACATCAAGGCCTCCATTAGCGGAGCCATAGCCCACCACCTCTCCGTATGTCTTGGCTCCGCGGGATGTCGCATAGTCGAAATCTTCCAGCACCAAGATTCCCGCTCCCTCTGAAAGCGCCGCTCCCTGTCGTTCTTCGTCGAACGGCCTGTATGCCTTTTGGGATCGATCATTGAAGCCATACGGTACGAGCCCCAGGTTATCCAGGTACGCGATCGTCAACGTGCAAAACTCTTCTGCACCGCCGCAGAAGCAAACATCAAGGATCCCATGCCGGATAAGCTCAAATGCGTGGCCGATGCTGTCCGTACCCGTTGCACACCCGGAGGAGATGGAGTAGCACCTCCCCTTTATCCCAAGAGAGGTAGCCAGATTGACAGCCGCCGAGGAATTCATGATCTTCACCGCTCCCGTAGCTCCAATTCGGCTAACGTCAGTCCGCGCCAGTAATTGCTCCTCTACCCTGAGGGTTTCGCTGATTCCGCTGATCGCTGCGCCTACGACAACGCCGATTCGAGGACTGCTCAGTAGGTCCCTGGGTAAATTGGCATCGTCGAGCGCCTCCAAGCCTGCTACTGCGGCGTACCTGGCCACATTAGACATCGTCTGGAGCCGTCTCTTCCCGACTTTTGCGGTGTCCAGATTCTTAATACGGCCCGCCACGTGGCACCGAAGCCCCATATCCTTCATCTCCGGAATGAACTCGATGCCTGAAATGCTCTCTCTCAACGACCGAAGCACCTCGCTTTTACTGTTGCCGATCGGTGAGACAATACCCATCCCAGTGACTACCACCCGTCTCACGTTTGAAACCTCACATCAAAAACCCACCGTCCACCCGGATGACCTGTCCGGTGATGTAACCGGCCTTCGCGGACACCAGAAAGGAAACAACCGAGGCGACTTCTTCCGGCCGGCCGATCCGCTGAAGCGGGATTTGCTTCACCCATTCCTCTATTGCGAAGTTACGAATAAAATCAGTATCGATATAACCTGGCGCGACGACATTTGCAGTCATGCCTAAAGGCGCAACCTCACGCGCCAGCGATTTCGTCAAGCCGACGATCCCCGCCTTTGCCGCAGCATAGTTGGTCACTCCGACATTTCCCCTCTCCCCCACGACGCTCGATATATTCACAATTCTCCTGCCGGGGAGCCTCTTGCCCGCCATGGCTCTTAAGAGAGCTTTGGTACAATAGTAGACCCCGTTTAAATCTGTATTCAAAACCTGGTGCCAGTCGTCTTCCGGCATGGCCATCAAAAGATGATTCCGGCTTATTCCCGCGTTGTTCACCAGAACCGGAATTGCCCCTTCAGTCCGAACCAGCTCTTTGATCGACTCGTTCGCGTCTTCATGGTCGCCAACGTCAAACCTTTTTAGGACCGCCTCGCCTCCTTCATGCACGATAACGTCTCTAACTGCCTCGGCCGCTTCTCGATTAGAAAGATAATTGATCACCACTCTATAGCCGTCCCTGGCGAGCTGGATGGCCACCGCTCGACCAATACCTCTGGATGCTCCAGTAATCAGGGCGAGAGGTTTATCCATCCAGTGGCCTCCTTTCCGATCGGCGTTTGACGAGCAGCTTCAGCGTGCAGGTCAATACCTCCTCGCCACGCTGGTTCTTCACGCGATGATTCATCGTGAGCAGGCCGCGATCCAGATCCACTTCGGTCAACTGCGTGATCTCGCTTTCCAGATGAACGGTATCGCCAATCCTCGTGGCACCGACAAAGCGAACTTTGTCGAGACTCCATAACGCAAGGGTGGCATCTGCGAGAAGCCCAGACTTCGCGCCCCGAAACATCAGGCCACCGGCAATCGAAAGGATTAGGAGTCCCTGGGCAATGCGTTCGCCGAAAGCGGTATCTTTCGCGTATTCGGCGTCGGTATGAAGTTGATGCCAGTCTCCGGTAAGGTTCGCAAAGAGCACCAGGTCCGTCTCGGTGATAGTCCGGCCTGGACTGACTAAAGAGTCTCCCGGTTTAAAGTCCTCAAAGCAGCCCTTTTCCACTGGTTCTGCGCCTAACCTCGTGCTTACTCCGGCACCAACACGACTTTCCCGAACTGCTGGCGCTCCTCCAGCAGGCGATGGGCCTCTCGCGCGTCGCTGAGGGGCATAGTCCGACCCACTACGGGCTGGAGCTTTCTCTCTTCGAGGAGGCGAACGATCTTCAAGAGAACGTCCTTGGTCGCGGAGGTAGCGCCCAGGATACTTAGATGGCGGAAGAACACATGCTTGAGATCCATGGTGATCTGTGAGCCGGAGGTAGCGCCACACGTGACCAGCCGTCCCCCGGTGGCGAGGCAGAGCAGGCTTCGCTCCCACACTTCTTCTCCGATGTGCTCGATCACCACATCGACGCCCCGCTTTTTCGTGATCCGGCGCACCTCACGGAGAAAATCCTGCTTCCTGTAGTTGATGAGGTACTCAGCCCCCAAGGCGCTCGCCTTCTCCAGCTTCTCTTCACTTCCAGCCGTTGTGATTACTTTTGCGCCGGTAAGCCGCGCCAGCTGTATCGCCGCTGAGCCGATTCCGCTTCCGCCGGCATGGATCAGAACCCACTCGCCCGGTTGAAGCTTCGCCGTACGGAATATCATGTTCCATGCCGTGGTGAAAGAAGTGGGGAGACCGGCCGCTTCCTCGTAGCTGATACTCTCGGGCAGCGGCGAAATATTGGCCTCAGGAACCTTGACCAATTCGGCGTAGCCTCCGGGAATATTCTTACCCAACAGTTGGTAACCGGAACATTGGTGATCTCGACCGGAAAGACATAGCTCGCAATGACCGCAACTGACCCCGATATGCAGTATCACACGCCCACCCACCGGAATAGCGCAGGAGGAGGACCCGACCGCCGCTACTTCTCCGACAACTTCCTGTCCCAAGACGAACGGATAATCGATCTTGAGAAATGGCAGTCCCCGCCGTACCCAGAGGTCAATATAGTTCACACCGCAAGCTTTAACTCTGACGAGCACCTCATGATCGTTCGGCACAGGATCCGGCAGATCGCCATGGATAAGCCTGTCAATTCCCCCGTGCTCGTTAATGTAGACTGCTTTCATGCTCAATCTTTTCCCAATATGAACTAACGTCTTTTTCGATTAGGTTTTGCTGCTATTCGCGCGGGCCAACGAACCGTCGATCGGCTATCGACGACGCGTTCTTTTCTCTCCCTGCTCCCTGCTCCCTGCTCCTTGCCTTTCTCGAATGAGTTCAAAGTAACGCTCAAGGTGCGCCTCTGCTGTCCAGTTCTGCCGGTAGGCCTCATAGCCCCGCAGGCCGAGATCGCGGCGGCATGACGGATCCGCAACCAATCGGTCCATCACAGCCACTAGTTCTTCTTCCGTATCATAGACAAATCCACCGCCGCTCTCTTTGATAATCTCCGCCATCCCGCCCAGGTTTCTCACAACAGCCGGGGTCCGTTGGCTGAAGCCCTCGATAATGATGAGACCAAAGACTTCGAACCAGAGGGATGGAACAAGCACCGCCACTGCATTTCGGTATAACGGCTGCAATTCCGCCTGGGATAAATGACCCAGAAATCGAATGTTTGAGCTTCCGTCGGCCAATTGCCGTAGTCGGTTTTCGTGATTTCCTGTGCCGGCGATCCACAGTTGTGCCTTGTCATACCGGCGAAACAGGGGGATCAGTGTTTGCACGCCTTTGAGCTTTTCGAGCCGACCTACGAAAAGGAAGTAGTTCTTATCTAAAGGCTCCCTGACGGCTGGCGAAGATATCGGAGAAACTGATTCCGTCGGCGAAATAAAATAGGGCATATGCACCATGCGCCCGCTGAACCCAAACTCCCGGTGTTTATCCATGCTGAACCGACTCGGAACAAGAAAAGCATCCACACTTTTGGCTGCGCCGTCTAAGAGACTGAAGTACCGCCACCACTGCGGCGGTCGTTTGTATACTATGCTGCAGGAGAGGCAAGACGGCCGCGCGCATGGTTCGCGGTTGAACTTGAAAAGCACATGGGTAGGGCAGACGAGCCAGTACTCGTGCGCCGTATACAGCTTCACGCCGCGGGCATACTTGAGAACGCTAGCACCCAGTAAAGACATGTTGTGGTAGTGGATGACATCGAAGCCCTGCGCAAGAATCTGCCGGAGCCGGCGCGACTTGAACCACGGAAAGCCTGTCTGTTGAGTGGCCGCAGGAGAGATGAAGCCGAACGGGCTTCTAAGCCCGTGAGTGATCACGTTGGGGTGATCGTTATAGCTCTGCGCCGGTTCCTTCCCCGCGAGAAAGCGATATGCGTCAATGCAGTGGACGACTTCGACATGATGACCGCGGCGCGCAAGCTCGTTGGAAAGATGGTGCACAAAAATCCCATCCCCACCGAAGTTATAGGGTGGATAGAAAGTCGTGACCATGCAAAAGCGGAGGGGTTGATCCATCATGGGCTAATGCGCCAGGGTCTTAGCGTAAGCAGGTAACGGGCGCGCACTCGAAGCACAATTTTCCAACGCACCGAGCCGAGCCGCCACCGATTCCAGTTTGCTCCATAATACCGCAGTCGAGTGAGCAACAACTGCCATTTTGTTGGAGCCTTAACGATAACCGTTTTTGGTTTCCGGCGGGTGAACGGGTAACCCATTGCTTCCATGCCGGCGGCGCAGGCGCTTTCGATCCGCTGTATCTCATCCGAGGACAACCGCCTGAATCTGCCCACAGACTCACTGTCAACCGGTCCAAAAAGCTTCCTGTGGTGCTGGGCGGTCTCCGGCGACAGCGCGGTCCTCTCAAAGAAGCGAAGCATCGCAGGCTCGTAGGGCTCGCCGAGGTAGTCGCACATAGCTTTTACTACCTCGGCTGGTTTTTTTACCAGTTCCTCATAGCGGACCAGGTGGAGAGGACGGGACGCATCCTGATAACTCCGCAAAGCTTCGTTCCATCTCCACACGCCAGTTTCAACGGTTGTACCAAAAGCCTCTCGCATAGAAAACACAGTGTCCCGGGGATCACGCATTATGAAGATGATAGGACTTCCCGGGAACTTCTCGAGGATTTCTGGCAAATAGGCATAGTGATCTGGCGTCTTGTCAGCGCTCCTGACTTTTCTTTGCCGCAGCGCGTTTAGTTGGAGCAAGGCAGTTAGTACCCCTTCGAAGCTCGGCGCGACTATTGTTTCAAGGAACTCCTCAACCTCAGGGGAATCGGTCATTGCGCGATTCATCACCGCCTGCCATCGAATCACCTCCTGAACATCAACGATGAAGCGACGGAGATTGTTCGGTTGGCGCAGGTCGCCATAGCAATGGAGAAAAGGGCGAAACAAAGTGTAGAATTGAGTTTCCAAATAAACCGCAATCCGTGAGTGGCTATCCAAAAGCTGCGCAACGAGCGTCGTGCCCGACCGTGGGCAGCCGATTATGAAGAACGGTGGCGGGAGCTGGCCGGCGATCGCGTGTCTCAGATCATTTCTCATACGAAGCCTCCGGCCGGGAGCCGAACAGCCAGTTTGTCTCGCCATTACGAATAATTTGCACGTCGCTGTAGCTCGGCGGGAGAGGAGCTATAAATTTTTCCTGGTTTTCCCAATTCAGAAAATGCGCAAGGCCGGCCTGGATTCGCCACAGCTATCCAACCATTTTTTCCCCTCTCATCTCCCCAATCCAGTTATATAGCCGGGCCACGGAATAACCGATGACAAAACCGCAAACAAAGGCGTAAGCGAATCCGATCAAGCTTCCCAGAAACGTTACCCTATAACCGATAAAAAAATGCCCCAGCAAAGCTAGATGAAACCCGACGAATTTTCCGCCCTTCAGAATCAGCCAGTTGGTGGCGATAAAAAGGCCTAACCCTGCGACAATGCCGGTCACCAGCCCCTGGATTTTCGCGTTGAGACGAACGACGCGCGTCAGTACGATTTTTTCCAGTCTTTTTTCATGATCGCTCATGAGCGCACCTTTTTACAGATAATCAAAGATCTTTCTCAATATCCGTCGCTCTGCGCGGCGGTAAATTATCAGCATCTGGAGAAAAAATGCCAGGTTTCTTAAAAGCGCGAACATCCAACCGCCGATAAAACCGCTCATGAAGCCATACCCCAGTCCCATCAAACTTCCACCGGCCGTGACGGTATAGCCGGGAAAATAGTGGCTGAGTAGCTGCAATCTCGGCCCCACAACTTCTCCCCCTTTGAGCACAAGCCAGAGCGTCGCTACGAATAGAATGACACCGGACACAGCTCCGACCGATAAGCCAAACGCCAGGCGATCGAGCTTCAGAAATGCATCGGCCACGGCCCCTTGCAGCACTTCCAGCGCTTCGTCTTTCGCCACACCGGGTTCGATGATTTCTTCTTCGTGATATTCCTGGTCGGTATTCACGCTCCACAGATCGTTTTTTTCTCCCAGGATGAAGTTTCGCACCGCCAAGATTCCGGTGAGCATAGCATGGTCCTGGTTATTGTAGCGATGCAATCCGTTGCGGCCGACCGTCTGGAAATTTTCCAGCCCGTCGACGTACTGCCGGATGGCGCTCACCTGCTCGCGGTAACTGGAGTCGTACACGGGATAAGCGTGGGGGATTCGCACGACGCAGCCATCCTCGATATCTCTGTATTTGGCTAAGCCGATGCGAGCCACCTCGCGCTTGGCCATTTCGATAAGCTCATCATCCGGAGAGCCCCAAAGGTTATCACCCTGGTTGCAAAAATACTCGAGGCCAAGGCTCGTCTTCTCGGGATCGGGAACCATGTCGGGGCTCCAATTTTTGAAGTTTTGGATCCTGCCGACTCGAACCCCGGGGTCGTGGACATAGATCCAGTTGTCGGGAAAAAGTTCCCGCTGGTTCACGATCAGGCAAACCGTCAGAAAGTCGCGGTAAGTCAGTTTTTCTGCGGCCCGGAAAATCTCGGCGGGCGCAAGCGGCCTGAGCTTTTGTACCAACTCCGAAACCGGCATGGTGGAAATGAAGTGGGTTCCGCCGATCACCTCCTCATCCCTGCCGGAAACAATCGTGAGGCTGTCGATCCGATTGCCTTTTCTGTGAATCTCGACTACGTCGGCATTCAACCGCACCGCTCCGCCGCGCCGCTCGATCTCTTCCGCGACCGCGTGCCACATCATTCCTGGCCCCAGGCGCGGATAATCGAATTGATCGATCAAGGTTTTGATGGTCCGCTTCGGTTTAACAAACATACTGAGTAATGCCGTTCTGAGGGAGAGATCTTTGATCCGCTGCGCCGCCCATTCCGCCCTCAGTTCCGAGCAGGAGATCCCCCAGACTTTTTCGGTGTACGTCTTGAAGAAAGTCTCGAACAGCCGCTTCCCGAAGCGATTCGTCACCCATTCCTCGAAAGTGTCCTCGCGCGGGTAAGGAAAAAGTTGCCACCTGACGTAACTGCCCATAATCGCGAGACTTTGCTGTAAGCCTAGCCCGTGCAGGGCATTGAGAGGCCTGAGCGGATAGTAGAAGAATTTCCGATTGTAGTAAATCCGCGATAGACGCTGCCGCCGGAGAAAATCCTCGTCGAGAATTTCGCGCCACATGTCTTGGACGACCTTCACTTTAGTGAAAAAACGGTGGCCGCCCATATCAAAATAAAATCCCTTGTAATTCTCCGTTCGGGCAAGACCGCCGACCCGATGTTGCTTCTCGATGACAATCGGTTGCAGATTGAACTTCGTCAGTTGGTAGGCGGTGGTCAGGCCGGCCGGACCAGCGCCAATGACGACGACGCGCCGATCTTCCATCAACCCAGTTCCGGACCCTTCTTGTCTACGGCTTCATCCCCTGGACGATGGTGGGTCGCTGGTAGAGGTGCGGAGTTCCTGGGATAAGCTTGCAGTGCCAACACTCCCGCGAATGCCAACCCGCTGTAAAGATAGTAAAACCAGTGCCATGGTAAGGCCTGCATGGCGAAGCGGACACCGCGTTTGCGCTGAAAAAAACGATAAAGACGAGCATTGAGGAAGAGGAGGGCCAGCGCCTGGACAGCACTCATGGCGAGAAAACCAGCCCACCACCACGCGGCGATCAGAGACCCAAGAATGCCATAAGTCAATATGACGCTAATGCGGCTGGACAACGTCAGGTTTAAATCGCTAATGAGCCGGCGATCGCGTAAGATCAGTTGCGTCCATGGGAGGGCGCGATAAAAAAAATCGGCCTTCAACAGCGAGCCGACACCCCAGCGCTTCAAATGTTTGACCTGAAGCTTCTTATCAAGCCTGATGCGATGACCTGCCCGCCTCAAACGATAGCCCAGCTCAATGTCCTCTATGGAGGGATGGCGATAGGTCTCGTCAAATCCGCCCAACGCGAGGAACACCTCCCGCCGGATGGCCCCGCAAGCGCCCCAGAAAGTCCATGCCTCCTCCCGCGCGCTCTGGTGCACATAATGATGGAGTAAGTTCTTGTACTGGGAGAGAAAATTCGCCGCGGCCGGCTGATCATCGTAGGAGCCGAAGAGCGCCGCCGGCCCCGGGTTATTTTGGAAAGCGCCAGCGACCTGCTCAACGATATCGGGACGAACCGTTACGTCGGCGTCAATGAAAAGCAGAATTTCTCCTTTGGCTCGACTGGCGCCGAGATTCCGCGCCGCCGCCGGGCCTCGGGATACGGGCAAGCGCAGTATTTTCGCGCCGGCTGTTTCCGCGAAACGCCAGGATCCGTCTGACTCACCGTCGGCCACCACGATAATCTCATCGGGAGCAGGAACGGCTTCGGCCAGACTCTCCAGACAGACCCGAAAATTATCTCCTCCGTTGCGAACGGGGATGATAACGGAGATAGTTATTTCTTTTTCTCCTCCAGCCATTTTTCCAGATACCGCGCAGCAACGTCTCTTCCTCCAAGACCGAATGCTAGAGCCAGCGCCAGGCAAACCGACCCAAAGATCAGAATAAATGCCCAAACCACAATCTCTGACGCGATCTCGAGGATTTCGAGAATCCCCGCAATCACGAACACGACGGTGGCATAGTAAGTAATCCGGCCGATCGTCTCGGCCTGTTCCAGGCCGGCGTTCACCAATGAGGTCCGGGTGACGGTTTC
>JACQUW010000074.1 GCA_016210115.1 Deltaproteobacteria bacterium | reverse complement strand
TTTTTCTGTCCGAGCTGAAAGGGAATTCATTGATCCTGGCATTCTTTTGCTTGGTCTCCGCGTGATCCACTCCAGCCTTGGCCGCAAGGACCACAAGGGCGCCTTCAGTTGGGTCACCCCTTACAGACCACTTCCCCGCGTCCTCAAAAAGAGTGGAGTCGTTGCACAGCAGTCCTCCCGTGAGGAGCATCTTCAGAGACAGGTCATTGAGAGAAGAATGGAACTCTCCTTGAGGAGTGTAACCCACCCCGCCCACTTCTATGAGGTTTCCTCCGGCAAAGACCCGCCGGGCTGTCATCTCTCCCTTTGTCAGAGTGCCGGTCTTGTCGGAGCAGATCACGGTCGCGCAGCCCAGAGTTTCCACCGCCGGCATTTTTCTTATCAGCGCGTTTCGCTTAGCCATCTCGTGCATCCCGATTGCTAGCACGCCTGTGACAATGGCGGCGAGCGCCTCGGGAACAGCGGCCACTGCGAGCGCAATAGCGAACATCAACATCGTCAATGTGAATTGTAGATCCAATTTTCCCACTATGGATTCCCGAACGATGCTAGCGCCCACCACCAGAACGCAGATCACGAGCGCGATGATCCCAAGCCATTTCCCGATTTCTTCCGTCCTCTTTTCTAGAGGCGTCTTCTCCTGTGACACGGATACCAATTCAGCGGCGATCTTGCCAAACTCCGTATTCACCCCTGTCGCCGTCACAACCGCCTTCCCCCTCCCGTAGGTTACGCTGGTGCCGGTGAACACCATATTTTTTCTGTCGCCTACTGGCATATCGGCCGGCAGAGCGCTTAACTCCTTCTCCACAGGAAACGATTCTCCTGTGAGGGGGGCCTCGTCGCACTGCAACGAATGGATTTCGCTCAAGCGTCCGTCGCTGGGAATTTTGTCTCCGGCCTCGAGCAGCAGAATATCTCCTGGGACAAGTTCCTTTGCGAGAACTTCATGCTCTTTTCCCTCTCTGAGGACCGTAATAGTCGGGGTCAGCATTTTCTTTAAGGCATCCAGCGCTCGCTCTGCACGATACTCCTGGACGAATCCTAACGCCGCACAGAACAGGACGATTACTACGATAATGCCGGCATCAACCAGCTCTCCGACAAGGGCTGATAAAATCGTGGCGATCAGAAGAATGATGATGAGGGTGTTCTTGAATTGGTTAACGAAGAGGCTGAATGGAGAGGTCCTCTTTTCCTCTTTTAGCTCGTTGTAGCCGTAAATTTCGAGACGCTTTCGAGCCTCATCGGCAGTTAGCCCTTGCTCGGGATTTGTATTCAGCTCTCCCACCAGAGAGTCGATTTGCATTGAATGCCAGGGTACCTTCGCCATCGTTAGAATTCTCTCCGTTGCTTGCGCCCGGAAGCCATAGAACTGCTATAATGGTTGAGTCTTATCGCCATCTGCCAGACGAGAAGTCATAAAAGTGCCCGGAACGATTGTAAGCTTTTTTCAGAAGAGTCAGGCTCACCCACCGAGCTTTCTGACCAACTGACTTGTCTCCCTAGCCGCCAAGATGGCCTCCTCATAGCGTCTCTCTTTTAGAGCCGATAAAGCCAGTTCCAGCGCAGCCTCGGCATTGTTAAGAGCACGAGGTGTCGGCTCCAGGTAGACTCTCTTGGCCTCAAAGAGTTCGCGCTGAGCGACACGAATAGCCACGATAGCTTCATTGGCTGACGGCCCGGTCGTAATAGATGTCAACTTGACGACAGCAAGAACCGTGGCAACTAATCCGACGCACATCCAGATCTTCATTGCGCTGATTTTTGGCTAGCCCGTCCGTCGTGGAGGACCTCCCTAAGATCCGTCCCGAACCACCGGAGCCCCTACCGCTCTCGGTCTGACGAGGAGCGAGGCCACCACGGCAAGCGCTAAAATTCCCGCCACCCCCCCGAGGGAGACGCCGATGGGAATCTTGTAAAAGTCTGCGATCATCATTTTGACACCTACAAAACAAAGGACAAAGGAAAGCCCCACCTTGAGGTAGCGGAACATGTCCATGATACCGGCCAGCAGAAAATAGAGCGCGCGCAACCCGAGGATCGCGAACACGTTGGATGTGTAAACGATAAAAGGGTCCATGGTGACGGCGAAGATGGCCGGGATAGAGTCCACAGCAAAGATCACGTCAGTGGTCTCAACCACCAGCAGAACCAAAAGGAGAGGCGTAGCCCAGAGTCGTCCGTTAATACGGACGAAAAAGCTTTGCCCATTGTATTCCTTCGTGATCGGCAGCAGTCTGCGCGCCAACCGCACCGCGGGATTCTTTTCGGGCTTGATCTTTTCATGGCCCGCGAAAAGAAGCTTGATTGCTGTGATGATCAGAAAGCCGCCGAACACATAAATCATCCAATGGAAGGCATTCAGGAGTGCAGCCCCCACAGCGATGAAGATGGCCCGCATGACGAGGGCTCCCAGAATACCCCAGAAGAGGACCCGGTGCTGGTACATGGCCGGGACAGCGAAGTAAGAAAAGATGACGAGGAAGACAAAGAGATTGTCGACACTGAGGGACTTCTCGATCAGGTAGCCAACCAGAAACTCAAGCGCCTTATCCGGCCCCCAGAAGTAGTAAATCCCCAGGTTGAAAATGACGGCCAAGCCGATCCACACGATGCTCCAGACAAAGGCCTCACGCAGGGAAACAGCGTGGGCCTTGCGGTGAAATACCGCAAGGTCAAGGGCCAGCATGCCCAGGACAAAAACGTTAAAGGCAATCCACAAGAATAATCGGTCCGGTGTCACAAGTTGCACAACCCGACGGAGTTTGGAGGCCTCTTGGAGACTCAACTCCTTTGCGTGGTTACTTGATGATCGTTTTTACCGCCCGACCGTATCGCTCATCGTAAAAAGATACACCTTCTCCCTCCGCTCAATAAAAAGACCGACGCAGATGTCCAGGAGATGCAGGCCGGTGATCCTATAAAGAACTCTGTCGAGGTCCGGCTTTAGCTCTCGACAGATCCGTTCGCTTACTTCCTGAAGAAGCAGTCGCCCGGACTTCATAGCGCTCAAATTAGACTCTGAGGGTGAGATCGCCTCTTTGCAACGGAGAAGAATCAGATCGTCGACAATCCTGATCTCCATGCCGTGATGGCTATTGATTCGGTTGGCGAAAAACTCCTGCAATTCGCGGCGAAGCCGCCCCCTCGCTCCACGCGCTTTCGCCCCGCGCGTCTTCACTTGAGCCTTAGGCGATAAATTCATTGCCGCAACGAAAAGATCATATCAGCCGCTTCGCTTCTTCATTTTGCCTTTCAAAAAATCAACCACTATGAGAAAGACGAAGAGAGATACGCCACTTCCCAGAATCCAAAAAACCGCCGACCAGTTTTCCATGGAGTTCTCCTTTGCAAATTAAAAGGCCAGCCTGTCCCGCACGGGATGGCTGGCCTGCCTATGAGCTATCGCCCTGAGGGGCTACTTCTAATTGGCCTACCGCCTATTCCACAAAAAAAGCCGACCCGCTGTTTCCATCTCAGGTCGGCTTATGTCCCAACCGGCTGTTCCAACCATCGGGAACAACCCTTTGGATCATCCTCAAACCGAGGTCTTTACCGCGCGAGAGTCCTAACTCAAGAAAGAATTCCTCAGGAGCGCAGAAGCAAAAACCAACTGTTGTTGGTTGTTGCTGGCAAGATTTACTGAGCGGCGCCTACCTTAGGCCGCCATTTATCAAACCGGCTTTCCAGCTTGGTCAGTAGCTCCATGGAGATCATCCCGGTTATGGCAAAAATCAAAACGCCGACAAAAACTTTATCGGTCTGGAAGGTTGCGCCGGCAACCGTAATCATGAAACCGATCCCGGCAGTAGCGGCATAAAGCTCTCCAACCATCACACCGATCAGGGCTCGCCCAACTCCAAGTCTCAGACCTGTTAGGATAAAAGGCACGGTGGAAGGAAGCACCACGCTCTTAAAGATCTGCCACTCAGACGCGCCAAAGCTCTTCGCCGCAGTAAGCAGATTATAAGGGGTGGTCTTCACCCCGTCCCGGGTATTGATCAGTATGGGGAAAACAGCGCCCAGGAAGATAATGCCAACCTTGGAGAGGATCCCGATACCCAACCATATGATGACCAGCGGCAACAGGGCGACGCGCGGAGTAGCGTTCATAGCATTGATAAAAGGATCAAAGATGTAGCTCATCCTCTTATACCAACCCACCATGATGCCAAAAGGAACCGCGACGATAACCGAAAGCACATACCCCCAGGCAAATTCGATCCCGCTTACCCTGAGGTCGTTCCAGATCTCCCCCGACCCGAAGAGTTGAACGGCGGCCTTCCAGACGAGCGAAGGCGCGCTCATAAACATCGGATTGATCAGTTGCAACGTATTTCCCATCAATTCCCAGACAATGAGAAAGAGAGCCACTGAGGAAGTCCCCAGGATCTTCTTCTCCTGGTTGAGATAGAACTTATAGAGTTTGGATGCCTCCGCTACTCTGACGTCCAGCAGCACCTCTTGTTCAGCCGCCTGGTCGGCCATAGGTTTACCCTCCTTTTACAAACAAAAAAGCCAGCCTTTCCCTTGCGGGATCAGCTGGCCTGCCTATAAGCTATCGCCCCGACTGGGGCTACCTCTGATTGGCCTACCGCCCTATCACAAACAAAAAAGCCGACCCGATGTTTCCATCCCAAGGTCGGCCAATAACGCAACTGGTTGCTTTCAGATTTCAGCAACCCTTTGTGTTATCCTCAAACCACCTTAATGCTAAACAGATACGAAGACAAAGTCAAGAAGTTTTTTTCCGCGGCAGGGTTTTCTCCAGGTCCCGGTCTAAAACGAAGACGATAACCCTTTCACCCGCCACAGTGCTGATATCCGTGTGCAGACCCAAAATTTTTGTTCCCGTGATACCGCCGATGACCTCCGCGAGAAGAGGCCTGGCATTTTCAATCAGACTGGCGCGCATCTTTTTGATCAGTTCCACCCCGTCCGCGCTTTTAGTCAGCTGCTGTTCGGCAGGGGTTAGCACTCCTTTGAGCCGCACTAATATCATATCCTCGATAACATGGGTCCGGGCTTCTCGGGGACCGCGGCCCATATACTCCATTTCGAACTTCACCATCGCATCACTAATGTCCGCCTCAATCTCACCCTTCGTTTTCATGCGGCCTCTCTTTTCTATTGCGTGACCAAACCACGCCTCGAATGCCCCGGCAGGGTATATACCATCTGGGAGCCGATTTCCAACAGCAATTGGCGGTTTTACAGAGGAATGACCATTATCCGGAAGGATCACCCTTGACGATGAAAGCCGCCGCCCGCTCTACGAGCCCGCGCAATGGGCCAGTGGTTATTCCCACCGCTGGTAATCGGCCCGAAGCCTTGGCGCCGCGGCCGGTCGACCAAGCTCGTGAGCTGCTTTCGACGGAATCAGCCGGTAAGCTCGCGTAACGCTTGACAATCGCAGCCCGCTTGATTATCAGTTTGAATTTGAGGGAGCATATGCCAAGGACTAAGAAGAAGACTGCAGACCGTTCCAGGAAGAGCAAAGACCGCGGTTTCCTGGATGACTCCGGCAATGATGAAATGGAAGATCAGGATCTGCCCAGCGATGAAGCGGGCAGGTTGAAGATCAAAAGGAATTACGAAGACTTACTGGGCATTCGAATTGAGAAATTAAAGGGCCGCATCCTGAATCGGGAAAAAATCAATAAGAGCATTGACGGCATCTATTTCATCTGCTTCGAGTGCAAGAAGGTCTCCCATAATCTCGACGAGGGAATTGTCGAAGATCCTCAGACTCATCTCTATCTGTGCAACGCCTGCGCGAAAGAAAAAGGACTGAAAAGCGCGACGGCTTAGGCAGAATGGGGCGGCCTAGGGGCCACGGCATACCCGTGCCCCTACCGTCTCGTGGGCACGATGGACCATTTTACATCAGCACGCTAGACGCGGAGCCCCAATTGGCGGAGCACTCTCCTCAGATCTTCCGGTAATTCACTCGTAATCACCAAAGCCTCCCCGCTCCTCGGATGAGCCAGGGCGAGATAAAACGCGTGCAGGAACTGCCTTTTCAAGCCAAAGGGCTCTTCGCTCCGATTGCTGTACAAAGGGTCTCCAACCACGGGATGTCCGATCGCCGCCATGTGCGCCCGGATTTGATGCGTCACGCCTGTTTCCATCTCAATCGCAACGAGACTGAATCCCCCAGACGAACCGACCTTGTGGAACCGGGTCGACGCCTTCCAGCTTCTTGTTTTTGACCCGTGTGGCCCGCATACCTCGGCGCGTACGGCGATCATTTTTCTCCGATCTCTCGGATCATGCGCCAGCGGGTAGGAAATAACACCGGCTTGTTTCGTTCTTCCCTGAACCAAAGCCCAATATTTTTTCTTGACAAAGCCGCCATTAAATTGAGCCCGGAGCTTATCGAAGTCGTCCTGATGTTTGGCCAGAAGGACAATACCGGAGGTGTCGCGGTCCAGGCGATGAACCAGCCCGGGCTCCCATCGGCTTTTACCGACCGTCCTCAACGACGGCCTGATCGCCGCCACAAAATTCGCCAGCGTTTGAGTCGCCCTTCCTGAAAATCCATGAACCGCCATTCCGGCCGGCTTATCCAAGGCAAGCAGGGATTCATCTTCGTAAAGAATAGGGATCCTCAGATCCGAATCGGGCAACGGATATGGCGTCAGTAAGCCCTTTGGCACCGAATCAGGTTCATAGCTTTCGGGCGCTTCCCCTGCGGACGGAACGGGAAATTTTTCCTCCCGGTCATGCGCCGATCGTTCCACGCCGGGAGTTGCCAGCGTGAGCACGTCTCCCGGAAACAGCCGATCGCCCTTTTTTCCGATTCGGTCATTGATCCTGAAGGCCCCCTCGCCCACGGCTCTTTGAGCCTCCCTCAAAGAAAGATGGGGCAGGCAAAGACGCACGAAGGCGTCCAGGCGAATCGGCCTGGAACTAGACGGAACGGTCCACGAAGGAGCAAACGGATTCACTTCAAGCTTCACAAGCGCAAACGACAAAAGAAAATTCAGAAGCTGTGTTCAATATTCCGCTGGGATCGCACGTATTTATGTGAGAGCCGGCTCTTGATCCTCGGCTCCTCCTCGCTTAATATGTGCTTCCCCAAGGCCATCTCAACAATGAAAACCCGCAACTACGCCGTGATTATGGCAGGGGGTAAGGGGGTACGCTTCTGGCCTCTGAGCCGTCCCCAAAAACCCAAGCAGCTCCTTAAAATTTTCTCCCAGAAAACCCTCATTAAAGAAACTATCGAGCGGATCCGCCCTCTTTTTCGGCGCCGACAGATACTCGTGGTTACCGCGGCGGATCACTCCGATCCTCTCCGCGATGAGCTTAAGAATATTCTGCCCAAAAGCAATTTTATAGTCGAGCCCCAGGGGAACAATACGGCTCCCTGCCTTGGGCTTGCAGCCGCTGAGCTCGCCGGCAGAGATCCAAACGCCATTATGACGGTTTTGCCCGCCGATCACTGGATCTCGGACCGCGCCTCGTTTTGCCGGACTCTTAAAGCAGCGGCGAACGTCGCCGGGCAATATGAGGCGCTGGTTACGATCGGTGTTAAGCCCGCCTATCCTGAAACCGGTTATGGCTACATCCTGAAGGGCAAAAAAACGGACGGTCCGGCTGGAGTTGAAAGCTATCGAGTTCAGGGTTTTAAAGAAAAACCCACCGAAGAGGTGGCGCGCCGCTTGATACGATCGGGTTGCTTGTGGAACAGCGGAATTTTTGCGTGGAGGGTTTCGACTTTTTTAACCCTGCTCCACCGCTTCTTGCCTTCTGTTTTTGGAAGTCTGATGCGAATCCAACGAGCGGCGGGGAATTCGTCCATCGCGAGCCCCGATCCGAGGCTGCTCGCTGTGCTTCGAAGAGAATACAAAATGATGCCCAACATTTCCATTGACCATGGAGTTCTCGAAAGAGCGGGCGCCGAGGGCAAAGTCATGATGCTCCAGGCCGCCTTCGGCTGGAGCGATGTGGGCAGTTGGGCCGCAGTGCACCAAATGCTGCCGAAAGACAAAAGCGGCAACGCGGGTGTGGGAAAATGGGTAGGCTTCCGCTCTCGCGACTGTCTGGTCTATTCGCCCGATCGTATGGTCGCCCTTCTGGGCGTCACGGGCATGGTGGTCGTAGATACGGCGGACGCCCTTCTCGTGGCTCCCGTTGAGCGGGCCCAGGAAGTCAAAGATCTTGTGGAAGAACTGAAGCGAAAAGGATTCGTGCGTTATACAAAATGATTTCCGCCCGCCCGCGCAAGGCCGCTAGTAAATGCTCCGTTATCTTGCACCCGTTCTCTTGAAAGGAAAACCATGACACGCAGAGGGCCGCTCGGCGAAGGCGAGCCGGTAATCTTCTACGACCGAAAAGAGCGAGAATATTTAAAACGACTTGAGCCGGGCAAGAGGATCTCGATTCGGGGCGGCCGGCTTCTCGTTGAAGAAATTATCGGGAAGGAGGAAGGGAGTCTCATTCGTTCATCGCTCAACGAGCCGTTTTTCGTCTTTCGCCCCACGCTGGCTCAGTTGATTCCCAACCTTCCCCGCAAGGCTCAGGTGATCTACCCTAAGGACATCGCCCTCGTCCTCGTATGGGGAGACATCTTCCCCGGGGCCAGGGTTGTTGAGGCCGGGGTGGGACCCGGTGCATTGACTCTGGCGCTGCTGCGCGCTGTCGGACCGGATGGGTCCGTGACGTCTTATGAGATCCGGGAGGACTTCGCGCGCATGGCGAGCGAAAATATCAGCCGCTTCTACGGCCCCGCGCCGCACTGGCATCTAAAAGTGGACGATGTCGCTTTGCATTTGGAAGAGACCGAGGTGGATCGAATCCTCCTCGATTTACCCGAGCCATGGCAGCTCACGGAGAAAGCCTGCACGGCGCTCCGGCCGGGAGGAGTTCTGCTCAGTTATCTTCCAACCGTATTGCAGGTAAAAACTCTGGTCGATTCCCTGAAACAAAATGGCGGGTTTGCATGCATTGAAACTATGGAGAGTCTGGTCCGATTCTGGCATATCAAAGAGCTGAGCGTAAGGCCCCAGCATCGGATGGTGGCCCACACCGGCTTTATCACCCTTGCGAGGCGGGTCGTACGGACGGATTAGCTCGGCGGCTCGGAGAGGCAAGCGGAGATCGCAAACAACTCAGGCTTTCTGAGAGGCCCGAGTGAAGCGTCCGTGGCAGGCGGCCATATGGGAAGATTGGCCAGAGGTGTGGGACCAGAAGCTGTTGACCAGCCGCCACAAAGTAATTGCCAGCCTAACGGCGAGGACGTCCCGGCATTTACCTTCCAAGGCTGAGCAGCACAAGAAGTCCTACTGCCGCGATGATCATGCCTGATGCCTTCTGTACCCAGCGCAGCGCCTCAAGTGTGAACTTTGCCTGCAGCATCAACAGCGCGGCGCTCAATGCAACCCACCAGAGAACTGAGCCCCCGAACACGCCTGCCATCAATATCGCTGCAGACAGATAATGGCCGCTAAGGTTTTGCACGCCCCAGCCCGCATAGATAGCAATAAAAGAGAGAATGGTGCCCGGATGTGTAAACGTCACCAGAAACATGGTTCCGTAAGCTTCGGCGATGCTGCCGATACCGGCAGTCGTCGCCTGCGGCGGAGGCCTTTCCATAAACGTCCGCGCGCCGACAACGCACAGAAAAAAACCTCCGAGCAAGCGTAGCCAGATTTGGTAGCTTATGAGAAAGCTTGAAACCAGAGTCAAACCCAGAGCGGCTATCCCCGCGGAAACTGAATCGGCTGTGGCAACACCGAGGCCGGAGAGAAACCCGTAAGCGGGGCCGCGAGATAAGGCCCGGTTGATGCATAGCAGTCCGATTGGACCGAGAGGAACTGCCACAACAAATCCAATGGCCAGACCTGTCAAGAAGAGGCTCATCCGGTCTCTATAGCATTCAGCGGGCGCAGCGAAAACCGATATTATGATGGCCTGAACGGAAATTGCGCGAAAGGGACCTGCCCCGCTGGGTTGTAGTTAGCTCTTCAGGCGGTGAATCATGGCCGCCTCCCCGTGTCCCGCGTACGGCGTCGGCTGTTAGATCCTCACGGCCATCTGTAGGATCGTATGGATAGGGAAAATAAGCGCTGCTGACCCATTCCCAGGCGTTTCCGGCAAGGTCCAGGACACGATACGGACTGGCGCCTTTAGGAAAATTCTCTACTGGTGCCGTCTGATTCCACCCGGCGCCAAACTGTGCTCTGTTCTTTTCCGGAGCGCTATTTCCCCAGGGATATTTGCGCCCGTCCGTCCCGCGGGCCGCTTTCTCCCATTCTGCCTCCGTGGGAAGGCGTTTTCCAACCGACGCGCAGTATTCCCGCGCGCCGAACCAGCTCACCTCAACCACTGGATGATTTTCGAATCCTGCATCCGCGGTCCACTTTCCCTCGCGACGATGTATCCGCGCGTCCCCGTCATCAAAATCATAAAGCCGCTCGCCGCGCGAGTTCGTAGAACCCACCCTATTTAAAAAAACGGCAAATTGCGCGTTGGTTATCGGAGTCCTATCGATCGCATAAGCGGGCAAATTCACCCGGTGCGCCGGCCTCTCGTCCTCAGGTCCATCGTCCCGCCCCATCGTAAACGGGCCTGCTGGAATCGCAACCATGTCGGCTGCGACGCCGCTGAACGCAAGTTTTACGCTGCGCGAGGCAAGCACCATCCCAAAGACCAAAAGAAACGCCCACGCCTTCATTGTTCGTCGCATCTTAAGCAAAGGGCGCTGACCTTGGCAAGGGGGTGCGGAAGTTATCTCTCGCACCGCCTTGACCGGTATGCATAATTCGGGCATGCTGATGCATATGAGGACAACACTTAACATTGATGATTCTCTCCTGCGCGATGCTGCCAAGTTGACGGGAGTCAAGGAGAAAACCTCTTTGGTCCGTTTGGGGCTTGAGGCTCTGATCGCTAAGGAGAGTGCCCGCCGTTTAGCCAACCTGGGAGGTACCGAGAAACAGCTTCGCGGGATTCGGCGACGTCGTCCCCGCCGGGTTGCATGATTCTCGTCGACACCTCAGTTTGGATCGAGCATTTCCGAGCGGGACACGATCGTCTAAAAGGTCTGCTACTTGACGAACAAGTCGTTTGCCATCCGTTCATTGTGGGTGAGTTGGCTTGTGGAACGCTACAGAAACGAAGCGAGATTCTGAGCATGTTGAAAGCCTTGCCTCAGGCAGAGCTGCTGGAACATGACGAAGTCATGAGGTTTCTGGATGTGCGGCGTCTGTACGGGCACGGTATCGGCTGGGTGGATGCTCATCTTCTCGCTTCCACACTGCTCACAGGGTGTATTCTTTGGACTTTCGACAAACCGCTCCGCAGAGCAGCGGCTGCCTTGAACGTCTTGACGTGAGTTTTCTCGGGAGATAACCCGCCGCTTAAGCTGCCTTCGCAGCTTAGCGGCACGACATTAGCTAAGTGCTGCCGCGCGGTATATGGTTATCATGAACATGGCTGAGCATAGACAGTTGGTTGACCGTCGGGGCCGGACCTGGACCATTTCAAAAGTGGGATGGGAGGAAGCAGCGGAAGAAGACTTTCGATTCTGGTATGAAGGTCTTACTCCTGAGGAACGTGTTGAGGCAGTTGGTGACGCTCTCGAACAATGCCTGAAGACGCGGGGGCTCGATGCCGTCCCAAGACTACGAAGAATTCATCGCCGCATTGAACGCCCGTGGGGTGAGATATCTGGAGGCCGCGCCGCCGCGCCAGCTCATGTAAGCGCCGCATATGTTGTTTGTGCACGTCCGCATGGGTCACGATCGTTGAGACCAGCACGGCCCGGGCGCCCGTCCGCGCGGCTTCATCAAGAACCCCCTCAAGCCGCGCAGAAGTGCCGATAAAGTGGCAATGAACACCGTACTTCTCGATGCCTCCGTGTTTGATGTCGAGAATCTCGCGAATACCAACCGAGTGTTCATCTTCACCGATCGTTGCCGCAATCACGTGAATGTTGCGGGGACGCACCCAGGCTTCGATCTCCGCGTCCGAAAGCGGCTCCTCGCGGGCCGCCATGGTGAGCTCATCGACCTTGATCGAAACGTCAAAGATACCCTTCACTTCGAAGACGCTGCCCTCCGCCGGATGCATTAGCCGCCGGCTGATCACCTCGGGCTTCTTGAGTCCCATCCGCTTGACCATCTCCAGTGCCGCTGCCTCGGCCAGCCGGGGACCGGCAGGCACAAACAGTGTCACGCATACGACGGCGTCCCCCCGTCGCTCCACTTCAGGCCGCAGCATCCCGGCCGGTTGAGCGGCAAGCGCCGCCGCGAGTCGCTTTTCAACACTGTCCTCGGGATCCAGCTCGTCGATGTACTGAATCTTCGATGGATCACACAGAGTGCAGCCACCGTAATCGCTGCACGGTTTCCCGGCGCGCTGGGAGTAAAGGTTATCGCTGAAGTGACTGCACACAGGGGCGCCGTAGTCGGGCACGCGCCGGATCACGGTGCCGGCGCCATCGCCGCCCTCGGGCGCGCGCACGATCCCGTCACCTCTGCGCTCGGGGTAATGGCCGGAATCGACAAACTGTCCCGCCGCCACCGCTTCATAATAGCCGCCGCTCTCTAAGATCTCTTCAAGAAAGAGCACGGCGCGCTCTTTGAGCTCCCGGACCCGCTCGCGGAATGCGCCGTCTTTCCTGACCTCGACGATGTCCGTGAGACCATCGAGCCCCATGAGAGTCTGCCGGGCGGTATTCACTCCAGCCACATTGTTATAGTGCCACGGAATATTCCGGCCTTCGTCCGGGGTAATGGTGCTCTGGATGTCGGCGGAAGTAAGGCGGGAAATGAGTGTATCGAGCACGTGAGTGATCGTCGCCTCCATGGTATCGGACTCGATGTAGCGGGTGTTTTGTTGCGCCCGAAAAATATATCCCTGAAACATCTCCCGCAGGGCGACGGCATAGGGGAGATCGAGTCTCAACTTGGGCGCGGGCGGCGCCGTGGAAGGCACAGTGGACAGCGCGATCTGCCCGGGCGCCATGCCCACGGCCCGCGAGTAAGCCGTATTAAGGGCATGCTGGACGAAGAGCTCAGGCGTCACCTTCCACGCCTCTTTGGCGGTAGCGTTGGCGTTGTGCGCGCCGTCCAGTTGCAGTATCCCCGCCTCCGCCAATATCTTTTTCGCTTCCGCGGCATCGACAAACGAGCGATGCATGTTGATATCGCGATAGAGCACGTTGTATTGGGGATCTTGATGCGCGCCGTTGACACCTTCCTCGGCAAAGAGCACGGCTATTTCGGGCCCCGCGAGTCCGCTCACGTAGGAGTGAAAATTGATGGGCCTGCCTACTTCCTCTTCGATGGCATCCAGCGCCTTGCGTGTCGCCCGGATTTCCTTTCGGGTGATGGGAATACCCCCGACACCCTCCGGCGTTCCCTCGATGAGCCCGTCGATGTGAGACTGTCCCGTCGTTCGAATCACCATAATATGGTCCGCGCCATGCCACGCTGCCATGCGCATGCGGCGCAGATCATCTTCGAACCGGCCGGAAGCGATCTCCGTGGTGATGACAAAGTCGCACTGCGGATCGATGTCGCCGAAGGCGTGCGCGGAAGGCAACGGAACCGAGTGGCTCAAATTCGCAGAGGCGTTTTTGTATATAAAAGGACCCAGCCGATGTTCCGCGACCTTGCGCCGCCAGGTCCAACCCTTGCGCCTGGGCTGATAACGCTCAAGATCCTGAAGGACTTCGCGCACGTCGAGTTTTTTGTCGGGAGACAGTTTCATCCGGATACTTCCTTCCAGTAACGCCCGGCCAGCAGGCCGATTCCCGCCTCACGTGGAGAGATCCCTTTCGCCCTGGCGAGTTTGAGCACGAGATGGCCCGCGCCATGGCCGAGAAGTCCTCGCTCTCCCATGCGGTCGACAAGTGCTTTCGCTTCGATGCTCGAGAGTCCCATCCGCAGCAGAATGGAGCGCTCAATGGACGGTGTCGTGTGCGTGCGCGCCTCCTCGATCAGAGGGGCGACAATCTTTTCAGCCAGAGCCCAGAAGTAGGCATGCAACTCTTCATCCGACATCGACCGCAATGGCGCACGGCGTGAGATAAAATCATCCGGTCTTTCCACGCATCGCATTGAGAGCCTCCTTCACGTCGGATACCGTCGTTCGCGTCTCAACGGCAAGAAATTCGATATCGATCTCGGAGAGCGTCGCCCCTGGAGAAATCGCGGCAGCAGCGTTGCGCAAGTAAGAGCGGCGGAGATGGTCCAGGTCCACTTCTACGACCGCCATCTGCGAGGGGTGTTCGGGAATCACAATCCGCCGGCCTGGTTTGTTCTTGCGCGGATCACCCCGCGCCACCTCGACCCCCATCTGCTTCGCCAGGTTCAGCTGAGCGATGGGATGCTTGCCCGCGCCCGTGTATTCGGTCTCTTGCACCACGATGATTTGGTCCTCATTAAGCTCTCGGGCGATCGCGAAGCCTGCGGCGAGCGAAGTGTTGCCGGCGGGTCCCCGTTCGAGGCCTTCCAGCACCGCCAGGACCTCCGTGATATAAAACACCTCGCCCTGAGTCACGGTAACGAAGCGATCGATATAACGGAGCGGCCTCGCGGCGCTGCGAGGCACGTCGGCCCGATCCGGCCAGGTCGTAAAAGGGATGGCGAAACCCGTGTGGCCGGTAGTAAAGGACTTGCGGTTGAAGTCATGGTCCGAGGCCATGTGGAGGCCCGAGAGATCGACGCTGGCCGTAACCACGGCGATCTCCCGAGCGCCAGCTTTGCGCAGCCCCCGCGCCGTTCCCGTAACGTTTCCACCGCCGGCGTGCGTGGCTATCACCACGTCGGGAAATCTTCCGGTTCAAGAGCGAGCTCGTATCCCAGGGTTTCGATTCCGAGGATAGAATAAGGCGTGTAAAGTGAAGCGTTGAAGTAGCCGGTCTCCTTGAGCACGCGGAGAAACACATAGAACAACTTCGGTCCCACCGAAAGCCGAACCACCTCCGCGCCATAGGCTTCGCAAGCTCGGGTCTTCTCGGCAATCTCCGGCTGCGCGATGCCTTTGCTGTCGAACGCTTCCTGCACCACGATGCAAGGCAGGCCTGCCTTGGCAGCCTGGGACGCGATCGCCGCCCCGTAGTTGCCGCTGGTCGCCGCGACGACACCTGCGTAGCCGCGTTTCTTTGCCTCGTGGACGGAAAGCGATGCGCGGCGATCCTTGAATGATCCTGACGGGTTCTTGGCCTCGTCTTTCAGAAAAATGCGCGCCCCTTTGCCGGGTTTAGAAATAGCGCGGACGAGCCGGGTGACGTTGCCGAGTTCTATGAGGGGGGTCCTGCCGACTCCGGTGCGGCTCTGAACCGCAACTCCGGTCTCAATGTTGTAGCCCGTGTCAGCGAGGAGTCTTTCGTAGTCAAAGGCAAGCGCGCCGGTCGTGTATTGCGCATAGTCGAGCCCTAGCGACGCCCGCATGCGAGCTCCGGTGATGCACAAGCGGGATAGGCCATCTCTTCGGCGATGGAGACCACATGGACTCCATGGCGAATAAGCGCCGAGATTTCTTCCGCCGCATCGATGAGTCTCGAACAGGTGGCGTGAATGGCGACATCGGGTTGACTTTTTTTGATCGCGCCGACAAGGTCAGCGCTGATTGGAATATGAAGGTCTCGATCCAGTCCTATGGCGCGGCCGACGTCCATGCCGGCGCGCTCTAGCCGTCGTCCAAAGGCTCCAACGAGTTCTAAGCCCTGCTTTTCCAGTGCAAGACGCGCGATGCCACAGCCCATCTGCCCGGTCCCAAGGACCAGTACGCGGATGGGGCGACGCAACCGAGGCGGGAGGTGCCGCATTGTTTGTTCCCTGCTATCTCTGAGTTGGCCCACGGGCTAAGATCGTCCCATATGCCAACGCTATGTTGCTCATTTGAGCAAGGCTTATGCCATTGGCGTAGAATGATGAAATTCCAACGCAATGGGCACATCCAAGAAGCGAAACCAAAAAGTCATGTTGTGGACTCTCATTCTTGCGATTAGCTCAACAAGCTTCATCCTATCTATGCGAAGCCGCTCATTGGATTGTCACGGAGGAAAACTCACCGGTCATTCGATTGCCGCTGATCCGGAGGCCTGCACTCCAATTCACATGGCGGCAGGAACGTGATAACGTCAACTCAATGTCAGGTCGGATCGCCTTTCAACGCCGCGGAATCGTCGAGGGATTCTTTGGTCCCCCGTGGAGCATGTCTCATCGTGGCGCGCTTTTCGACTTCGGCGCCCGGCGAGGAATGAACACTTACCTTTATGCTCCTAAAGACGACCCTTATCATCGGGAGCGATGGGCGGAACCCTATCCAAGAGCCGAATGGAATGCGCTTTTAAAGCTCATCAAGCTTGCGCAAAAGCATCGGATCGATTTTGTCTACGGCTTCCATCCGGGCAAAGGTCTTCGATTTTCCGAGCGGCAGCCTGTGGAATTCCTCCTCAGCAAGGCCGAGGGCTTCTATCAAGCGGGTGTGCGCACATTCGCGGTCCTTTTTGACGATATTCCGTCGCGCCTGGAAAATAGCGATGACGAGAAGGCATTCAAAGGCAGTCTTGCCCGGGCGGAAGGGCTCTGGCTGCAAAAAATCCTGGAGCGGCAGCCTGGTTCCTGGACGGACGTGGAATGGTGGATCTGTCCCTCCTTATATACGAAGGATCCTTTGCTGGCTCGAATGTTCGGCGCCTTCGAGCCCTCGTTCTGGAACACTCTCTCACAATATCTCCCTCAAGCGGTCGCCTGTCTCTGGACCGGCCCGGCGGTCGTATCGGAGAAAATTTCGCTTGCCCATGCCCGCCGCGTGGCCCGACAATTGAACCATCGGTTGATCCTCTGGGACAACTACCCGGTCAATGATCTTTCCATGAGCGATGAGATGCATCTCAGTCCTCTGACCGGCCGCGACCCGCGACTTCCGGAGGTGGTTTACGGCTACCTGAGCAATCCTCTGCTACAGGAGTCGCTGAGTTTAATTCCTCTGGCCACCTGCTTGGATTACGCGGCATCTCCCGCAACCTACAATTCTCAGGCAAGCTGGGACTGGGCGATCGTGGAGAAATTCGGAGTTGAGGGGCTTCCCTACTGGCAGACTCTCACGGATTTCTGTGAGCGCATAAACAAATCCAAGCGTACGAAGCGGCCACTCGCCGTTGATCCTGCAACACTCCGGCGCCTTGACGAGGCGCATAGCTACCTCATGGAAAATCGAAAGCAGCGGTGGGCTGAGGAATTTCGACCCTGGCTTCATCGACTCGAAACAGCAATGAATGGCGCAGCACTGGCTGGCAGCGCGAGCGCTGGAGCCAGGACTCGAAACAGCAGCGCCAGAAAATAGATCCCCGGCTCCTGCTGTCTACCTTCTTGATACTCTCGCTTGAGTGTCGTAAAAATTAAGAAAATGGAAATGATCAGTGAACAAACAAGACTTGCTGCATCGGGACCGGCGCTCTTCTCCGCCTCCGAGCTTGTGACTATGTTGAAGGACAGCCGGAGCCGAACGCTTGAACTGGTCTCCGACCTCAGCGATGAACAGATGATAGGGCCGCGTCTGACCATTGTGAATCCGCCGCTGTGGGAGATCGGCCACGTGGCCTGGTTCCAGGAGTTTTGGGTTTGGCGCCAGCTTAGGAAGCAAAACCCTTTGCTGGAACGCGGTGACGCGATTTACAATTCGACGGACGTCGCGCACGATACCCGGTGGGAGTTGATGCTTCCCACCAGAGAAAAGACTCTCGCCTACATGGAGGCGGTTCTGGACCGCGCCATCGAAACGTTCGGCAACCGGTCTCCGAATAAGGAAGAGATCTATTTTTACCTGCTGGCAATCTTCCACGAAGATATGCACGATGAGGCGATCACCTACACTCGACAGACCCTGGGATACTCGCCTCCGCGGCTCAGTTGCGCTTCAGGTGTCCATCGCGCCGAAGATTCACAAGCGAGTCCTTGTGGTCAAGACGTGGAAATCCCCGGCGGCACGTTGATGCTGGGAGCCAGGCCTGATTTCCCCTTTGTCTTCGACAATGATAAATGGGAGCATCCTGTTGAAATCGCGCCTTTCCGCATCTCGCGCGCGCCCGTGACTAACGGGGAGTTTGCCGCGTTTGTGGAAGACGGAGGTTACTCGAGAAGAGAACTCTGGAGCGATGAGGGTTGGCGCTGGCTAAACTCCGGAGGCTCTCCTGAGTTGGAGCAGTCTTTTTCCAGATTCTGGACGCGAGAGATGCCGCGCCTGCCCGAAATCTCCTCCCGGTCGGGGCGGATCAGCCATCCGGTTTACTGGCAGCGCGAAGGTGGAGGGCGGTGGCTTTGTCGCGTCTTTGATACCTATCTGCCGCTCAGGGAGAATCTTCCGGTTATCCATGTTAACTGGCACGAAGCTCAGGCCTACTGTAAATGGGCGGGCCGGCGCCTGCCGGCCGAAGCCGAGTGGGAGATGGCGGCCTCAGCGGAGCCGGCCGGAGAAAACGTTACTTCTGCAGGGCAGCACAAACGTCTTTTTCCATGGGGCAACGATGCCCCTAACCCCGAGCGCGCAAACCTCGATGGGCGCGCGATGGGATTGTTGGAGGTTGGCAGCCTTCCCACAGGCGACAACGCCTTCGGCTGCCGGCAGATGATCGGCAACGTGTGGGAATGGACGGCCAGCGAGTTTCAGCCCTATCCGGGCTTTGTTTCAGATCCGTACAAGGAATACTCAGCGCCCTGGTTCAAGACCCACAAAGTTCTGCGCGGCGGTTGCTGGGTAACCCGGGCCCGGCTGATCCGCAACACCTGGCGTAACTTCTACACCCCGGACCGGCGCGACATCTGGGCTGGATTTCGCACCTGCGCCCTGCAAACACAACTTTGAAGATCAAACTCGTGACTCCGGCGCCTGCCAACGCTCGAAACGGAAATCGAGCCACGGCAGATCGATGGGCCAAGATACTGCGGCAACTGGGCCATCTCCTCCAGGTAGAGCAGAGCTATGACGGCGGGGAATGCGATGTTCTGATCGCGTTGCACGCGCGCCGTAGCTTTGATTCCATAAGCCAGTTCCGGGAAAAGCATCCGGATTTACCTTTGATCGTGGTCCTGACCGGGACGGATCTGTACCGGGACATCCGAACCAATGCGAATGCGCAAAAGTCCCTTGAATGGGCTACGCGGCTGATCGTTCTTCAATCGATGGGATTAGCCGAGCTGCCGCGACGCCTCCACTCCAAGACTCGCGTTATCTATCAATCCGTGCCTCCGATCTCCGCACAGGGACGGCCTCCACGAACCGAATTTCAAGTCTGCGTCATCGGCCACTTGCGACCTGAGAAAGACCCGATGCGAACCGCTATGGCCGCGCGGCTACTGCCGGCCTCGTCGAAAATCAAAGTGATCCACATCGGCCGGGCATTGAGCCGGGAAATGGAAACCCGAGCCCGTGAGGAGGCCCGGCGGAATCCACGTTATCACTGGGTACGCGATCTCCCGCACTGGAAGACCATGGAGGTGTTGCGAAGGAGCCATCTGCTTTCCCTCACTTCGCGGATGGAGGGCAGTTCGAATGTGCTGGGTGAATCCATCGTTTTGTCAGTGCCTGTCGTCGCCTCTCGGATCTCCGGACTGGTTGGAACGCTGGGCGAAAATTATCCCGCTTACTATCCCGTCGGCGACACGCGGGCGCTTGCGGAGCTTCTCCTGAAGGTGGAATCCGATCCGAAACTTTACGCCGAGCTAAGAAATTACTGCGCCCGTCTTCGTCCGCTGGTCAAGCCCGAGCGGGAAAGATCCGCCTGGAAAGCTCTTTTACGAGAGCTGACGTAGAGAACACGTCCGCTTACTCTCTAACAATTTTCTGAACGCCGCCGGCTTCCTCGTGAATCCAGCCTTTCATCCACGGCAGCAGAGCGTATGCCGGAAGCGCAAGAAGAAAAGTCAGCGCAAAATAGCCGGCATATCCCAGCCGCTCCGCGCCCATACCGCTTAGAGCTCCTATTAGCCGGCCGGTCAGCGAGAAGACCGAAGACAGAAAGGCATACTGAATCGTGGCATGCTCTTTATCGCAGACATTCATCAAGAAGGCCAGGAACGCGGCGGTGCCGAGGCCGCCGCTGAAGGACTCAAAAATCGACGCGGCGTAGAGCCCAAACCGCCCCAGATTGCTCCATGCGACCAGCGCATAACCAAGATTGGAAATCGCCTGGAGCAGTCCGAGAAACCAGACCCCGCGAAAAATACCGTAACGGGAGATGTAAGCGCCTCCCGTTAGCGCCCCGGCCACGCTAAGCACGATGCCAAAGGTCGTCGGCACCAGTCCGATCTCAAATACCGATCGGCCCTGGTCCACCCAGAACGGTTTGACCATGGGACCAATGGCAAACTCACCGAGTTTATAGCAGAGCACAAAGACCACCAGGGGAATGGCCCGCCAGGTGCCGATCCATCCGGTAAAGCCCGTGAGCCAGTGATGCCGTGCTTCCTTTGGAAGATCGAGCCGCGGAACGGAAAGAGCCAACAAACTCAGGAGCGCCAGAACCAAAGCGGCGAGCACATAAAGCCAGCCCCAGACGATAGCCGCTGCGAGCAAAACCATTCCCCCACCGACCAAAACCAGAGCTACGCGATAGGCGGAAGCGCGCACACCGTTGGCCGCGCCTTCTTCTTCGCGGCTTACCAATCCTACGGTGTAAGAATCAATAGCGATATCCTGAGTCGCGGATAGAGTTGTCAGCGCAAGCAGAAGAAGCAGCAGCGCCCATCCCGGATGCGCGGCATCGAGAAATGGCAGCAGACCCACCACAACCGCGATCCCGAGCATGCAGCTAAAGACCCAGACCCTGCGATCCCCATATCGATGGATTATGGGGGACCAGAGCACCTTGGCTGAATATGGAAGCTCTAGAAGGCGCAGGCCCCCAATGGCCCGAAGCGAAGCTCCGTGAAGCCGGAAATAAACCGGAAGGACCTCCCAAAGAATTGCCGGCGGGCTGCCCTGGATGAAGTACATCAAGGCGACCACGCCGAGTTTTTTTCTGGATGTGGGGGGAAGGCTCTCTGCCCCTAAAAGCGGCCAGATGTTGAGCTTCATAGGTATTACCCGGAGAGAGAAGAGCTATCTTGGGGGACACGCTTGCGAAAGGAACGATGACCGGTGAAAAATTAGACTGGCTTCAATCCTTCATCCCCGCAACCTCTAATTCCGCAATCCGAAATTCGAAATCCGCAATTTCTTCACTCCCCGATGACCTTCATCACAACTCGCTTTCGTCGCTGCCCGTCAAACTCGGCATAGTAAAGCTGCTGCCAGGGACCCAGATCGAGCTTGCCTCCGGTGATCGGCACGATCACCTGGTGACCGATCAAAAGATTTTTCAAATGGGCATCGCCGTTGGTCTCGCCGGTCTGATGATGGCGGTAGTCCACACCCTCCGGCGCGAGACGATTGAGCCACTCTTCGATGTCCTGGAGAAGCCCGTCTTCAGCGTCGTTAATGTACACCCCCGCTGTAATATGCATCGCGGAGATCAGCATCATGCCTTCCTGGATCATGCTCTTATTCAGAACGTCCTCGGCACGCTCCGTGATGTTGATAAACTCCCGATGTTTTTTGGTATTAAACCAGAGATATTCGGTGTAGGCCTTCATCGTCCGAACCTCAAATCTCTCTTCTGCCCTCAAAAGCCTTTCCGACCGTCACCGGATCGGTGTATTCCAGGTCCCCGCCCATCGGTATCCCGCGGGCGATGCGAGTGATCTTAACGCCCGTCGGTTTCAGGACTTTGGCGAGATAAAGCGCCGTCGCCTCACCCTGGACGTTAGGGTTGGTAGCCACAATGATCTCGCGCACCGCACCGTTTTCTACGCGTCCGATAATCTCCTTGATTCGCAAAGAATCGGGGCCGATGCCGTCCAATGGCGAGATGGCTCCATGAAGCACGTGATAAAGACCTTTGAATTCCCCCGATCTCTCCACCGCGATCATATCGGCCGGCTCTTCCACCACGCAGATTTTTTCCACTTCCCGTCGGCTGTCCCGGCAGATGGCGCATTCACCGTTCGCGCCGGTCTGGGGATCAATCTCGCTCAAACCAAAACAGATTCGACAGAGCCCCACTTCATGCCGCATCCGGCTGATGCTTTCCGCCAGTTCCAGGACATCTTCTTTCTTTCCTTTGAGCATGTGGAACGCCAGCCGGGCAGCCGTCTTCTCGCCGATGCCCGGAAGCTTACAAAGTTCCTGAATGAGGCGCGCTAGAGGAGCCGGATAATTACTCATTTTGGATTTGGGATTGCCGATTTTGGATTCAAATCTAAAATCCAAAATCTTAAAATCGAAAATTGTATCATGGCATCATCCCGGGGATCTTCAATCCCCCGGTTACCTTGCTCATTTCTTCAGATACCATCTCCCGCGCTTTCCGCAGTCCCTCATTGACTGCCGCCTGAACGAGATCTTCGAGCATCTCCTTCTCCTGGGGTTGAATGACCGCGGGGTCGATCCTTACCGAGGACAGCACGAATTGCCCGTTCACTTCGACCTTCACCATGCCTCCTCCCGCGGACGCCTCCACGGTCCTACGTCCCACCTCTTCCTGTACCTGCGCGAGCCGCGACTGTATCTCTTGAGCCTGTTTGAGAAAATTGCCCATGCCTTCGAAGCCTTTGGACATGAAATCCTCCTTTTCTCACCCTGTCTTTTCTGGCCCGCCTGCGGCGACCCGATTCGTAAGATCTAGCCCGGATACGACCGGAAAGGCTTTCCCCTCGGGTATCTTTGTTCGTAATCCGGGCTAGGCGTTCTCCTTCTTGATCTCTCTGATCGAGCCGCCGAAAATCCGTAGCGCCTCTTGCACCAAATCGGTTTCACTTCCCCCTGCGGAAATAACAGGTCCTGCCGGCGCGACTCTACTCTCTTCTTTTTGAAATGGGACAGGAGTAACCACCACGGCCACGTCCTGCGAGAAGAACCGGCGAGCCAAATCCTTCAGCAATGAGTGATTCTCAGGATCTTGAAAATAGCTCAAGTGATATCGGTCCTCCACGCCCATCTTTAATTGACCCGGCGCAATCTCCAAAGGTCTAACCTGGCCGAGATGCGCGGCGAGACCCTTTTTTTCTTTCGTCACAAACTCCACAAACCGCTTCCACACTTCCTCATTGTCCGCCGGAGACTCTGAAGGCGGATCCACATCCGTTCTTTTTACAGCCGGCGCATTTATAGCCGGTTGAGGAAGCGGCCGGGTATTGCCGGAACCCGTCAACTTTCTCTGCAAGACTTCCAGCCGTTCCAGAGCTTCGCTGATATCCATTGTTTTCGGCAGCGTCGCCAGCCGGGCGAGCGCCGCTTCCAGGGCAAATCGAGGATAGGGAGAGCGCGCAATCTCCTGATCACCATCCGCCATGAACCTGAAATAATCCATCAATGCGTCCACAGAGAGATCTGCAACCTGATTCTTAAGATCGTCGACCTCCTGGTCGGGCAGGTCCAGAAGCCGCGTGAAAACGGATGACCGGCGGTCGTCGGTTTCCTTTCCCTGGTCTTGAATCAAACGAGTTACCAGCAGATTGCGGAAGTGTTCCGTCAGCTCCCGTGACAGCCGGGGCAGATCATAACCCTGCGCTACGACATCGGCGACGAGTTCCATGCATCTTTTTGCATCCTGCCCTATGACCGCCCGAGACAGATCGTAAAGCACTCGCCGCTCCGCGATCCCGAGGATATCGTGCAGCAGCGATTCGTCGATCTGCTCCGTCCCCTTTGCCTCTCCGGCTGCGGGCAAAGCGTACGAAAGGACCTGTTCCAAAAGGGACTGGGCATCCCGCATGCTTCCCTCGGCCTCGCGCGCGAGAAGCAGAAGCGCGCCGTCACTGAGCCGCACATTCTCGCTTTCAGCAATCCCTCTCAGGCGCTGCACTATTTCCCTTACCGGTATGCGCCGGAAGTCAAAACGCTGGCAGCGGGATAGTATCGTTTCCGGAAGCCGGTGGGGCTCGGTGGTAGCCAGCACAAATTTGACGAAGGGAGGAGGCTCTTCGAGAGTTTTGAGCAGAGCATTGAAGGCATCACGCGTGACCTGGTGCACTTCATCGATGATGTAAATCTTGAAGCGACTCTTAGCCGGCTGGTAGCGAACGTTCTCGATGATTTGGCGGACCTCGTCTATCCCGCGATTCGAGGCTCCGTCGATCTCGTAAACGTCCATCGAGCTTCCTTTGACAATTTCGCTACAGTGCGTGCACCGGTCACACGGGTCTGGCGTCGGACCTTGCTCACAATTGAGGGCCTTGGCAAGAATTCGGGCCGCGCTGGTTTTGCCGACGCCGCGGACGCCGGTGAAAAGATAGGCGTGAGCGAGCCGGCCGGCGCTGATGGCGTTCCGCAAAGTGCGCGAAACATGTTCCTGACCGACGATATCCTCAAACCGCTGGGGACGCCATTTACGAGCTAAGACGAGATAGGACATAAGATTTAAGGACTGAGTAAAGAGGACCGAGGCCGAGTTTAAGACTCTGAGAATTAGTTCAGTGCTAAGCCCTCATTCTGATGGGATGCCCATTGCTGACAGCCAGGCTTCCCTGTGGCACAGGGGTGCATCCGTTACCGCTGCTTCCTTCCGGACCTGACGGGGTTCACGGCGCCCGCCTTGCACAGGACCCGACTATCAGCAATCGACATCCCAGAGGTGGCGTCGGAGGACCATTTTGGCCTCCATCCGCGTAAAAAAGACTACGACGATCCGGATCAAGAATCAACCGGCAAACACCGTGCGCTGGGGGTTCATCGGGAATGATTCTCCTGAAACAGGATTTTCATGCCTGGCCTTAACGTTTTTTTAACACTTTATAGCCCTCTTTTAATTACGCGGCTCCGCCGGGGCCTGCTATCATCAACTGGATCGGCTCCGTCAAGCTCCGAACGGCAGCCGATCTTTATGCCTCTTGTCCAACGCATCGTTCATCCGAACAAGCGAGAGAATTCGTCCCTTAAGGCCATTTTGTTCGGAAAGCCCAAGGATCCGCTAGATCCGAGGGTCTTCCATCAAGTTTCCCTGATTGCCTTCCTTGCTTGGGTCGGTCTCGGCGCCGACGGGTTAAGCTCATCCGCTTATGGACCCGAAGAGGCCTATCTGGCGCTGGGAGACCACTTTTTCCTCGCCCTGCCTCTGGCCATTCTGATGGCCACAACAGTCTTTGTCATCTCCGCAAGCTATAGCCACGTCATCGAGCTATTCCCCACCGGCGGAGGAGGTTACCTGGTCGCCACCAAGCTTCTGGGACCAAAAGTCGGACTGGTTTCCGGCTCCGCGCTGATCGTGGACTACATGCTGACAATCACGATTTCAGTGGCGAGCGCGGGAGATCAGATTTTCAGCTTCCTGCCCATTTCTATGCACGGGGCTAAGCTGGCAACCGAATTTGCTCTGATTTTTTTTCTGATTTATCTCAATCTGCGCGGCACAAAAGAGTCGGTTCTCTTTCTGCTCCCTATTTTTCTCCTGTTTGTACTCGCGCACATTTTTGCAATTAGCCTGGGAGTCGTTCCAAAAGCTGCCGAGATTCCGGTACTTGCCTCCACAACTTATCAGAAAACCATTGGGGATGTTCAGGCTCTCGGTTTATGGGCGACTCTCTTTATCATTTTGCATGCCTACAGCCTTGGGGGCGGGACATACACGGGCATTGAGGCAGTCAGCAATGGCCTTCAGGCCCTGCGCGAGCCAAGAGTGGAGACCGGCAAACGGACTATGATTTACATGGCCACCTCGCTCGCCTTCACCGCAAGCGGCCTTTTACTTGCTTATTTGCTGAACCAGGTTTCTCCTGAGACAGGCAAAACTCTGAACGCCAGCCTCTTTGCAAAGGTCTATAGAACCTTCTTCTCGCCTGATGCGGCTTATATTTTGGTGGTCATCACTCTTGTGACTGAGGCGGCGATCCTGTTGGTCGCAGCGCAGGCTGGATTTATTGACGGCCCGAGGGTCCTTTCGAATATGGCGGTGGACTCGTGGGTTCCTCATCGGTTTTCCCATCTGAGTGACCACCTGGTGACGCGCTATGGCATCTGGTTTATGGGTCTGGCCTCCCTCGCTTTTCTGGCTTATACAGGCGGTGACGTAAGGCTGCTGGTCGTCATGTATGCGATCAATGTTTTTTTGACCTTTAGCCTTTCTCAGCTGGGGATGTGCCGCCATTGGTGGGGAGTAAGAAAGAACGAAAGGCTTTGGGTACGCAAGCTCTTTGTGAATGGTCTCGGCTTGTCGTTCACGGGAACCATTCTCATAGTCACTGTAATTCTAAAATTTGCCGAGGGAGGATGGGTTACCCTCCTCGTCACGTCAGGCTTCATTGTTCTCTGCTATATCGTCCGATCGCACTACGACCAGGTGCGAGGCGCGCTGAAGAGACTTGACGACACTCTGATCAACATCCCATTTCATCCGGACCTCAAGAATCCGGTGCCGGCGAAGAATCCGGAGGCTCCCACGGCGGTCCTTATTGTGAGAGACTTTGATGGGCTCGCGATTCATTCCCTCCTCAGCATCAGCCGGCTTTTTCCGGATCACTTCAAGAATGTCGTCTTTGTCTCCGTTGGAGTGATTGACTCCGGTCGATTTAAGGGCCTAAGCGAGATCGAGAATTTACGCCGGCTGAAAGAAGAGGATCTTAAGAGTTTCGTGGAGTTCGCCAACTGCTTGGGTTGGTATGCGGAGTATCGCTATTCCTTAGGAATCGACCTCATTGACGAGTTGGAGAAACTTTGCAAGTCCATAGCCCAAGATTTTCCCAGGTCGGTCTTTTTCGCCGGGAAATTAGTCTTTCAGCAGGAGAATTTTCTTACTCGCCTGCTTCACAACCATACCCCCTTCACCCTGGAGCAGCGGCTTCAGTTCGAGGGGCTGGAAATGATGATTCTTCCGATCCGCGTTTTCATTACTTCGAAGGAACCTGCTGGCTGATCGATGCAGCTCCGACTCCTCCCCACTGAATAGGGTTGTCGAAATCTTCGGCATCGCACATTTCGCCGTTGGTTGCGCAGCTATCAAACCCGCAACAGCGACTGGTCGCGACGCTTTTCTTTTTAATCCTTTTTTTACCTTCCAAGACCAACTTTTAATTTGGCAACTCCTCCGCTCGTGCGTTGCATAAAAATAGGCGGGAATTTCGATGACTGATCTGGTCTTCATCATCGTTACAATCCTCTTTTTTGCCATCTCGTGGTGGTACGTCATCGGATGCGATCGACTGTAGGAGGGGCAGTATGGAAGTGGAAAATCTTCTCGGTCTGATCGTCTCTTTTCTGATCATGGGATACCTCCTTTATGCGCTCCTGTGGCCCGAGCGCTTCTAACGGGCGGTATGACATTCATCGGCTGGTTCCAAATTCTCGTCTTTTCAGTCGTCATATCGGCCTTAACCAAGCCAATCGGTATCTACCTGTTCCGAGTCTTCGAAGGGGACCGGCAACCTCTGCCTCGTTTTTTCGGGCCGATCGAAAGATGGCTGTATAAGCTCTGCGGTGTTGATCCCAAGGAGCAGCAGGATTGGAAAGGCTATACGTTCGCCCTCCTCATCTTCAGTGCCGTCACGCTGCTCGTGACCTACGGCATTGAGCGATTGCAGCACGTCCTTCCCTTGAATCCACAGAATCTAGGCCCGGTTCCGCCGGACCTCGCGTTCGGCACTGCCGTGAGTTTCACGACCAATACAAACTGGCAGGCGTACGGCGGCGAGTCTACCATGAGCTATCTGACGCAGATGGCAGGGCTCGCCTGGCACAACTTTATCTCCGCGGCTGCAGGCATCGGCGTCATGCTGGCCATGGCCCGCGGGTTGACATATCGTGTTGAGCCCGGCGGACCTAAGACTATCGGTAACTTCTGGGTCGATCTGACCCGCTCTATTCTCTATCTCTTTCTGCCCATTTGTATTCCGCTGGCCTTGTTATTGGTCTGGCAGGGAGTCATCCAGAACTTCTCGCCGTACCTGCAGCTAACGACATTGGAAGGGACAAAGCAGATACTGGCAATGGGGCCAGCGGCTTCACAGATAGCGATCAAACAACTCGGGACCAATGGCGGCGGCTTCTTTAATGCTAACAGCGCACATCCCTTTGAGGGAGGGAGTCCGTTAGCGAACTTCATACAAATGGTGGCCATTCTCGCCATCCCGGCCGCACAGACCTACATGTACGGCCGCATGGCGCGGGATCAGAAACAGGGATGGACCCTTTTCGCCGCAATGGCGCTGTTTTTTCTCGCAGGTGTGACGACGTCTTATTATTTCGAAGCGCGCGGCAACCCGGTCATGCAGGGTCTGCCAGTGGATCAATCAGCGGGAAATATGGAAGGGAAAGAGGTCCGTTACGGCATCGCTAACTCTGTGACCTGGGCAACGGCGACGACTGACGCGTCGAACGGTTCGGTCAATTCAATGCACGATAGTTACACTCCACTTGGCGGTCTCGTGCCCTTGGTGAATATCCAGCTCGGTGAAGTCATCTTTGGCGGCGTCGGCGCGGGCCTTTATGGCATGCTGATATTCGTCCTGCTGTCGGTCTTTATCGCCGGCTTGATGGTCGGTCGGACCCCGGAATATCTGGGCAAAAAGATCGAAGCGGGGGAGGTAAAACTTTCGATGCTGTATGTGCTTATCTTTCCGCTCTTAATCCTCTACTTCTCCGCCTGGTCGGCTGTGGCGCCGTACGGCGTCTCTTCCTTGAACAACGCCGGGCCCCACGGGCTAAGCGAGATCTTGTACGCCTACAGCAGCGCCGCGGGAAATAACGGCTCTGCCTTTGCCGGCCTCAACGCGAACACGCCCTGGTACAACGTGACCCAAGGTTTAGCCATGCTCGCCGGCCGCTTCTTGATGATCATTCCCGTTTTGGCCGTTGCAGGCTCGATGGTGGGCAAAAAGGTCGTATCCGCAAGCTTAGGCACTTTCCGACGAACGGATCTCTCTTTGTAGTTCTACTGGTTGGCGTGGTTTTTATTGTTGGCGCCTTGACTTTCTTCCCCGCGCTTGCACTCGGGCCTATCGTCGAGCATTTCCTGGCCGAAGCTGGAAAGGTTTTTCAATATGCCCGATCTCAAAAAGAAAGAACTCTCATTATTAGACCGTGAAATTCTCAAGCCGGCGGTTTCGGAGAGCTTCCGTAAGCTCGCCCCGCAGCAGGTAATCAAGAATCCCGTCATGTTTGTCGTCGAAATCGGCAGTGTGCTCACGACCTTGATCTTGCTGCGCGACCTCATCGCTCCGACACCGCAATCTCAGCCGCTCTGGTTCACGGCCAACATCAGTATATGGCTCTGGTTTACCGTACTTTTCGCTAATTTCGCCGAGGCAGTTGCCGAAGGGCGTGGGAAAGCCCAGGCGGCAAGCCTAAGAAGAATGCGCAAAGAAACGACGGCGCGCCGCCTGGTTAACGGGAAGCGAGAAGAGCGTGTACCGGCGTCTTCACTCCGCAAAGGGGATGTCGTTGTGATCGAAGCCGGTGAGTTTATCCCCGGAGACGGTGGAGTGATCGAAGGCATCGCGTCTGTCGATGAATCGGCGATCACCGGGGAGTCGGCCCCGGTTATTCGGGAGAGCGGCGGCGACCGCTCGGCCGTCACCGGAGGAACCAGAGTGCTTTCCGATCGCATCGTGGTGCG
>JACQUW010000070.1 GCA_016210115.1 Deltaproteobacteria bacterium | reverse complement strand
CGGAACAGAAAACCGGCTGCAAAGGTCCGTTGCGGGGCATGGCAGCTTCGCGGTGGGCATTGTGCTCGCATGAAAATTATCGATCAACTTTAAGCTCGCTTATTTTAGGGCTAGTATCGTTTCCCCAGACGCTTCAGTCCCCTCCATGCCTCGACTGAGTTCGGATCGAGCGCCAGGACCTCGCGGTACTTCCTTTCCGCCTCTTTCGGCTTTCCAATCTCCACCAAGGCGTCAGCCAGGGATCTCCGCCATTGCGTGTTTTTGCGATGGTGCTTTAAGGCGACTCCATATGCCTCCGCGGCTTTATCCCAGTGCTTTAACTGGTAATAGGCTTCCCCCAGGGCGCCGTAAAGCGTGCCGGAATCTTCTCCCCTCTGCTTTGCCTCCTCAAGCAATTTGGCCGCGTCAGCGAAATCTCCTTTGACCAACTTCAACCTGCCGAAAGCTAGTAGAACGGCAGGATGTTCGGGGCGTAACTGTTCCGCAAATCGAAACCAATTCTCCGCCTCAGCTAAGTCGTTTCGATGAAGCGCAATGTTGCCAAGCCCGAGGTACGGCATAATCTCTCTGGAACCGGACCGCGCCAGACGCAGGTAAATCGGTGTTGCTTCCTGAGTGTAAAACTCTTCTGACAAAGCCAGGACCTGCTTCACGTGATCCACGCCATAATCCAAGACCTTCTCACTCGCCTTTGCGGCTTCGGCGGTTTTTTCCTGCGCGACCAAAATTCGGGCGCGAAGGAGATGATAGGCCGGGTTCGCGGGATCGAGCTTTGCGGCCTGATCCGCCTCTTTGATGGCGCGGTTATACCAGCCGCTCGCCTTGAACGCCTGGGCGTTAAAAAAGTGGTGTTGAGCCGGCGACGCCCACGAGGGATCTTTCCAGGGAGGTTGGGTTACAAGCGGCTCGACCAGATCCCGGTTGAGCTCGGACGTGCTCTTGCCGAGACTGCGCGGGGCGGAAAACTCGAGCAGGGCATTGTCGTCGGTGTTGTATTCTGCTCCTTCCACGAAGCGCAGCAGTTCGTTTTTCCCCATCCGGTAAAAGCCCAGCGCGGCATAAACATCAGATAAACCCAGTTCTGCGAAATCGTCTCTCAGCGTCTGATTTTTCAAGAAAATCTCTTTGAGCGCCGGATAGTCGAATCGCTGTTCTCTCAAACTGCCGACCAGGAGAAAATCGCTCTCCTGCATATTCCACATGGAGACGTGAGGAAAAGCTTCGGCGAAGGTGCGCAGTACCATACGAAAATCGTCGGGCGACATGGAGTAGTTGTGAATCCACTGGGCAAACAGGCCGTCCGGCTTGAGCTTTCTTTTGGCCACAGCGTAAAAGTCACGGGTAAAAAGACTGGCGACTCCAGCGAGCCACGGATTGGAGGGCTCAGAGATAATCAAATCATAAAAGCGCGGGGTGGCCATCATATAGTTGCGCCCATCGGTCGGAATGATTCGGACCCTGGAGTCCTCCAGGATCTTGCCATTCTTTTCCCCGAAAAATTTGGCCGCCTCAACCATCGCCGGCTCGATCTCCAGGACTTCTATATTTTGCACAGGAAAAGCGCCGAGGGCCTTGATCGTCATTCCTGTTCCCAGGCCGATGACAGCCGCCTGCCTCGCCTGTGGCTGCAGAAACATCGGAAGATATCCCGTGAGGAGCATCGTCAGCGCGTCTCCGTAGGAGCCGTCCGTCTTCCCGTTGGTCTTCAGATATAGATAATCCTTGCCCAGCCGGTGGACGCTGACCGTGGCTGTAAGCCCCTCTCGATAGTAGAGGATCTCGTCTTGGCGCATCTCCTCCAGGCGCAGGGAGTCCGTGGGAAGGTTTTTCAAGCGTTCGGCGTAAATGGTGACACCGCTCGTGAGGACGGAGCGTTCCCACGCGGGAAGGCGGAACGCGAGGATCAAAAGTCCCGCCGCGACGAGCCCGCCTGTTGCAAGGCGAAAAGAGCGTCCCGGGCGGGGATCGGCGACCAGCAAAAGGCACCCCACGCAGAGGTTAACGAGGGCGCCAATGATGATGCTGTTCTGCATGCCGAGAAACGGAATAAAAATGAAGCCGCCGACGAACGCGCCGACGATGGCTCCCACCGTGTTGCTGGCATAGGTCGTCCCGACGCTGCTTCCGACCGCATAGAGGTTCTGTGTGAAGAGGCACACAACGAGCGGAAACGTCATCCCCAGTAGGAGCGTGGGCAAAAGCATGACGGCGGAAGAAAGCAAGACCTGAATCGAAAGAAAAAGCGGAAACGAATCGCCGAAGCCCTGGTGGAGGCGGAGGAAAAGAAAAGGCAATCGCTCAAATAGAGGGATTGTTGCAAGCGCCGTTATGCCGACCCCCAGCTCAATCCAGCCGAAGGAGGTGATGCGCACTTCGCGTTTGCCGAACAGCCGCGCATAGAGATAGCCTCCTATGGCTAAGCCGGTCAGAAAGGTCAGCAGCATTGTGGTAAAGGAGTAGATGGAACCGCCGATCACAAGCGTCAGGGCATGAGTCCAGGCATTTTCGTATACCATTGCGGCTGCGCCGGAGAGTCCGATGGAAATCAGCAACACCCATTCCGTCGCGGATCGAGAGCTCCTTTCGGTTTCCTGGACCCGCGATTCCGCGGGAAGAAGAGTGTCCGAACCCGCCTTCTCGCGCAGAGCGTCGGCGAGCAGGATGATAAGAGCGATGGCCGCGTTAACGATGGCCGCCGCATAAACGGTTCGCGTCATTCCCAATGTGGGAATCAGATAATAGCCGGCGAGGGCACATCCCAAAACGGCCCCCAGGGTATTGGTGCCGTAAAGGTCTCCGACTCTCTGGCCGAGATGACTGAATCTGTGGACAACAAACCGGCTGATTACCGGGAGCGTGGCGCCCATCAAGAAGGTGGGCAGGATAAGGATCACGAAAGAGAGAAGAAAAAGCAGTAGAGTGAAAATCGCCGGATATGCGTCGTAAAGCCAGAAGAGTGGAATATAGATTCCCCTCGAAGCTCTGAAAATGACAGGGACTAGAAAGCCATAGATTCCTATCCCGAGCTCCAGGACCCCATACAGGCGCAAAAAATTCCTGTCGCGGTTGGCTAACCGGCCGAAGACGTAGCTCCCCGAGGCAAGGCCGGCCATAAACGCGGCAAGCACGGTCGCCACCGCGTAAGCCGAGCTGCCGAAGATTTGCGTTAGCATCCGCATCCATACAACCTCGTAAACCAGGGCCGCGGTTCCGGAGAGAAAGAAACAGACAAAAAGAACCCCCAAGACCCATCGCGTGCTCAACTGCAGCGCGATCCGCCCATTCGTCAACGAATCAGAGCGTGAAATAGAGTTGGTTTCCATGGTTTGTTGTCTTCGCCACCTTTACTGGTAGAGCTTCTGAATATAGCCGCTGTCTTCGATCTCTCGCACATAGTGAGTATCCCATAGAGACAGAGGGTTGAAACCGGCAATTTCAGGGTTGCGCCGCAAAGCGAGCTGAAAAACGTTCGCAATGGCTTCGAGCGTAGGGTACGGCTTGCGCTCGAGCGATTCGGCCCACTCGGTATAAAGACTTTCTACCTCAGCCTCAGCTTCCAGCTTCAGAAGAGGGGAAACGTGGCGCCGCAGGATTTCCATGGTCTCGGTCTTGTTCGTGATAAAGAAGTGGATCGCGTCAACCAATCCTCGAATGAGGCGTCGGATCTCGTCCTCATGACTCTTAACGAATCGCATGGTCGTGGTGAGCGTTACCCCCCGGATCATCGGCATGAAGCCGGCACGAATCACCCGGGCACCCGCGGCCGCCGCGCGGAGGTCGTGGGGGACCCCGACGAAGGTGGCGTCGAATTCTCCCTGCAGGACTCCTTTCCATCTCGGTTCTGCGGAGTCTGTCGCGGGCACGAGTTCGATTTCGCCACGATCGACATCCAGCCCCTGCTGGCGGAGAAAGAGCCAGACATTCAATCCGGCATGACCCGTGATCTTACCGACGGCGACTTTCTTCCCTCTCAGCTCTTTTACGCTCCGAATCCCATCAGCCACGACCAACCGGTTGTCCGTCCAATTATTGGCTGCCTGGGCCAGATGGACGAAATCCTCGCCCTTTGCGGCTCTTCGCGCGTAAAGATTGTGGTGATTTCCGGAAATCAGATCGACGTGGCCGCTTTGCAGGGCTTCCACGGCTTTTTCCCTGACCAGGAGCGGGCTTGTGTCCACCTCGAGGCCGTTCTTTTGCCACACTCCTGATTTTTCAGCCACCAGCCACAAGGGCGCGTGGGAATTCGAGCGGTAGATGATCTTTAACCTTGCCATTCACCGATACCTCCTGTGATGTTCCGTTCGACAAATCCTCTTATTTTTCAAGGGGGAAATTACCGAGAGGCGAAGTTTTCAGGTCCGTTATTCGAGGAACTCCGGTTTTCAGTTCCCTTCTTTGAAAAAAATGGGTCAGGGGAGATTTTTCGATTCCGAAGTCTCCCAACCTCGATGCTTCCCCGGGCGACGCATAACTCGGGCTAGCACGTTCCCTGGATGAGAGTCAACTGAGGCTTTCGGTGAGAGGACTTCAGCTCCGTAAATGCAGGGCAAACCAAAAGGTAATGGCGGCGCAACCCAGAATACAGAGGGTTGAGATCCTGAGACGACGAACGACGGATCGTACGTCTCCGGTCGTGCACGCCTCGCCGCCTTCGCATCGCTTCACAAAACGGTGCGCCACGCCCATGGATTGAAAGGTGCTAAGCATGATCAGGATGAAAGCAAAGAAGAGCTTGAGCTCCAGCATGCCTCCCAGCTCTTTAATAAAATTTTCCCGGTAGGCGGCCTTCAGGTCAGTGAGCTGGAAAGCCCCTGAAAGAATCAACAATCCCAAAGCTCCCGTTTGGACGGGATTATAGATCTTCAGGCTGCGAACGAGCAGGCTTATCTGCGTTCGGTCGCTATTTACGACCGATACAGCCTTGAACAGCACCCATCCGATCCCGATAAGCGCGCTGAGGTAAACGGCCAGAGCCGTGAAGTGGAGCCAGGTGCTCAACATTGTGATCGCCCTTTAGCCCCATCCAAAGAGGCTTCCCCTTTTGGCTGGACGCCCGGGCGCATTGTAAGATTGGGTGATCTTCTCAAGCTCCTTCTTGACGGTCTCGAGTTCTTGCTGCTGGCGGATTTCGAATGCCTTCAACTCTCTCTCGCGCCTTTCGACAAACTGTTTCAACTCTGCTTCCCTCCTGGCTTTAAATTCAGCCAGTTCTCGCTCCGACTTCTCATAGAAGTCCTTCAGCGTGGTGCGAATCTGAAAATTGAGGTTGTCCTTCACGACCATTGATTTGTAACAATGGGGGCACCAAAGGACGTTGCCTATCATGAAGTGGTCGAGCGGCTCCTCATAGCGTTGACCGCACTTGAAACAGTGGACGGGGATCTTCCAATCCTGCATATCGGGCAGTTTGGTAGCCGGCACATCCCTGCCATTAATCGGCGCCACAGCGGCGGAAGCAGGGGGAGCGGTTTGGGGTATCGGCGCGCGCGCTTCAGCGGTTCGGGGGGCAGAAACTGGCTTAGCGGCCGGAGCCCGTGCGGCAGCGGCTTGCGGCGCTTGCGCCGGCTCGCTCTTGGCGGCCGGAGGCGTTGCTTCAGCAGTTCGGGAAGCCGCAGGGGCCTCGGTTTTTGAAAGCGAAGCCGCAGGCGGCTCCGTTTGTGCGAGCGAAGGCGCCGACGCCGCTGGTTTGTCAGCGCCCTTGCGGAAACGAGATTCGAAGTTCTCGAAGACCACGTCTTTATGGAGAGTGCGGGCGCGGGCGATCAGGGCCTCTTCCGTTTCTACATTGCCCGGGTCCGTTACACAGCAGTCTACCGGACAGACGGCCGCGCAGGCCTCATAATCATGAAAACCCACGCATTCCGTGCAGAGCAGAGGATCGATGACATAGATGTCCGCGGCCTGGCTTATGGCGTTATTGGGACACTCGGGTTCGCAAGCGCCACAGCTGATACACTCGGCAGTTATCATCGTTGCCATAGTGAATAAGTGCCTCCTGAAGTTTGTTGAAATATCGGGGGAAGGAGTTTCGAATTTATCCTAGAGGAATTCCCCAGGCGTTGCAAATAGGCTTGAGATCATGCGGTTGACTTTTCCCCGTCTAATCGATCTTGGCCCTGACCGCTCTGCTGCCCCCGTCATCGCCAATGATGAGGCTCACGGTTGCCATGCCTTTCAGGTTCGCGCCTTCAGTCTCTACCTCGAACTCGAATCCGCCTCCGCGCAACGGCCGGATCGATGATACTATCTTCACCCTGTTGATAGTCCCGTAGAATTTAAACCCTCCGCTGCCGTCCATCTTGAAAGAGCCCGCCGGTATGGTGATGGAGCATGCTCCGCCGCCACCCTTTAGTTGGAGGGCGACCATTTCTGTAGCGGGATCAAGTCCATTGCTGCTCGCGCCGAGCCTGAAGGTAGCCATCACCTCGATTTCGCCATCCTCGATATCGATCTCAACCTTGGGGTTGAAGGAGGCAAAGAGCTGATGCGCCTCGGCGGCGAAGACGCCCGGGACGGCGCCAAAAGAGTCTAGGATCAATGTCAGCGAACCTACCGCGCAAAGTATTTGCGCCAACTTTGGGCACCATGGGGTTAGAGCAATCACGTCAGCGTCCTCTTCTACTCGTTATTGTCCTACCGATCCTCTCCGCAAACGCTGCCACCGCCGCCTGTGTACTTCAGCGCCCATCACCCGTCAAGGGAGTGGCAGCCAAAGTCAGCAACGGGCTTGATTCCGGAGAGAGTTCAAAGCTCAATCTTCCAGGTTCAACTTTTAACGGGTCGATATTGGACCTTTGACTTTGATCTTGAATTTGAACCGTCAAGAGCCTTTTCATCCCCGTCAAACATTACCAAATCGTAATCTTCCCATCATTTTGCCATTAACCTCCCGTGCTAACCTTGGCGGCAAAGGAGGTGCACCATGAAAAGCGGTACGGTTACTCGGCCCATCTTATGTTTACTTCTGCTTTGTGCCATTTCCAGCGGCTACACCTGATACGGGCATGATCTAAGGCTCTCCATGTCCACTTGTCCTTACCCCGCTGCGGATAAGCCGGAACGGTTAGGCGGCTCTCTAACCTAACAAGCGAACAGGAGGAATGAAAATGAAGAGACACAGACCCATGTTGTCCGTTTCTCAGGTAGTAATAGTGGCTCTTATCTTGACGTGCGCTGCCCCGGCGCGTGGGAGATCCCCTTTGAAGTAGCGAAGATTTTCTTGGAACTCAACCACACGGACGGAGACTTGGGCATTCATGCTCTCGTCGATGGAGAAGCCTGGAAGAATCTCGTGATTGAAGATCCCAACGAACATGAGATTCTGGCGGTCTGGGCCAGAGGGCGCTTAGCCCGGCATGGCCTTACCGAGCTGTCTTTCGAGAGCGACGAGCCGTCGTTCAACGAACTCCCGCCCGAAGAGTTCCTGCGTCGGTTTCCGGCAGGAAGATACGAGTTTGAGGGCGTCACGGTTGACGGACGTGAGCTGGAGAGTACGGCGAAGCTCACGCACGTTCTTCCGGCCCCCCCGAACAATATCTTGATTTCCGGAAATATGGCGGCGCCCAATGCGGGAACCTTTCTTATTGGGCGGACCTCGCGATAGTACGAGGGAAAGAAAAGCTTTTAGAACTTGCCGACTTGCCCGGTAACCGAACACGTGTTACCTCCCGCAGAGAGCAGCGAGTGGGCGGTTGGGCCGTCGACGCGGGCGGCCGATGGGAGTCGGAGCTTCCCGTTCGGCCTGTGTTCATTCTGGGATACGCCCTTGGCTCCGGCGATAAAAACCCGGAAAGAGGCTCTGATCGGGCGTTTCGACAAACCGGTCTTCAGAGCAACGACGAAGAGTTTCGGACCTACGGTGAACTGCTGAGGCCCGAGCTTTCTAACCTGAGCATTCCAGTCTTGGCTGTGCAGTTTCCGCTCTTTTCGAAAAGTCACGTTGAGTTTGCTTACCGTCACTTTCGACAACTTCAGGCCGCTCCTTTCCTGCGCGATGCGCGCATTGAAGCCGACCCGGACGGCATCAACAAGAATATCGGCCAGGAGTGGATGCTGTATTTCCTTATTAAAGATTGGAAGAAAATTGAAATTGAAATGGTGGGCGCCGCGTTTAGGGCAGGCGATGCTTACGGAGCGCTATCGGGGAAGACGGCCTACAGCCTCTTTGCGAAAGTGACGTACGAATTTTGAAATATCGTATAGCTGCATAATAACTCTCCGGAGTTAACAGAACGCCAGAAAACCTGCAGGCGCCCGCTCGCTCCTTTTCCTGACACAAATCCTTGCCCGCCCCTCCGGATTTAGTGGGTTGACTTGAGTGAAGTTCAATTTATCCTGGATAAGTTCAAGTCGCGTTGCAATTCGAAGGACTTATTCCATAATACGGCGGTGGGCTCGATCGCCGTGGGACAGGTGCATGGCAAAAGAACAAATCGCTGATCCCGGCACTTTTGCCTTGGCTCAGGGGCCAAGCGGCTGGGGGGAAAGAATCGCGCATGTCCTGCTAACTCGCTCCCCGCTGGGAAAGCTCGTTCGATGGGTCGCCAGCATCAAGGCGTCCGTCCATGCAAAACTGTTTTCGGGGTACATGCTGGTGACGCTGCTCTTCCTGGCGATGGGAGGAATGAGCCTCCAGACCATCGCCAAAATGTCCGCGCAAAGCCAACTTCTGGATCAGGCGCACGAGCGGGTTCATTGGTCTCAGGACATCCAGCATGCCCTCGCCTTGCAAATGAATTTTACTGCCATGGCTTTGCTCTTGAAAGATGAGACGACGATCGCGAAGATCCTGCGGGAGAACAATCGGTTTAACAACACTCTGGCGCGCCTCGAAAGGTTTGCCCGGCCGGAAGAGCGGGATTTGATCCAGCGGATCCGCACCGCGCAGGAATCGGCCTTGACCACAGTGGCGGACATCGCGAACTTCGTCAGGGATGGCAGGGTCGAGGCGGCGATGAGCTTGCAGCTCAATAAAGAGTACCCCTTGTATCTGCAGATCGAAGAGCTCGTCGATCAAGTCGTCAAGCGGGAACAGGAAAAGATGGACAGCCTGCGCGCGAGCGTCGGCGCAACGAACCAAAGATCGCTGATCGTTATGTCGGGCTTCGTGGCGAGCTCGATCATGCTCGCCGTGCTGCTTGGCTTCGTGATTTCGTGGTCCTTCATCCTGCCGGTGCAAGAGGCCCACGGATTTGTGACCGAAGTGGCGAAGGGAAACTTCCGGGCGACGATCAACGTGCCCAATCGGGATGAGTTCGGGGCGCTGGCGGATCGGATGAATCAGATGGGCAAGGAATTGCACACTCTTTATGAGAACCAGCGCGAGGCCACGCGGCAGCTTCAAACACTCAACGAACAGCTCCAGCAAGCCAGCAAGGCGAAGTCGGAGTTCCTGGCTAATATGAGCCATGAGCTGCGCACGCCGATGAATGCCATCCTCGGGTTCATTGAGATGCTTCTCGACGACCTCTATGGGGAGATTCCGCCTCACATCAGGGACCCGCTGGTGGATGTTCAGGTGAACGGAAAGCACCTGCTGAACCTGATCAACGAGGTCCTCGATCTCTCGAAGATCGAGGCGGGTCGTATGGAACTCGCACTCGCTGAGTATTCGGTGCAGGATGTGGTGGATACCACCAGGGCGTCACTACAGTCACTGGCGGCAGAGAAGGGATTGGAATTGATCGCGGCAGCGCAGGAGACTATTCCGCTAGCCTTCGGGGACGGAAAACGGATCACGCAGTGTCTCATGAATCTGGTCGGGAACGCGCTGAAATTCACCAAAAAGGGAGGGGTGGAAATTTGGGTCGAGCAAAAGCGGGACAAATTGCTCTATCGCGTGTCCGACACGGGTATCGGCATTCCCCCGGACCAGATCGAGCATGTTTTTAGGGAGTTTCGTCAGGTGGACGCCACCATTACCCGGGAATTCGGCGGAACCGGGCTGGGGCTCAGCATTACGAAGAAGTTTGTCGAAATGCACGGCGGCCGCATCTGGGTGGAGAGCGAACTGGGAAAGGGCTCGACGTTCTTTTTTGAGATCCCGTTGCGTGTGAATGGAGGAAAACCGGCATGAGCGGTAAAACCATCCTGTACGTAGAGGACAACGAGTTCAATCTCAAAATCGTCCGGCAGCTCCTGAGCCGCACCTCGTACCGATTGATCGAAGCGGTTGACGGCGAGCAGGGGGTCGCCACGGCATTCAGAGAACTGCCCGACCTGATTCTCATGGACATCCAGCTTCCAAGGCTTTCCGGGCTCGATGCGACCCGGAAACTTCGCGCCGACCCAAAGACGGCCGCCATTCCGATCGTTGTGATCACGTCGTTCGCTCTCAGCGGCGATAGCGAGAAGGCGAAGGAGGCCGGCGCCTCGGCTTATGTGGCGAAACCCTACAGCCCGCGGGAATTGCTTCAGGTGATTCGGAATCTGGTTCCTGAAAACTGAAGCTCGGCAACAGAAGGAGTACGGAGTTGGCGAGTGGACCTGCCCGGATTCTCGCGGTTGATGACAACCGGCAGAATCTCGAGCTCCTGAAGAAAGCGCTGACGTCCGCGGAATACGAGGTCATCACCGTGGCCGATGGACCCGCGGCTCTCGAGCATGTGCAGACCGCCGCGCCGGATCTCGTTCTGCTCGACGTGATGATGCCGGGCATGTCGGGATACGAGGTTTGCGAGCGTATCCGCGCCGATGAAAACACCCGTCTCCTGCCGGTCGTGATGCTGACGGCGCTCGGCGACGTAAGCCACCGAATTCGTGGAATCAAAGCCGGCGCCGACGACTTTCTCAGCAAACCGTTCAACCGGGAAGAGCTCTTGACGCGCGTCAAATCGCTTTTGAGAATCAAGATGCTCCATGACGACATTGAGGGAAAGAATCGTCTCCTGCGCACGCTTTTGGGCCGGTATGTATCCGAGCAAGTGGCCGCGGAGATCATCGCCGATCCTGGAAGTCACTTGAAATTGGGCGGAGAGAAGCGTGAAGTCACCATTCTCTTTGGCGACCTGCGGGGATTTTCGCCCATTGCCGAGCGGCTCGATCCGCAGGACGCCGTTGACATTCTCAATGTCTACCTGACTCACGTGATCGACGCCGTGTTCGAGTTCAGAGGGACGCTTGACAAATTTCGGGGAGACGGCTTCATGGCTTTTTTTGGGGCTCCCATGCGCGATGAGAATGATGCCGCGAACGCGGTGCGCTGCGCCCTGAAAATGCAGGAGCAATTAAAGCGTAACACCTTCGCCAAATTTCCGGATCTTCGTCTCCACATGGGCATAGGAATCAACACCGGCGTCGTCATTGCGGGAAACATCGGTTCCGAACGTAGAATGGATTACACGGTCATCGGAAATGAGGTAAACGTCGCCCAGCGATTTGAATCGAACGCCGGTCCCGGACAGATCCTTATCACTGGCAGCACGTATGAGCGGGTGAAGACGAAAGTGGAAGTACGAGATCTGGGGCTCCTCAGAGTGGCCGGTAAGCAAGATGGAGTGATGGCATACGACGTGCTCCGCTGGCGCGACGCCTAGCCCTGCTGATTCTTACGAAAGTGGCGCAGTCGAAGTCAGCCTCGGGGCGCAAGGGTTCGGGCCGCGGCCGACCTGCCTGTGCGCCCGCCTGCCAGGGCGCGGGCAGGTGTCCGCACGCAGACAGGTGGGCAGGTGCCATGAGTCGAACCGGGCTCATCGGACGTCCGCGGCCCGCTTCCTTACGCCCCACGAGCTCGAGTGTGGCTTGATATTTTCGAGCAAAGCAAATTTTATGGTGATTCCTGTCGCGCTCAACATCCCGGTCGCAGGCTGTGCGCGAGGGAGCGGCGGAGAATCGGCACAAGGAGGTAAAAATGCGAAGCGGCCAGAAGCAGCGCGCTGCATGGATTGCGGTCGTGCTCGGGCTGGGTCTAGGTGGATGGTTCGCCAACGTGGCGACGCAGCCCGCCTGGGGTGGACAGGAAGAGCAATTCACACCCGAGTACAAGGAACTGCGCAGCTCCTATGATCCGAAACATACGCCAAAAATCGTGGCGCCTGACTCCGTCAAGCGAGGGCAATGGTTCGACGTCACCGTCACGGTGGGAGCGGGCGGCGAGCACCCATCTTTGGCCGAGCACTTTGTACGTTACATCGCTTTGTACATTAACACCGCTGAAATCGCCCGAGTATATCTTCACCCGGTATATTCCTACCCCAAGGTCACCTTCACGATTGCGCTGGATGAAGGAGGTTCGCTCCGCGCCGTTGAGGAGCCCACCCATTCCGCCGCATGGGAAGCCTCAAAAAAGATCGTGGTGTCTCCCTAGTATCGTGTCCCAAAAATTCCTTTAGAAATCGTGGATCGTTTCGTCACTCTCGGAAAGCATGTCCTGAGCTTGGGTCGAAGGGGTGGTTTCCTCAGGGGCACGCCTTCCGGTCGCAGCCGACCTGCCTGTGCGCCCGCCTTCCAGGGCGCGGGCAGGTGTCCGCACGCAGACAGGTGGGCCACTACCTTGAGGCTCCAAGGTTGGTTATTTCCTGGTCTCTGCCTTCCACAACCTGCGCGGACCTACGTCTGCGACCTACAGGCCTGCCCCTTCGGTCCCAGCTTTGATTATTATGAGTGAACCGGCACAGCCAGGAGGCAATTCCGCAGGCTATTTCTTGCCCATTTCTACCGAGACGGTGGTAGTGCCTGTATCGACCGTTACCGGGTGCGTTACGGTCCCCAGGCTCTCTTGCCAGATCCTAAGGGTGTACCTGCCCGGCGGGACATTATCGAGAAAGAATTCGCCCTGTCCATTGGTGACGGCGTAGAAGGGGTGCTCAGCGACGATAACCCAACCGCGCATCCAGGAATGGAGGTCACAATCCACCCGGAGAAACTCAGGGGTTTTGAACGTGATTGAAATGGTCCGCGCGTGGGGTTGCGCCCGGTTGAATGGGGGATTCTCTTTTCCGCCGCTCCTGACGTTATGCAACAGGCGGTCACTGTTTAAAAATTCCACGTTCCCGCCAACGGGGACCAGGACCACGCGCGGGACGAACATGCACTGCTTCTGATCCATTTTTGCCGGAGGGAAATTCCATTCCCGTTTGGCACCGGGTGGAACGTTCTGGAGCGACACCACAGCATTCGAAATGCCATTGGTCGAAGCGAGAACCAGGTCTTGAGCCTCTTTTTCTTTGCCGCAGAGGTACTGATCAATCGTGACAGGAAACTTTTTCCTTTCCAGCGGCGCACCCGCGTATCGGACGCTCCCCTTGATCGTACCCGCCCACGCCGTGGCGCTGGCGATCAGGAACCAGGCCACCAGGCCGACAATCACGGATAGCTGCTTCGCTTGGCCAGCCGCATCGCCGCTTGATCGCATTTGCTCAATTTTCCGTCGCAAAAAACACATCATGACAAAAAAGTTAGCATGAGCCCGTCTATTCCACAACATCGCGCAGTTATCTTGAGACCATAGTCATTCTTACGATCATACAAGACGGAAATTCTTCCACCGTCGGAGCCCGAGGAAAAACCAGGCTCGAGCGCGTCTTGCAATAGCGGCAAGTTTAAAATAGCATTTGCTGGCGGCAGATTCCTTGTCGCCGCCTTTTTTTCGCTGTTTTTCTTTCTTCGAAGTTGTTTTGCTCTGATCAGAAGACGATCACCCAGTATGTTTTCGTCTTTAACTTAATTGGAAAGAGGTTCGCGATGCTTCTGCTCAACAATCAGGATGTCGAAAGACTGCTGTCCATGAAAGACTGCATCGAGGTCATCGAAGAGGCCTATCGAGAGCTTGGCTCGGGGATGGCGGCCAATTTCCCCGAGGGGGGGCGCATGGATGTTCAAGCGCCGTCGCCGGGGCCGGAACCGGAGCGATGCTACATCTGGGGAGGTCTGGCCGGAGTTGTTCCCAAGAGAGAAATTTTCGCGCTGCGAATAAAGAGCGATATCAGATACCCTGAACTCAACATTGAAGGGGTGCCCACGCACAAGAAGTTTTGCATTGCTCCGGGGACCTACTGCGGGCTGGTTCTCTTGTTCAGCACTCGCACGGCGGAGCCTCTGGCGATCGTTAACGACGGGATTATCCAGCACCTGCGCGTCGCGGCAACCAGCGGTGTAGCTGCCAAATTTCTGGCCCGTAAGAACAGTGAAACGCTGGGCATGATCGGCTCGGGTGGAATGGCGCGAACCCACACGCTTGCTTTCTGCGAGGTCTTGCCGATAAAGCGCGTTAAGATCTTCAGTCCCACACCTTCGCACCGGTTGGAGTTCGCCAGGGAAATGTCCGACAGGCTCGGCATCGAAGTGAGAGCTGTAGAACGTCCCGAGGAGGCTGTCAAAGACGTGGATCTTCTTTCGAGCTGCACGGATTCGCTCTCCCAAGTCGTAAAAGAGGACTGGCTCCAGCCGGGAATGCATGTTGCCTGCGTTCTACCATTCGAAGTGGAGCCCAAGGCCGTGAAAAAAATGGACGTCGTGGTCCGGCATCTCAAGGGTGGGGCAGTGGGAGTAAAGGCGGCAGCGGCAGAGTTAAATGAGCACGAGCGCACCCGGCGCAAGCTTTATGAGCAGTATGGGGCTCCACTGGAACAGCGGGAAGATCTGCCGACTCTCGCGGAGATCGCCAGCGGTCATAGGCCTGGAAGAACAGATGATCGCCAGATAACCTATTTCCATAATGTGCCGGGCTCCGGAATCCAGTTTGCTGCTGTTGGAGCGAGGCTGTTGGAGTTGGCTAAAAAGGCGGGAGTCGGGCGAGAACTTCCAACGGACTGGTTCCTGCAGGATATTCGCGACTAAGGATTCATGAAAACTTTTCTTGTGCTCCGAGACCTCAGCATGACCTCAAAATCATGGTTTCTATTATGGGCGGCGCTTTGGGTTCTGCTGCTTTCTCTTCGAGGAGAAGCGCAAGAGCTCAGGAAAGTTTACATCGCCGTCCCCGGAATTTCTCCGGGAGCGTCGAGTGTCTTCGTCATTGCAAAGGAAATGGGCTATTACCGGGATGAAGGCCTGCAGGTGGAGCTTGTCGTCATGCCGGCTGCCGTGAGTGTGCAGGCACTAATAGGCGGAAACGTAGAATTTGTCAGCGCGGGTGGAGCCGTCATTCCGCCCGCCCTGCGCGGGGCTTCCATACGCTTTCTGTTTTCCGCTTTCTATCGGCCGATGTACTGGCTTTTTTCGAGACCCGAGCTTCGAACCATAAAAAGCCTGAAGGGAAGAAAAGTTGGAGTCTCCAGCATCGGCAGCGGCCCTGATTCGCTGCTGCGGCAAATTCTCCGAGCCAATGGCATTGACGGCGGGCGAGATGTCACCATCATGGCGGTGGGCGCGAGCACGGCGCGTTTTTTTGCGCTGCAGGCGGGATCGGTAGATGCGGCCATGCTCGGGATTCCGGCCAATCTCATGGCCCAGGATGCAGGATTTCACGGGCTTGTTTCTTTCATCCAGCAAGAGTTCGTGGAGTTCCAGGGGAATGTGGTTGTGCGAGAGGGGCTCCAGCGATCGGACCCGGCTCTGATTGAGAAATTTCTCCGAGGGACTGTCAAGGGATTTATCTATTACGGGGACAACCGTTTGGGAGCCAGCAAAATACTTGGCCGGTTTATGAAGGTAAGTGAGGATCGAATGGCCCGAACCTATGATGCGATTCTACCGGGTTTGACCCAAGATGGGACCGTAAGCGAGGAGTTGCAGAAGAAATCCGTTGAGCACATCCTGGAAAGAGTGGGACTCAAAGAGCCTCCACCGATGGACAAGATCTTCAACTACACACTAACCAAAAAAATCTACGAGGATTTACGGAGCAAAGGGTGGAGAGCGGGGCCTTAAACCGACGGCCGTTTCTTGGCAGCCCCTCTAATGCCGCTCAACAGCTCGGTAGGGCGAAACGGGACCCGATGCAGTCTGATCCCGGTGGCGTGGCGGACGGCGTTAGCCACGGCTGCGGCAGTGGGGACGATGGCGGGCTCGGCCAGTCCTTTGGCGCCAAACGGTCCCATCGGTTCCACGGTCTCAACGAAGTGGACTTCCATGGAAGGCATGCTGCCTATGCGGGTTTCTCCGTAGCACAGCAGCGACGGGTTTATCACTTTACCGTTTTTATAAGCGATTTCTTCCAAAAGGGCGGCGCCCACTCCCTGGGCCACGGCTCCTTCGATCTGGCCGGACGCCAGAAGAGGATTTATGACCTTGCCGGCATCGTGGACGGAGACCAAGTTCAAAACTTTAATCTCACCCGTCTCAGTGTTGACCTCCACCTCGACTGCCTGAGCGCCCATAGCGTAGGAGGTGGAGATATTGCCGTATAAGGTCTTCGGATCAGGGAACTCAGAAGGAGGATCATACACCCCAACCCCCAAAATCAGCGCGCCACCCCTCCTCTTCGAGGCATATCCAGCCAGCTCCTTGACAGGCACGGCTCGTGCCGGGCTGCCTTTGACCATGACCATTCCGGCCCTAATTTCGAGATCGTCGGCCGTTGCTTCCAGCATCTCGGAGGCAAAATCCAAGAGTTGTCTTTTAGCGTCGGCCGCGGCCAGCTTGACGGCATTGCCTCCGATGCTCGTCAGGCGGTCAGAGAATGTTCCTAGCCCCTGGGGAGAAGTGTCGGTGTCAACCTGCGTCTGCACCATGACATCTTCAAACGGAAGGCCCATCTCCTCGGCGGCGATCTGAGCAAAAATAGTATTCGAGCCTTGGCCCAGATCTGCTTCGCCGGTTATGAGAGTTATGGCTCCATCCATGTTCACCCTAACCATGGCCTGGGAGCCGTAGAACGTGGGCATCTGCCGCCGGCCACAGACGTGGATCAGGCCGGCGAGGCCTACGCCTGATACTATGTGATTATTAGTGCCATCCCGCGGCGCTTTTGACGTTCGTTTTTTACCCCAACCTATCCTTTCGGCAGCCAGCTCGAGGCACTCGACGAGCCCGGCGCTCTTGGGTCTCCAGCCGTGGGCGGTCACATCGCCCGCTCGGGTTGCGTTCTTCAACCTCACGGTAAGAGGATCCATCTTAAGCTTATGGGCCGCTTCGTCCACGAGCGACTCCAACGGAAAAGTTCCTTGAGGATTGCCGAAGCCCCTATAGGCTCCCGTGGGGGTCTTGTTGGTGTAGACGAGGAGCGCTTCGTTGTGGATGTTCCTCTGCCGGTAAAGGTTGTCGGGGCGACGGGTCATCGTATCCAGAATGCGAGGCGAGAAAATGGTGTAGGCCCCGTTGTCGCCGAAAACTTTGGCCTCCTTAGCGACGATTACTCCCTCCCGGTTGAGTCCGAGGCGCATATATATACTGCAGCCTATGCTGGGCCGCCCGGCTATGAACTCTTCATCCCGGCTGAAAGAGAGCCTGACCGGCTTTTCCACCCGGGTCGCAATAAAGCCCCCTAGCACTGGCAGCCTCTGGCCATGCTTTCCACCGAAGCCACCACCTACAAAAGTTTGGATGAAGCGAACCCGATGCCTGGGAAAACCCAATCCATCGGCGATGTACCCCTGGTCGCGAAAAGGCGATTGAGAAGGGTACCAGACCGTCACTCTTCCCTGCTCATAACTCGCTACGCAGCATTGGGGCTCGAGGTACCCTTGATGGGAAGCAGCAGCCGTGAATCTTCCCTCGGCTACCACCGCGGCCTCTTTCCAACCCTGCCCGATATCGCCACGGTCTATATGGTATTGGTAGGCGATGTTGTTAGGAAAATCCTCATGAATGAGGGGCGCTCCGGGCTTGATTGCCTTTTCCGGATCGAAAACAGCGACCAACGGCTCGTAATCGACCTTTATTAATTCCAGGGCCTCCAGCGCCGTTTCTTCATCGATGGCCACAGCGACCGCCACCTCCTCGCCCACGAATCGCACTTTGCCGACGGCCAGGATAGTCTCGTCCGGGTTCAACTCGCCAAACTTCAGTCCAGGCGTATCCGCGCCTGAGAGGACTGTTTTTACCCCTGGCAGGCCCCGAGCCCTGGAGGTATCCACGCTCAATATCCTGGCATGGGGTAAGGGACTGCGCAGTACCTTGGCGTGAAGCATTCCGGGAAGGGCGATGTCCGTGCCATACCTGGCCCGTCCCAACACCTTATCGAAGGAATCAACATTGGGAACCCCTCGACCTATGGATGCCATCTCTCCCATCTTTAATATCTCCAGTCGGGGTGCGAACGAACCTTTTCAGCGGCCACTCTTATGGCCTTGATTATCTTCACGTATCCGGTGCAGCGGCACAGATTTCCCGCGAGCCCGTCCCTTATCTCCTCATCACTGGGGTCGGGGTTCGAATCCAATATTGATTTCGCCATCATTATAAAGCCCGGAGTGCAGTAGCCGCATTGGACTCCGCCTTCGTAGACGAAGGCCTCCTGCAGGGGATGAAGCTTCCCCTCGCGGGCAAGCCCCTCGATGGTCAAGACCTCACGGCCCCGGCAGCGGACGGCCAATGTCAAGCATGACAGGACAGCCTCCCCATCGAGAAGGACCGTGCAGGCCCCGCACTCTCCCACATTACAGCCGTCTTTGCTCCCCATGAGGCCTAACTCCTCGCGAAGCAATTCCAGAAGTGTGCGATGGGGAGCCACCGCCAGCTCGTGGAAATCCCCGTTTATCTTTAGCTCGATCAGCTCTTTCTTCATGTGGATGTAACCTCTGCGATGCAGCCCTTGACTAATTTGGTCAGGACGCGACTGCGGATGTTGGGGGCCACGTGCACGTTGTTGATGAACTGCGCCTCCCGACGGCAAAGATCCACCACCGAGTCTAGGGCCTCGCCGGGCTTCCGCCCCTGCAAAAAATCCTCCGCCGACCTCACCCGAAGGGGAGCGCATCCGAGCGCCCCGAGGACGATCCTGGCCTCCTCCACAACTCCGTCGGCGCCACGGCGGGCGGAGACCGCCACCGAGGCTAAAGGAAAATCGACCTCCTGCGAGCGGAACTTCTGAAAGCTGAAGCGGGTTTCGTTCTTCGGAACGGGTATCTCCACCTCTTTCACAATCTCGCCGCGTTCGAGATTAAAAGGTCTCTCCCCCAGTCCGGAAAACAGTTCTGGGAGCGGTATAATCCTCTCCCCCAGAGGGCCGAAGATTTTGACATGACTATCCAGCGAGACGAGGACCGGCGCGGTATCGCCGGAATAGACGGCATAGCAGGTATCGTCCAACTTACCGGTGACATGGCAGATTCTGCCGCTGCGCTTCAGGCAGGGCTCCCAAAGCTCGACTCCTGGGGCCAGTCCATAGTTATAATAGTAGCAGCGGTTGTCCAGGCAGATGTTACCGCCCAGTGTAGCTGACTGCCTGATCTGGATAGAAGCAATGCTTTTGATCGCCACAGCCAAAGAGGGGAAATGTTTCACAACCAGCGGATGCCGCTCCAAATCGATCAGCCGGGTCAACGCGCCGATCTTTACGATGTGTTCGTCCTCAGTGACGTACGACAGCTCATGTTTGAGCGTGGTCAGGTCGATGAGGCGCTCCGGTCTCATCAGCCTCCGCTTCATCGCGATGAAAAGATCCGTTCCTCCAGCCACGGGTTTGGAGCCGTGATGAGATTCGTATGCTGACACCGCTTCGTCCAATGATTCGGGATAGAACAGCTCAAATTCGGGCAGTTTCATGTTCGTGTCCTTATAGCATTAGATGGTCGAGCCGGGCCAACGAAATTTTACGACCCGGGGAAAAGGAATGTCGAGCCTTAGTTGAGCAGCAATTTTGTTCTGGACCCCGACGCCTTGCACCAATATAATGCGTTGGCGGGTGGAGTGACCCTGACGGCCACCCCTGCAACTCCCAACCCCGCAGGAGCGGTGATAACAGGGATTAAGCGACTAGCAGGAGTATTAACATGTCGCGCCTATTTACAGCCGTTTTGTTAGGCTTTCTCCTGGGGATTGTGGGGATGGTGATAAGTTTTTTCCATTTTGCGCATGAGATCGAGGAAGACGCGGGTCTGGCGTTGCTGTTCAAGCTGAGGGGAGCCAGAAAAGCGCCCTCAGAGGTCGTGGTCGTCAGTATAGACAGGGAGTCCTCTGAACATCTCAACGTGTCTCATAATCCTGATCGATGGCCCCGCTCACTGCATGCGCGTCTGGTCGACAGGCTGGCTAGAGAAGGGGCGCACGTCATTACCTTCGACCTGTATTTCATCGAGGCAACTTCTGCTGAGGAAGACCAATCATTTGCCGAAGCGCTGAGAAAAGCTCGCAACGTCGTGCTGGCCGAGCCGCTTAGAGCAAAAGAGGTTCGATCGTCGGAAACCGGCGGGTCTTTTATGGGAGAGCACAAGATTGTGACGGTATTGAGACCGATCGCTCCCCTTTCACAGTCTGCTTTCGCCACGGCGCCTTTTGTTCTGCCGAGAATACCCGTCAGGGTAAACCAGTATTGGACGTTTCAAACGGCCGCCGGGGACTCGCCGACTTTCCCGGTTGTTTCGTTCCAGCTCTATGCTTTGCGCGTCTACGATGATTTTGTCCGGTTGTTGAAAAAGGCAAGCCCGAACCAGGCCGGAAGACTGCCGGGCGACGCAGAGACAGCAGTCAAGACGAGAGGCGCCGTAAGACTCATCAGAGACATCAGAGAAATTTTTGAAAGCGACCCCCTGATTTCCGAAACAATGCTTAAAGAACTCGAGCAATCGGATCTCGCCGCGAGCGACGGGACCAGGTATAGGCTGCTCAAATCTCTTATCAAGATGTACGCGGGGGCTAATCGCCGGTATCTGAATTTCTACGGTCCGCCCCGAACGTTGAATACGATACCTTTTTATCAGGCGCTGGGAGTCCGTGAAGGTTCCGAGAGCGAGCATAGACCAGACCTCAAAGGAAAGATCGTGTTTGTCGGATTTTCCGAAATATTGCTGGCAGAGAGACAAGACAGCTTCCATACGGTTTTCTCGCAACCCAACGGTGTGTTCATCAGCGGGGTGGAAATTGCCGCAACCGCATTCTCCAATCTCTTAGAAGATAGATCTTTGAAACCGATCAGCTCCCACTATTACCTCATTACTATTTTTGCCTGGGGTATCCTTGTGGGTTTTGTGTCCCGGATGGCCCCTACCCTGATCGCCGTGCCCGGGATACTGGTTTTGAGCGTTCTTTATCTCATCGCCGCGCACTATCGGTTTAGCGCCGATGGCACTTGGGTTCCCGTCGTGATTTCGTTGTTTTTGCAGGCGCCTGTCGGAGTTTTTGCCGCCGTCTTGTGGAGCTATTTTGAGACGAATAAGGAGCGCCAGAATATCAGAAAAGCTCTCGCCTACTACGTGCCCGACGAGATCGTCGAGCAGCTCGCAAGAAACCTCGCCGATATCAAAAAAGGCGGGCAAATCGTATACGGGGCTTGTTTGTTCGCCGACGTTGCGGGGTATACCACGTTAGCGGAGCAGATGGCTCCGGAGCAACTGAACGATCTCATGCACAAATATCTCGAGGCCACATTCGAGCCGATAAAGCGAAACGGCGGGCTTGTCATCGAGCTGAAAGGAGATTCAATCCTGGCGATCTGGAAGTCCATGCGGCGTGAGGCCGCGCCGCTGGAAAAAGCTTGCCTTGCGGCGCTGGGTATCGCCAACGCAGCGAATCGGTTCAGCGATTCTGTCGGAACTCTAAAGCTTCCCACGCGTGTCGGCGTTCACGCGGGGGAAATTTTTCTGGGTAATATTGGCGCTGCGGATCATTATGAGTATGGCGCCGCCGGAGATACCGTCAATACAGCGTCGAGGATGGACAGTCTCAACAAGTTTCTGGGAACGCAGATTTTGGTAACCGATGAGGTCCTGTTTGGCCTCGATGGTTTCTTTACGAGAGAGGCGGGAAGATTTCGGCTGAAAGGAAAAACCCACCCGGTCGTGGTGCATGAACTAATATGCCGCATCGAAGAATGCGAGGAGAAACAAAAAGAGGCGGGGGCGATTTTTTCTGAGGCGATTCGAGCTTTCAGACGCCGGTCGTGGGATGAGGCGAAAGAAAAATTTCGTCAATCCATTTGTAAATCAGGAGAAGACGGCCTGGCGCGCTTTTATGTGAAGCTTTGCGAGGACTACAAGAACAACCCGCCGGAAGAGCCTTGGGAAGGAATCATCCCGATGCAGGAAAAGTAGAGAGCGCCGTTCCTTTGGCCGGCGCGCGTCGCGAAAGCAGGTGAGAGGTGAAGAGGACGTGCCGTTCGTTGAACGTGATTGTTTTTGCCGGGGTTTGGACAGTCCTGGCGCTCCCGGATATTTTGCCCGGGGCGACGACATGCGACCCGTGGGTTGCAAAAATCGTTTCGGCGCAGGGAAACGTCGAAGTCCGAAGGGCGGGCGAAACCCAGTGGCAGCCGGCGCGGCTGAATGACACTTTCTGCGCCGGTGATAGGATTCAGGTCGGCGAGACGAGCCGGGCCGACGTGGCTTTGATTAACCAGCCCGTTCTCCGCCTCGACCAGAACACCACGATCAGCCTGGGCGGAGTGAAAGAACAAAGAACCTCTCTCGTAGAGCTGGTGAAGGGGGCTTTGTATTTTTTCAGTCGTCTGCCGCGGAACGTGGAGATTATTACAGCCTTCGTCAACGCGGGCGTAGAGGGCACCGAGGGCCTGGTGCGAGTCGACGCCGATAGAACCGTGATCTCGATATTCGAAGGAACGGTGCTGGCTGTCAATCCGGCCGGGACTCTCACGCTGAGTGACGGGGAGTCCGCGGTAGCCGAGCAGGGCAGAGCGCCGGTATTGACTGTAGTGGTGCGTCCTCGGGATGCGGTCCAATGGGCACTCTATTATCAGCCGACGGTCTATTTCCGCCCGGAAGAGTTTCAAGCCGGTCCCGGTTGGCAGGGAATGGTTCGGAACTCAATCGAGGCTTATATCAAGAGTGATTTTCAGGCAGCCTTCGACAGTATAAAGGGAGTTCCGGATACTCTCGCGGAGCCCCGATTTTTTGCTTATCGTGCTTCCTTACTGCTGGCGGTGGGACGCCTCGATGAAGCAAGCCAGGACATCGATAGAGCCCTGCGTTTGAATTCAACATACAGCGACGCTCTTGCGCTGCAGTCGGTTATCGCGGTGGCGCAGAACGAAAAAGAGAAAGCGCTCGATCTGGCGCGACGGGCTGTTGCCGCCGACCCAAGGTCCGCTTCCGCGCTTATTGCTCTTTCCTACGCCCAGCAAGCCAATTTCGACCTTGAAGGCGCTCTCACGAGCCTACGAGAAGCGGTGCAGGCAGCTCCGGATAATGCGCTTGCCTGGGCGAGGCTGGCGGAGATCTGGCTGTCATTCGGCCGCCTGAGCGAAGCGCTCGAAGCGGCACAAAAAACAGTCGCCCTGAACCCGGATCTATCAAGGACGCAAACGGTTCTGGGATTTGCCTATCTCACACAGATCCGCACAGCAGATTCGAAGAAGGCTTTTGAACGAGCGATTGAGCTTGATCAGGCCGATCCGCTGCCGAGGCTGGGGCTGGGCCTGGCAAAGATCCGAGAGGGAGATCTGCTCGAGGGCAGAAGAGAAATTGACATCGCTGTAAGCTTAAACCCGGATAACGCGCTCATCCGGAGTTATCTGGGAAAGGCCTATTTCGAGGAAAAACGAGATCAGCAGGCGGTTGCTCAATACCATATGGCGAAGGAGTTTGACCCGAGAGACCCCACGGCTTATTTCTATGATGCCATTCGCAAGCAGACCACGAACCGGCCGGTCGAGGCCTTGCAAGACATGCAAAGAGCTATCGAACTGAACGACAATCGGGCGGTCTACCGCTCGCGCCTGTTGCTCGATTCGGATCTGGCTGCACGCAGCGCGAGTCTTGGGCGAATCTACAGCGATCTGGGATTCCAGCAGCTTGCCCTGGTAGAGGGCTGGAAGTCCGTCAACACCGATCCAACGAACTTCTCCGCCCACAGGTTTCTCGCCGACTCTTATTCTGTCTTGCCACGCCACGAGATCGCCAGGGTCAGTGAACTGCTGCAGTCTCAATTGCTTCAGCCTCTTAACATGACACCCATTCAGCCCCACCTCGCAGAGAGCAATTTATTCCTGATCAGCTCCGGAGGACCTGCGGCGCTTTCTTTCAACGAGTTCAACCCATTGTTCAACCGGAACGGGGTGACGTTCCAGACGACCGGCCTCGCCGGTGAAAATAAAACCTATGCGGGCGAAGGCGTCCTCTCCGGGATTTACCGGAAGGCTGCCTTCAGCCTCGGCGGTTTTCATTTTCAGTCGGACGGGTGGCGGAAAAACGCCGACCAGAGAGACAACGTCGGCAACGCGTTTCTACAACTGGAACTCTCCCCGCAAAGCAGCATTCAGGCCGAACTTCGGCGCAGAGAAACCAAAGTCGGCGATCTTCGACAACGATTCTTTCCTGAAGACTTCTTCCCCGGGCGGAGAGATACAAGCGATAGTTTCACCGTCCGTTTCGGTGGACGTCACTCCTTTTCGCCGGATTCCATTATCCTCGGCTCGTTTGTATTCCAAGATAAAACTCAAAGGGTGAGCGATGATTCGCCTGTCGCCCCCGTTCTCACTTCCGTCGATATTAGACGCCCCCAGGACGCTGTCAGCGTGGAGCTCCAACACCTCCTTCGTTCGCGGTACTTTAGCCTCGCGAGCGGCCTAGGGTATTTCGACGTTAATGAAAAACTTCGGACGAAGACAGGAACCATCTTTCCCCCTCCTCTGGATCTCGTCGCGACAACGACCGATACCGGCGTCCAACACGTCAACGCTTACACTTATGCAAACATCAACTTATTAAAAGATTTTACGGTTGCTGCCGGGGCCAGTTTTGACTACTTGAAGGGCGATCCTGCTTTCATTCCAGGTGGGGACGAGGCCCAATTCAACCCCAAATTCGGGATTTCGTGGAATCCGTTTTCAGGTACTTCAGTTCGAGCTGCTGTCTCCAGGATTGTTAAGAGAACGCTGATCACGGACCAAACCCTTGAGCCGACTCAGGTTGCGGGCTTCAACCAGTTTTTCGATGATCCTGAGATAACAAAAGCATGGCGGTATGGCGGGGCTATCGATCAGAAATTCACAAAAGATCTGTTCGGAGGGTTGGAATTTTCCAAGAGGGATCTGGAGATTCCACTGGTTGACGCAAGCGTTTCACCTACGAGAACGCGAAGATTAGACGGGAAGGAGTATCTCGGACGTGCCTACCTTTTTTGGACACCCCATGAATGGCTGGCACTTAGAGCGGAATACAGCTATGAGCGATTCAGAAATGATCCGTTGCTCGAAGAACCAAAGAAGCTGAACACCCATCGTATTCCCTTAGGCATAAATTTTGTTCATCCTTCCGGGGTGAGCGCTTCCCTGACGGCAACGTACTACAACCAAGAGGGGAAGCTTGTAAGACTTACGACCGGCCCTGAATCGGCCAGCGATGATTTTTGGAGCGTCGATGCGGCGGTTAACTACCGTCTGCCCCGGCGATATGGCTTCATAACCGTCGGGGCGACGAACCTCTTGGACAACAAATTCAAATTTTTTGAAGCGGACCGTAATAACCCGCGCATCCAACCGGACAGAATGGTCTTTTTAAAAATGACTTTGGCATTGCCCTAAGGCTGGATCTCTACCCGAAAGGAACTAACCGGCATCCGGGCGCACCGACGCTGCGTCCCAACTCTATGGTCAAGGACCGCTCTAAAACCGCCATCAGACACGAAAACTATGTAGGTCTCAACAGATCCGTATGGGAATGCCATTGATCCAGTAAACGCATCCCGGGCTTGATTCAGCGTGGAGTAACAGACCAATGAACTTGAAACCCTGGGTGCTCCCGTAAATCTTTCCGAGCTCCTCGGCGGCCACTTCGCCGGTTATCCGGGCGCCGTTTCTGGGCTCTATGCTCACCAGTTTCCCCGATTCTACCTCTAGGGTAATGACCACCTCTTTTTTTAATTCTTCTCCCATTGCGGATACCTCCTTTGGTTGAGACTTGAACCGGATCAGCGAAACCAAGAGACACGCATATCTTTTGATCAGGTTTTTTATTATCATCTGGCGCAATCTCAGTTTGGCGCTCTCTTGCTGAGATCGATGAGTTCGATCCTGTAGCCGTTGGGGTCTTCGATGAAGGCGATCTCTGTCCCGCCGTGCTTCATCGGCCCGGGCTCGCGCACAATCTTGGCGCTCTTGCGGCGCAGTTCGTCGCACGTCCGGTAAATATCGTCGACTCCAAGGGCGATATGTCCAAACGCATTTCCAAGATCATACTGGTGTGTATCCCAGTTGTAGGTCAACTCGATGACCGCTTGCTCTGACTCCGGGCCGTAGCCGACGAAGGCCAGGGTAAAACGCCCCGACGGATAGTCCTTCTTTCTAAGGAGCTTCATTCCCAAAACATCGCAATAGAATTTGAGCGATTCGTCCAGGTCATTCACCCGGATCATGGTGTGAAGCAGTCTCATAAGGCTCCTCCTTGGTACGCGAAAGCAGCTTATACTGGCCCGGCGGGCACCGCAAGCTTGTTCGCTTCTTAGGCTCCGCCTCTCTTTCCTTTTGGTTTAGGGCAGGTATAGTGTTTGGCAGATTGCAAATCTCAAGATGGCGTACGTTAGAAAAATCACCTCAGTTCTGCTCGGACTCGGCGCGCTGTTGCTGATTCCTTTGGTTTTTGAGGGCGCCACCCGGTCGCAGGGCGATTTTAAAGATCAGCCGGAGCGCCATCTCGGCGGATTAAGGCAGCTCACCTTCGGAGGCCAGAACGCGGAAGCCTATTTTTCCTTCGATGGCCGGCGGATCATCTTTCAATCTACACGAGAGTCTTTCGAGTGCGATCAGATCTTCAGCATGGATACGGACGGGGGAGATCTAAAGCTCCTCAGCACCGGAAAGGGTAGAACAACGTGCGGCTTTTTCTTCCCCGACGGGAAGCGATTTGTCTACGCGTCTACTCATCTCGCCGGGGAGGCCTGTCCTCCGCGGCCCGATCCGCGCCTCGGTTACGTATGGCCGGTTCACCCGGAGTATGAGATCTTTAGTGCCAGCCTCGATGGCGGCGGACTCAAGCGTTTGACTGATCATTGGGGCTATGACGCCGAAGCGACGATTGCTCCCGACGGGAAAATCGTTTTCACCTCGATGCGGCGTGGCGACCTGGACATCTACCTCATGGATCCGGAAGGCAAGAATGTCCGACAGCTCACCTCTCAAAAAGGCTACGATGGGGGTCCCTTTTTTTCCTGGGATGGTCAGAATATCGTCTATCGCGCTTTTCACCCGGAGACCCCTGAAGAATTCAAAGAATACAACCGGCTTCTTTCCCAAAATCTCGTAAAGCCCGATCGCGCCGAAATCTTCGTGATGGCCGGCGACGGGTCCCATCGCCGGCAGGTTACCCGGAATGGCGCGGCCAACTGGGCGCCTTTTATGCATCCAAACAACCGCCAGATCATCTTTTCATCGAACCTGCACGACCCGGCGCGCCGGAGTTTCTCTCTGTATTTGATCAATGTTGATGGTACCGGACTGGAGCGGGTTACCTATGGCGCGCGCTTTGACAGCTTCCCGATGTTTTCCAGGGACGGCAGGAAACTGATATTTGCCTCAACGAGAAACGGCAAAGAGGCGCGGGAGTTTAATATTTTTTTGACTGATTGGGTTCCCTGAGTGGAAATGGAGGGTTTTGACCGATGGATTCCGTAAGAAGATCGAAAGCTATTTGGGCGGGAGCTGGCCTGTGCGCGCTTTTGTTATGGGCGGCCACTGTGGATGCCCAGGCGAACGGGATGAAGAAGGTCAGACTCGCCTATTCCGGCTGGGGCATAAGCACTGCTGTTGCCTATGTGGGAATTGACGGCGGGATTTTCAAGAAATATGGCCTTGAGGTGGACGAGGTATTCATCCGTGACACGCTCAGCGGCGGAATTCATGCCTTGATCGGCGTCGATTTCGTGTTGGGCTTCGGAAATTCCATTTCGGTCCTGCAGCCGATTCTGGAAAGAAAGGACATTGTTTTTCTTGCCTCTCATATCACCATGGAACGCTATGACATGGGGGTGACAGCCGGGATTGCGTCTATCAAGGACCTCAAAGGAAAGAAAATCGGCGTATCGGGTCCGGGACAGAAATCCGATCTCATTGCCCGCATTCTGCTGCGGCGCGCGGGGCTGGACCCGGTGCGGGACGTCGAATTTGTGTCGGCGGGGCTATCCCCCAACCGGATTGCTGCTCTTGTAAAGAATTTGATCCAGGCTGCGCCGATAACCCAGGATGTTGCTTCACAGGCGAAACGGCTGGGCGTTAATATCCTGGAGGCCAAAGAGGTTCCCGTCACGACTGCTCTCCTCATGACGAGCCGGACGGTGATCAACCGAGACGAAGACGTCGTAAGACGCTTTATGAAGGGATACCTGGCTGCAATCCAATTTTTTCTCTCACATAAAGTGGAGAGTATCGCCATCGTCAGAAAATACTTGACCAACATGGATCCGCAGACTATCGAAAACATGTACGAAGAGTTCGCCGCCCAATTAACGCCGGTGCCCGGACCGAATCGCGAAGCCTTACAGTCATTGATCGACTCGGTCTCAGCCGGTGACAAGAGAGCGCGGGACGTCAATCCGGTCAATTTGTTCGAGCCGCGTTTTCTGGAGGAGCTGAAGCAGAGCGGTTTTATCGATGATCTCTACACCGAAAAGGTAAGCCTGTAACCCAGAGATCAATAGTTTTGAGTTTTTAGTTTTCAGTTTTGAGTTGGTTCCGGCCAGGTTCGCGACTCCGCAGCTGGTTGGTTTGACGATCGTTGCCTGCGCAGGCGTCCAGGGCGGCGAGGAAAACCAATGAAGGCGGCTTGCAATTTTGGCCAGAGGCGCTTCGTTTTTCTCTCCGATAGCTTCTATCCCAGGGAACCGGCTCCGATCATGGTGAGGCAGGTGCGTTCTCAAGAAGAATTTCACAGGGCTCTCGCGATTCGCCTGCGGGTTTTCGTGAGAGAGCAAGGCGTCCCCAGATCGATCGAGCTGGACGACGACGATCAGGCTGCGATCCATTTCCTCGCCAAAGCCGGGGGCAGGACCGTAGGAACGGCGCGGCTCGTGATGCGAAACGGACAGGCAAAGATCGGAAGGATGGCGGTGCTGAAGAGTTATCGCGGAAGGGGAATCGGGCGGGAGCTTCTGAAGCATGCGGTTCGAACGGCAAGAAGACGCGGAGCCGAAAAGATTTTTCTTCACGCCCAGCTTCCGGTCGTAGGTTTTTATGCCGGCATGGGATTTCGGCAGGTAGGCCGCGTATTTTGCGAAGCAGGCATCCCCCACCGGAAGATGATCCTGGCGCGGTACTCGGAGTTTCGGAATTCCGAAAGTCCGAGAATGCGCTCCACGTGAATTGGTTCGAGTCGTAGATGGCTGGGGTCGCGAATGATCACTCTTTCTTTCTCCCTCTCCCTCGCCTTCTACGAAGTCCGCTGTGTCTTCTCCGTCCGTGGTTATTCAGACTTCTTAGCGAAGGCATTGAGAAGTTCCGTTGGAGTCTTGACAAGAAAGTCCGGGACATGCTGGAAGTGCTTTGTGTTCCAGGTGCAAATTTGCGAAAGATCATTGTCCATAGCCGTCGCGATGAGATAAAGGTCAAAAAGGCGTTCGCGCGATCCTCTCCTTTGTTTTGCTAACGCCTCAAATGTCAGATAAGTGCTCGGTTTTGGCGTCACCAGCGTAGAAAACGAGAGATAGGCGTCACAAGCCTCGAGAGCTCGACGCAGGTCCACAGGAGAAGTAACGCGCTTCGGGCTGGTTACGATAGCGAGAAATTCAAGAAGATTCTGCTGGGCGATTGCGGTGGGAAGAGCGGTTTTCACTGCCAGCGTCATTACCTGCCGTGAATCAAGCCGCAGACTTTTTTCAGGGTCCTGTCTACCTGCCTCTTCAGTTCTATGGAAGAAGGCATAGACGAGCACGTTAGAGTCGATGAGCCAGGATGTCGTCATAGAGCTCTTTGCGGTCTTTAATAAGGACGCGGCCGAGGTCGGCGCCAGGCAGAGGGATCTTGCGCCCTCTCGTGCGTAGCCCCTCCTGATTTTCCAGGGCTCTTTCACATAGCTCCCAGACCTGTTCAGAGACACTTTTCTTTCTCCTCCCCGCGAGGGCCTGGATTTTTCGCATAAGAATCCGGCGCCGCGGGATCACCGAGAGCGTCACTTTCCCCGATGCCAGCGTTGCGCGTGTCATGGTTCTGCTCATGCCGTTCTCCTTTCTCGTATTCGTTTTATTACCACTTCAAAGTAGTAACAGCAAACTCCCGTGGGTTGCGATGCTTGAGAGGGCGCAGCAAGCCTGAGACCAGCTATCAGACTGGCGCGTCCGCAATCCAAAAAAGCGCGCCACTGAGCAAGGGTCAAGGAATCCTTTACGTCAAAATAACAGAGCAACGCTTTTATGCCGGCATGGGATTTCGGCAGGTAGGCCGTGTATTTTACGAAGCGGGTATACCCCACCGGAAGATGATCCTGGCGCGAAAGGAGTCCAACCTTCGTAGTAGCGTATAAGCGGAGTTTGTGCAGGTCGGAGCCCTACTCCGCTGCTTTCGGATTTTCGGAATTCCGAAAGTCCGAGAATGTGCTTTTCCTGAATGGGTTTGAATGCAGCCGGGCAGTTCTGCGGGCGAATGATCCCTCTCTTTGATCCTATCCTTCGACACTTGTCTGCCGCCCGCCTGCCGGGTGCGCCTGCCTGCACGGCAGACAGGCGGGCAGGTGTGGCAGGCGGGAGAAAACTGAGGTGAGGGTGCCTATTTGCTGCTCGTTAGTGCTGAAACTCGGCATTTCTAACATAGCTCTCGCCCTATAAGCCGCCGTCGCATTTTTTTCTTGACATTCATTTTAACACGGAATAAAAGCGGCCTGAGGTTAGGTTCTCGGGGGAGCCTCTGGCTGAGGTGCGGATGCGAGGGCGAGCATCATGGACGAAGCCATCCCAAGCGTCGAGCAACAAAACGCGATCACGGAGCGCATATCCCCTTATCGCGACGACGTTGTCGCAGAATTAAAGAAAATAACCTTCGCCTCGTTCATTTTCCACCTCAGAGCCGCTACAGAGCTACATCTGCCGCCTTACAAGGGCTCCACGCTCAGGGGAGCTTTTGGAATTACGTTCAAGGAAACTGTCTGCATTATGGAGCACCGGGACTGTGACCGGTGTCTTTTAAGACTCAAATGCGCCTACCCCTATATCTTCGACACGCCCATTCCGGAGGATTCCGCCCGGATGCGCAGATACGAGCGAGCACCCCATCCCTTCGTAATCGAGCCTCCTCTTGAAACCCAACAACTCTATAAACCCAATGAACTCCTCAGCTTTGGTCTGACGCTGATCGGGAAAGCCATCGACTACCTGCCGTATTTTATCTATACGTTCGACCGATTAGGCCGGGAACGGGGCATCGGAAGAGGCCGTGGGAGGTTTGCGTTGGAGAAAGTGAGCTGGCTTGACCCTGGCGGCGGCGAAAAGGAGATTTACGACGGCCAGAGAAAAGTCCTTGCCAATTCCTTTCATCCCCTAACGATCCGGGATCTTTCCCTATCCCAAAACTCAAAACTAAGCCCGCTACACTCAACACTCGACACTCAACGCTCAGATCTAACTCTCAACTCTCGACTCTTAACCATCAACTATTTGACCCCCACCCGCGTCACCTATAACGGCGAGCTGCACACGGCTCCTGAGTTTCACGTTATTATTCGGAACCTTCTCCGCCGTCTCTCCAATCTCTGCTATTTCCACTGCGGGGAGGAGCTAAATCTGGACTTTAAAGGGATTATCGAACGAGCCAAGACGGTAGAGATGAAGGATGGAAACATCAGGTGGCATGATTGGGAGCGGTATTCGGCCAGGCAGGATACGAGGATGAAGATGGGAGGATTTGTGGGGGAGGTGGAGTACCATGGGGAACTCGCCGAATTTCTGCCGTTGCTGAAGCTCGGAGAAAGGATTCACGTCGGGAAGAGCTCCACCTTTGGCCTGGGAATGTACGTTGTGGGTGCAGCGAGCACGAACACGAGCGACGAGCACGAGTAGCGGGGTAAGGGGACAGGGTTTGGGTTGGGGAGGTACGAAATAGAGGTATCCAGAGTTCAGGGTTTATGGGGTTAATTGCGTTTGTTGAGTAAGTCATGTGGAGGTTCAGAGATTTGAGGGTTGAAACCCAATTAACTCAATCCACCCAATAAACCCCATGAGCCCAATGAACCCAAAGAACCCAATAAACTCAAGGAACTTGATTAACGTAGCTTGTGGGACACCAGGCCCAATATAGCCGCGGCGGCTTCGAGAGCCTTGTTCCCTTGTTCTTGAGTGTATGACTCGAATGGCACAGCAGGCGGGGCGAGAGCATCAGGGTAGCGCGTAGGGATGTAGTACTGATCCAGGATGCGGCCCGGATCAATATGACTGGCAAAATCAGGATCGATTTTCGCGCACCCCTCGGCCAACTGCGCCACCGAATGGATTGGCACGGAGCGTTGTCCTTGAGCCGTCAGGAATCCCTTAAGGGCTTTCTGGCTTGCCTGCTCGGCCATAAAACAGGCGTCGGAGTAATCGCCTTGCCGTTGGTGACTTTTGGCGATCTTGAGGTCGTGTTCGGCCTGGCGGAGCCAGCGCAGTCCGGTCTCACGGCCTGGCTTCATAGATCACCTTTCCCTCACGGAGGGCTTGAGTGATGAAGGGGTTGTCCTCATCCAACATAGCTTGGATCTCGCCGGGCGTGTACACGAGGATATCGGCATGAACATATCGCGGGCATAGCTGGGCCATGGTCTCGAGGCGCTCGACGAAAGGCTCGTCAGTCTCCTTGATGATCAGCACGTCGAGGTCGCTCTCGGCATCCGCCTCGCCGCGCGCGGCGGAGCCGAAGAGAATAACTTTCTGAGGGTGGTAGCTTTTAAGCGCTTCCAACAACGTCGCAAGAGATTTTTGGATCGGCAAAGCTCCCATGCCGCTAATATACCTGGAGACCTGGAACCGTCAACCCTGGCGAAAACGGAGAGCGAGCAACGATCACCGCAAGATAAACGAGCACGAAACCCGAGCACGAACACGGCATGAAACGATACTCGGCAAGGCAGGATACGAGGAACTCAATGAACCCAGTGAACTCTAGAAACGCAATGGACTCTATAAACCCAATGAACCCACAACCCGATGAACTCATCAGGGAAAACTTTCCAGGTTCTCCACTTGGAGATGTTCTTGGCTGGCGGTTTTAACGAGGCGGTCATCGGCAGAGACAAAAATGAGCGGAGGCGCGTCTACGGGGAGAGCGCCGCGTAACTCCAGTGCACTCGCAAGCTGGACGGCATCTAGAGCCCGCAGTGGATGGCGGCTAATCAGCGCCTCAGCCAGGTTGATCAGGGATTCGGAGTAAGGAACCAGAAGGTACTCTTTGTGCGAGTGGACGCCGTAAGATCTGAGCAGAAAAGAAAGTTCTTCGACCGAAATTTGACCGCCACGGTGCTGCCTGTAGAAGGCGGAGGTCATCTCGAGGGGAGCGACAAAGGTTTGATAAAAAATCGCATCGGCGGTCTGCAAAAGACGGCGGACACGAGCAGACCCCTTCTCATGGAGATAACGCTTAACAAGAGCACTGGTGTCAAAGAAGAAAATCACAGCCGGTCTTCACGATCCTCGATGATCTGGCGGCTCAAACCGGCGAGTCTCTTGGTAATCCGTAAAACCCGCTTCATATCAACAGGACCTTTTACAGGACCTACCAGAGAATCAAGCCCAGGGCATCCTCTCCGGGCCAACCCCTTTTCCAAGAGGTGCTGTTCCAGGGATTTCTTAGTCCACCTCTTTTGGACTTTTTGCTTGCTGGTCCTTCGGGGGGTTGGGCTTTCCTTGGCCTCCACCGGTGCGGCAGAGGCCAGGTGCCGCCGCGCTGCTTCGCGCAAGAGCTCGCTGCGGCTGCGGTGCTCCTCTTGCGCCCTACGGTCCAATTTTTTTACCATTTCGTCCGGCATCGAAACCATGAAACGTGCCATGATCGTGTCTCCTTCTGATAGAAGATTGATATATGATTTCAGCGGAAGAGACAAGAGACAGGGAGTTTGGGGTTCATTGGGTTTGTTAAGTTACGGGTTGATAGCGTTTGTTGAGTTGATTGAGTTTATAGGGTTGTGGGTTTATTGAGTTGGGGAGATAGCTAGTGAAGGTTCAGATGAACCCAATAGACGCGATGAACTCAATGAACGCTATAAACTCTATAAACGCAATGGACTCAATGAACGCAGTGACGAGCATGAGCCACGAACACGAGCACGACTAATTGGGTAAAGGGACGGGGTTTGGAGTGCAGAGGCGCGGGATCATCGCTTCAGGACGCCGGACTTAGGTAAAAGGAAATCGACCGTGAAGGCCGGAAGGGACGCCGAGTTTCGCCTAAGATTGGCGGAAGGTTTTCTTGCGGAAGCCGAAGAGGACATTCGACTCTCCCGCTGGCGCTCGTGCGTGGACAACGCTCAGATGTGTGTCGAAAATGCCGCCAAGGCTGTCATTGCTATGCGAGGTCCGGTGCCAAAGGTCCATCAGCTCGAAGAGGCGTTGGCCAAACTGCTTAAGGACACCACGTTGAAAAGTTTGAGAAAGGAAATAGCGATACTCCAGGAGATCGCCGGAAAACTAGGTTTTGAGGAGCATGTTCGAACTGATTATGGCGACGAAAGCGAGTACCGGACGCCGTGGGAGCTTTTTGATGAGGAAAGCGCGGAGGAAGCCCTGGATTCGGCACGCAAAGCTCATGATGCTGCGAAAAGGATCGTCGGACAATGGCCGCAAAAGAAAAAAAAGTAGAACAGGCCTTACGCTCTTTGGTAGGGAACCTTAAAGCAGGGTTGGGGCGGAACCTGATTGCAGTCGTGCTTTTTGGTTCCCGGGCGAGAGGTGAGGAACAGAGAGAAAGCGATTGGGATATCTTCATTTTGGCTCGATCTCTGCCAACGTCGCCCATGAAGCGATACGCGTGTGTGCGAGGAATGAGCAAAGCGCCATTGGAGGGAGGGGTCTCCTATCTCGCCAAGACGCAAAGAGAGTTTGAGGAGGGGTTCCCTTCTTTTTATCTCGACTTGGCGTTAGATGGGATTATCCTTTATGACACCAAGGGATACATGCAGGCAAAGCTCAAGCGCATCCAGGAAATCATTGAGGAGGCCGGCTTGAAAAGGGAGAGAATCCCCGGAGGATTTTTCTGGGACTGGAAGGAATACCCGGGGGGGCGTGAATGGGAGATTAGCTGGAAAGGGTTTGAGGCGGGGTGATGGATCGTATTTGGTGAGTTTATATTGGGTTGTGGATTTGTTGGGTTTATGGGGTTTGTTGAGCTTATAGAGTTGGTGGGTAGTGAATGAACCCAACAACCCAATCAACCCTATGAACTCAAAGAACTCAATAAACTCAATGGACCCAATAAACACGAACAACGATGATTGCCGCGACTGGGAGCGGTATTCCGCAAGACAAGATACGAGGATGAAGATGGGAGGGTTCGTGGGGAAGGCGGAGTATCGCGGAGAGCTTGGTGAGTTTCTCTCCATGATCAGCCTTGGCGAGAAAGTTCATGTCGGAAAGGGAACGGGGTTTGGGTTGGGGAGGTATCAGATAGACACTTCGTGATTCTTAGCGTTTATGGAGTTTGTTGGCTTTATTGGGTTTGTAGGGTTGATAAGGTTTGCACAGTTCAAGACAGCGGGAAACCAAGGCCAGTTGACCGTTACCAAGTGCTCGACCCGGCGAAATTGCGGATCTCTGGTCACGATGGCGGCGTTCATGCATATACTGCGCCGCGCCGCGAAAGCACCCGCGTAGGAAATAGGGAAGCGGCCTTTGAGGGGGACGGCTTAGGGAACATGAGCGAAGGAGTTTGCTACGCTCTGAATTGACAGGTCAATCCTTCACGTGGCGAAAGGAATTGTCCTTGGGTTAGGGAAACGCTTACTCGCAATGGCGAGTTGAATTGGAAGTAAGAAATGACGGTGGACACACCTCCGGATTTTGTCTTCGCGGTTGCTTACTGTCTGGCGTATGACCGCCTGAAGCGGCCTCCTGACCGAGGCGCGCTACGCCGCCTCAGAGATAGGGGACAGCCGCAAACAGACGAGGAACGTCTGTTTGCAGAAATGCTTAACGCAGCTACCTTGGCGCTGCAAGATCCGCCGGAGGATGAGTCAGTGGCTGTTCGCCTTGAACAGATCCAGGAGAAAGCCTCGGCATTAGGCGATCCTAAGATTGCTCTTGTCGCTGGTGGGGCAACAAAGATCAAGCAGTATGTCTTTGAATCGGCCAAGCTGCCTGAGATTCGAGGTGCGAGTTCGTTGCTCGATGACATTAATTTGGTGGAGATGCCGGCGCTGTTTTGCCACTTTTCTTCCGATCTGGATCAAGACGAGCGCAAACGAGCCGAAGAGGTCCAAAGACGTTTTGCGGATCGCCATAAGGGACAGTCTCTAGACTGTCCGGAATGTGTGATTTATGCCAATGGCGGTGAGATATTGGCATTTGCTCCTAACTGCTTAGCCCAAGCTCTCGCGGACGAGATCGAATTCCTCTACACAGTCGAAACGTTGATTGCAAACAGCGTAGCTGTTTGGCGGCCCTTCCGTCTAGTGGAATTGGCCGGAGGAGTCGAAGGTCTAGAAGTTCGACGGTGGCTGACCAGAGAAAAGTACAAGCAATCTCTTTTCCGCGAGCTGAAGCTTCAGAGTGACAAAGAGTTGGACGAAAAGAAGTGTTTTGGCGAACTCGCAGCAAGTTTGACCCTGGAAAAATTCCGTCGGCGCGAAGGAAACCCGACCCTCGATGAGAACGGAAGGATAGTTCGTCAAGCTAAGTCAACACCACACTGGGAGACGTTTGCCTACGGCCGTCGCTGTCGTTCATGCGAGCGGCGGGTCGCTTCGCATGAGTACGCTTTGGGAGACGAGGATCCGCAGCCTGCGGAACCTGTCAATGAAATGAGACACGCCCGATTGATAAATTAGACTACAAGATCTCCTCGCCCATCTGATTTTCACCCCTAGCCATACCCTTACCCAATGGCTGATCGTTCGTTATAGGG
>JACQUW010000001.1 GCA_016210115.1 Deltaproteobacteria bacterium | reverse complement strand
TTGCTAATGCGTTCCCTCTCCTCGAGAGCGGCGACCTCTCGGGCTTTCATTTCCAACCTCTCATGGGCAGCTCGGAGCTGTCCCTCGTGTTCTTTCAGCTTCTGGGTCATGATGTTGAAGCGGCAGGCCAGTTCCTCGATTTCATCGTTGGTCTCCACTTTAATTGGATAGTCGAAGTTTCCTCCAGCCACGATCTCAGCGCCTCGGCTTAGCTGCAGAATCGGTTTTGTGAAATGCCTGGCCGCCGCAATCCCCGCAGTAACGGCGATGGCCAGGACAAGGCCTCCCAGGACGAAAATTAGGACCTGAAAGGACCGGATCGAAGACAGGACCTCGGCCTTGTTGTAGGCCTGGACGATCACCCAGAACCTATTCCGCTCCCCGGCATACGGGGATATAGGGGCGAAGGCTACGATCTTCCCGCTTGCCCCCGGCCCGGCTAATGCACCCGGTTTTCCCGAAAGGATCTCACCAGCCAACGGTTGCGGAAAGTCGTTCTTCAGGTTGTCAGCAGCAGTGAGGCTGAAATAGCCACCGTTAGCTTTTGTCCTCTCGGAGTGGGAAAGGTAAGAGCCTTCGTTATCCGCGAGGAATGTGATGCCCCTTTTGTCCTGGCGGAGAGCTAGGACTTGGCCGAGGATGTACGAGGCATAGATATTAATGATGACAATCCCCCGGCTCTTACCATGCGAGTTGATGACGGGAGTCGCATAGCGGACCACCGGCTTGTCGGGAACTTCGACTTGCCCTCTTTCGATATTGAGGTCCATCGGGGAGACGTACACCTCATCGGGAGGGAACTGAATGGCTTCGCGGAAATAGTACCTGTCCTCCTTGTTCTGCAACTGGTCTGGGGGCGTAAGGAAACTCTGCTTGCCGCCGAAATCAGCCCTCACAATCTCCATACCGCGCTGGTCAATATACCTCACCTGGTAATAGGCTTTATGCGCCCGCGAGAAGGCTAGGAATTCGCCGCCTAACCGGTTTACCAAGGACTGCCTTGCCGCGCTGGCTGTATCTGGAAGATCGATTAACTGCCGGAAGGTTGGTAGCCGGCTCAGAAACAAGACATCCTCTTTAACGTTGCTTAAAAAGTTTTGGATGTCTCCCGCTTTTGTGGTTACACCGAACTTAACCTGATCCAGGAGACGCTCGCTGAGAAGCAAGAAGGAGAAAACTGCTCCGTACCCTCCAATCAAGGCCACTGGCACCACGCTGAGGAAAACGAAGGCGATCACCAGCTTGGCGCGGATGGATAGCCTGCGAAAGAGCTTATTAACGTTAATCATCGAAGCCAGCGGACGAACGTCGCCCTTGCCTAGGGCGCCGGAGCAAGACTTATACCAAGAGGAACTGGCCGCACGGATAAACCCACCACGAGAATCCCCGACGAGAAATTTATAGAGATTAGGAAATCTGCAGTCCTCTTTCCCAAACCTGCAAAAAGCGGTACATGGAAAAGGACCATCAAAGCCGGGCAACCGGTGTTCCGAGGCTTTGCGGAAAGTGGGGGGTAATTGTCCATCGGAAGGAAGACGCGTCGCATGGCCAGAATGAATTTCAGAATGATGAGAACGAAAATGGCGTTAGAGGTTCTGACAGAACTCTTCACAGGACATATGTTCGAGCTCGGAAACGCGCTCAGTCTGACTCTAAAAACCGGGAGTGAGGAACCCGAACTTCCTTCTTTGAGCATCGGGATCAACGGAGATGTCATGGGCGGGATGAAGGCTCCGATCGAAATCGGCAAGAAGCGTGTCGATATCGCGTATGTCAACCCATCACCGATTGTTACGATGGCCTATATGGGAAAGGGGTTTTATAAGGAAAAACTGCCGCTTCGAGCGCTCGCTTCGTTTCCGTCATGGGACCGGATCGCCATCGTCGTCTCCAGAGATCTCAAAATCAAATCGCTCTTCGATATTGTGAACAAACGAATTCCCCTTCGAATTTCCACCCGAGCCTCCGGGGTTCATAACACGACCTATTACACCGTGTCCAAGATCCTTTCGCTCTATGGTCTATCGTTTGCGAAGATCGAACGGTGGGGCGGAATGATAGAAGAGTGTCCACACCCAGGGTCTCCAAGGCGGGGAGAAAGCATTGAAAAGAGAGAGGTGGATGCCGTGTTCGATGAGGGGATACGAAGGAAAGATGGATGGCTATCGAAGGCGTTGGAAAATGGATACGAGGTTTTGAACCTTGAACCGAAAATTATAAGAACACTTGCGCGCATAGGATATCAGCCGGCGATGATTCCAAAAAGCCGATTCAAGAATCTCAAAGACGATGCGACTACAATCGATTTTAGTGGCTGGCCCTTAATCACACACCGGTGGCTTGGGGAAAATATCGCCTACGCCATATGCGAAGCCATAGATGCGCGACAAAGCGCAATTCCCGTTGATGACGATCTTCCTCTCAATATGAAAAGTCTTTGCCGGGATTCGGAAAACGGCCCAATAAAAATCCCTTTCCATCCCGGGGCCATCAGGTACTACAAAGACAAAGGTTACCTGTAATCGATGACGCGAGAGTCAATGCAGCCTATTTTACCTTAAAAACCTCTTCGAAGAGATTTTCAAATTCGGCAAGCTTGGGGCCCGCCGTGTGGGGATTCACAACAAGATACTTCTCTTTCGTAAATTCAGGATGCTTTCCTTCTACGTCTGTTCTGACGGGTTCCCGGCGCAACTGATCAGCGATGATGGTTTGAGCATCCTTGGAGAGGAGATAGTCGTATAGAAGAATCGCCGAGTATGGACGGGGGGCGTATTTGGCAATAGAAATGGCTGACAACTTGCTGAGAAAAGGAGGGAGATACACGAGATCTACCGGCGCCCCCTGCGTTTTGAGCCTCATGGGGATCTCGCTGTGAAGAAACATGGCCACCGAAAACTCACCGGCGGCCAGTAGTTGGCCGATCAGCACTCTTCCCCGCCGGAGAGACGCCTGGTTACGACCCAGGCCTCGTAGAAAATTCTTTCCTTTGGCCTCGCCCCATGCCTCCACTAACGCGGCAAAGAGGTCCTCGTCGTCCGAATCCAAAACAGTGCGGCCGCGCCATTTAGCATCCAGCAGATCCTCATATTTTTGCGGAACCTCGCTGGCCTTTACGAGTTTCGTATTGTAGGCGAGGACCACCGGGATATGGAGAAGGGCCGCCCAGTAGCCGTTTGTGTCTGCAAAACCGGCGCGCAACTTCGCCTCTTGCGGCGATGAGTACCTCGCCACGAGGTTTTGTTTGACGAGCTGGTATGGAAACAAGCCGCTCGTGTTCAGCAGGTCAGCCTGATTCGCTCCGGCCTTCGATTCGGCATCCACTTTGCTGACGAGCCTCGCATTGCTTATTCTAAATTGATTGTAGTCAATAAATGGATAGGCCCTCTTAAAGCCGTCTAAAATGAGCTTTCCATCCTGCAGTAGTAAGGCGCCGTAATAAACGACTCGTATCAACTCATCTAAAATGTAACCCAAGGGGGTATCGTTGACTCATTTGGAATGTAACCCA
>JACQUW010000073.1 GCA_016210115.1 Deltaproteobacteria bacterium | reverse complement strand
TTTTTCCCAATTCACACGGTAACCACTACTGGCGGGCATTTCGAGTATCTACTCACCTTCTTCCTAAAAAAATCACGCTTGTGTAAGGACTAGTGAACAAAAGTGCATGGAAGAGGTGAACCAGCGTTCACCCAACCAAACCCATATATCAAAACCCAATAGAGAGAAGCGCAAAAAATCTTTTTCGCCGTCTCTTGAACAATTCGAGTTAACCGAGAGCCTTCGCGAATGGTGCGTCAATAACGACATCTCCCAAACTGTAGCACAAGCCGAACTCCCCAAGTTTTTGGATTGGCACCGAGCAAAAGGACGCTGGCCAAAAGATACGGCAGCGGCTTTCCGGAATTGGCTCCGTAAATCGAAAGAGTTTCAACCCCGAATCGCCGGAGGCTTTGTCGGATGATGAGCTTCGCCGATCACGGAATTGAGATCCCGCAGACTGCCAGCGGTCCTGAAGTTCAGACGACCTGCCCGAGATGCAGCGATCAGCGGCGGAAGAACAAGGCCAAATGCCTGTCCGTGAACGTCGAGAAGGGCGCGTGGATTTGCCACCATTGCGGCTGGGCTGCTGGCCTTGGGAAAGATAGCAATAGGCCTGGTGAGCCGACTCATTGGCGCAGAGCGCAATATCGTCGGCCAGACCCTCGCCCACAACTGACGATCCCCCAGCATGGCGTTGACTGGTTTCACTCCCGGGGCATTACCGACGCCGTGCGATCGCGCAGCCGGATCGACTACGGTCGCGTATACATGCCCCAGATCGAAGACCACGCCGAAGCGCTGATCTTCCCGTATTTTCGAAACGGCGAGCTCCTGAACCGAAAATATCGAACGTTGGCTGAGAAGCATTTCCGCCTTGAGCCAGGATGCGAACTCTTGCTCTACGGGGTTGATGATATTGACCCTGAGAAACCGCTGATCTGGGTTGAAGGCGAATGTGACAAACTCGCGGTTGAAGTGGCCGGGATCCGAAACTGCGTGTCTGTGCCAAACGGGGCACCTCCGCCGAACGCCAAGAATTACGATGCTCTTTTGAGCTTTCTCGAAGCCGACCGGGAGAAGATCGAGGCAGTTAAGCAGCATATCATCGCTGTTGATGCGGATGCGCCCGGGCGGCGTCTTGAAGAAGAGCTTTCGCGGCGGCTGGGGCAAGAGAAATGCTCGCGTGTGCGCTGGCCTGAGGGCCGCAAGGACGCGAATGAAGTGCTTGTCAGAGATGGCGCTGAGGATCTGCGCTGGTTCATTGAGAATGCCGAGCGCTTCCCACTCGAAGGTGTTTTTGAGATTGCGGACTGCCTGCAAGACCTACATCGTCTTTACAACCACGGTTTTGACCCGAGCTATCGCACCGGATGGCGGGAACTGGACCGGCTTTATACTGTGCGCCCTGGCGAGTTCACCGCAGTCACCGGGATTCCGTCCAGCGGCAAATCAAACTGGCTTGACTGTCTGCTTGTGAACCTTGCCAAACTTCACGGCTGGAGCTTCGCGCTCTTCTCACCTGAGAACTTACCGCTTGAACAGCACATGGCAAGCATTGCCGAAAAATTCATCGGTAAGCCTTTCCATGACGGCCCGACCCAGCGGATGACCGAGAGGGAATTCGAATCCACCATACAGTGGATCAACAACCACTTCGCGTGGATCATGCCGGGGAACGAAGAGGATTGGACCGTGGATAAGATTCTGTCCACGGCTAGCCAACTCTGTTTGCGCCGGGGAATTCGGGGTCTGGTAATCGATCCGTGGAACGAGCTTGAGGCGCTTCGCCCTGCCGGTCTGAGTGAAACGGAATACATCTCACAGAGCCTGAAGCGCATCCGTGTTTTTGCCCGTCAGAGGAAAATCCACGTCTGGATTGTTATCCATCCCGCGAAACTTTACCGGGATGACTCCGGCCGGTATCCCGTGCCAACTCTCTATGACTGCGCTGGCTCAGCTCATTGGCGTAATAAAGCAGACAACGGTCTGGTTGTCTGGCGAGACTTGTCTGGAGCGGATTCCGCTGAAGTTCAAATCCACGTTCAAAAAATCCGTTTCCGGCACGTTGGCCGCCGGGGCATGGCACGGCTTTTTTATGATCCAGTCTGCGCGACGTATAACGAGTACGAACAACGAGAAAGCCCGGGATACTACGCGTGAGAAATGCCGGATGCCATACAGCGAGGCACAAACGCGCGGGCTTGAGGCTCTGGGTCTAGTGCTACGAAACAAGCCGAGATGGCTAGGAACTCAGCCGATGCACTATCCAGAAATCACGTTCAAGGATTTTCAATGTCTCATGCAAAGGCGCAAGCGCAGCGTTGATGATTTAGTGGATATCTTTCGCGGCAAGATTGAAGACCCGCGTGAATTCTTTGAGCGGGTTATGTCCTGCCAGTGGAGGAACCCGCAGACTAGGCGGCTCGAGGATCGTAGCGACTGCGTGATTCCGTATCGGAGCGTTATCGAGTTCTACCAACGCGAACTGGGGTACCAGAAGGCCATAGAGGCCGAAATGGCAGCGATGGCCGAGAAGCGCAAACGGGGTCCAGTTAGTCCCGAAAGGCGAGAAGCCCTGAGACGGCAATTGGAACGGGCTAGGACTCTCAAAAAACCGGGGTCTGGACCCGCGAAAACATTGAGGTTTGTATCAGAGAGTTAAGCCAGGTGGCTACTTCCCCCCCTTAACTTAGCCGAAAGTGTGACAAAGGGGCTTTAAATCGGGGCTCACTATGAATGAGCCATCCGTAACTCTGCAGCCCGGGATCGAGCTTAGGAGCCTGTGCCCTAAGCGGGATATGCAATCCCGTGGGGCATTCGAATATCGCGGATTTTATGACTGATTTTTGGACCTGTGCCTAAACTGTGCCTGTAAAACGGTGGGAGAATGGACTTACCCGAAGCGTTGAGCCGACTTGATAAGCTCGAAGATGCTCTCCTCGCTGGCATTCAGGAGCTGCGTTCGATTAGGGCCGAGATCCAAAAGAACAGCAACGGCGGAAACCTGGAACCACTACTCGGGGCGGAAGAACTGGCGAAGATCCTGGGAGTCGATATAGGGCACGTCCATGCACAGGCGAGGAGCCGCAAAATCCCTTCCGTAAGAATTGGCAAGTACCGGAAGTTCTCCCCTTCACAAATAAAAAAGTGGCTTGAGCGAAAAAACACCCCCTAATTCTCTTGCAACGGTTTGCCATTTCATGATATCAAGAAGTCATGAAAACAACCAGCAGAAAGGGGGTAAAGGAGATGCAAGCAACCATGTTTCGCATTGATCCCGAGCTTCACAAGGCGCTGAGAATAGCTGCCATTGAAGCAGGCGTCTCAATGAACGAAGCTCTGAAGCAAGCCGTGGAATTATGGCTCGAGAAGCAGAGGAAAGGGGGTAAGAGGAAATGAAGCTCCGGCGAGGAATGGGAACTATTTACCAGCGCGGAGGAGTTTTCTGGATCAAATACTATCGCAACGGGAAGGCATACCGGGAATCCTCCGGCTCAGACAAGAAGCAGAAGGCTGCCGACCTTCTAAAGCAAAGACTCGGAGAGATCTCCACCGGAAGGTTCATTGGACCGGAGGCCGAAAAGGTAACGGTCCGGGAACTGGCGCAGGATTACCTGGACGATTACCTCGTGAACGACAAGAAGAGCTTGGATAAAGCTCAGCGCATGGTGAGGCGTTTCGATGACGAGGGCAAGGAGATCGATTCGGAGCTCATGGCCTACTTTGGGGATTGCAAGGCGCACAATGTGACCGCGGCCTTCGTAAAGCGCTACGTCGGCAAGCGTAAAGAGGAAAGCGCAGCAAACGCGACAATCAACCGGGAAATGGCGGCTCTCAAGAGAATGTTCAACCTGGGAATTCAGGCATCGAAGATCTACCGAAAGCCTCACATCCCAATGCTCAAGGAGAATAACGTAAGGAAGGGATTTTTTGAGCACGGGGATTTTACCGCCCTGAGAGATGCCATGCCGGATTACTTCAAGCCTGTTGTAACGTTCGCCTATTACACCGGATGGAGAAAGCAGGAGATCCTTTCGCTCAGATGGAATCAGGTTGACTTAAACGCGCGAACCGTCCGGCTCGATCCGGGAACCACAAAGAGCGGCGCCGGTCGGCTGGTTATGCTTGATGGTGAGCTATTCGAAACTGTCCAAGGGCAATGGGAGAAGCGGAAGGTTGCGGAGATTCCCGGTCAATCCCCTACCCTGCTTTGTACATTTGTCTTTCACAGGAACGGAAAGCCTCTTGGCGACATCCGGGATGTTTGGGCGGCCGGCTGCAAGGCAGCGAATCTCACGGGAAAGCTCTTTCACGATTTCAGGAGAACCGCAGTTAGAAACATGGTTCGCGCGGGAGTTCATGAGAGAGTTGTCATGCAGGTATCAGGGCACAAGACCCGGAACGTGTTCGATCGCTACAACATAGTGAGCGAGGATGATCTGAAACAGGCTTCCGCGAAGTATTCGGCACACACTCAAAGCCTGGAAGCAGTGAGCAAGGTGCAGGCGATCCGATAGGGAAACGGGCATAGAATGGGCACAATCAGGGCACACACTGGACTTAAGGACCTGAGCGAGAAGGGCGCTAAGTTATTGATTTTGGTGCCCGGAGCCGGA
>JACQUW010000084.1 GCA_016210115.1 Deltaproteobacteria bacterium | reverse complement strand
TGCCTGGCCTTTACCGAGCAGGAAAGACAACAACTAAAAAACGGTTTGACGGAGGCCGGGGTTTCTCTGAGGGCGATTTAACGCCAGAATCCCCCCACCTTGATCCTCCCCCGCAAGAGGGGAGGAAGGAAAGGCGGACACAAATCGCTCGTTTGTGACTTTTAGCATTTCCACACCTCTCAGGGATCTTATTCCTTCCCCCCTTGCGGGGGAAGGAAAGAATGGGGGGGCGATCATTACACAACGCTCCGGCTTGCCCGGAGGCAAATAACCGGGAGAAAAGAATGGCGCGCTTTCGGATCGGAATTGATATTGGCGGCACCTTCACTGATCTTTGCGTTTTTGAAGAACAAAGCGGAGAAGTTTTCAACCTTAAGATCTCCACGACCCCGATGGATCTGACCCGGGGCGTGATGGATGCTGTGGATGGATTCTTTATCGGCGACCGTTCCCCTGAAGATGTGACTTTTCTTTTTCATGCCACGACCGTGGCTACCAACGCTTTGCTGGAGTTGAAGGGAGCTAATACCTGGCTTCTCATCACAGAAGGTTATACGGGGGTTTATGAAACGCCGGAGCTCGGCGAGATCCGCCCCGGTTCCTATAATTATCTTTCCTATCCCAAACCCCGCCTGCTTGTCCCGCAGCGTCGAACGATCCAGATACCTGAACGCGTCGATTTCCGTGGAAAGGTCCTTCGTCCTCTGGACGAAGAAGAGACGCGGCGGCGCCTGGCTCGCCTTAAAGACGCCGGAGCTGAAGCTGTGGCGGTGTGTCTGATTTTTTCCTTCATGAACCCATCTCACGAGCAGCGTCTGCGCGACCTGATCAAAGAGGTCGCGCCGGAAGCTCAGGTCTACCTTTCTTCCGAGACTCTCCCTCAGATCCGCGAATATCCCCGGCTCGCAACCACGGTCGTGAACGCGTACGTCGCTCCCGTCGTAAACCGCTACATTGAGCGGCTGGAACAGGCCATGGCCTCGCGTCGTCTCAATCGGCCGCTTTACATTATGCAATCGAACGGGGGCAGTCTCACCAGCGCAGCGCTTAGCAAGATTCCAGTGCGGATGATTGAATCCGGGCCGGCGGCCGGCGTTCTGGCTGCGGCTCATATCGGCCGGATGACGGACCACCTGAAGGTCATCTCTTTTGATATGGGAGGCACCACCGCCAAGTCAGGAATTATTGAGGATGGCGAGCCCAGGATCGTTCCCCGTTTTCAGGCCGGTGAATGGCTCATAACAACTCCGTCGCTGGACCTTGTGGAAATTGGATCGGGCGGTGGGAGCATCGCGTGGATCGACCAGAGTGGAATGATTAAGGTTGGACCGCAAAGCGCCGGCGCCGAACCCGGACCAGCCTGCTATCCGAGAGGCGGCGAAGATCCTACCGTTACCGACGCCGACCTCACGTTGGGTTGGCTAAATCCGGACTACTTTCTGGGGGGCAAGGTTCGCCTCGACGCGCCGGCGGCAGCGCGCGCTATCGCCACCAAAGTAGCCGGACCTCTAGGCCTCGATTTGGTTGCAGCGGCAGGCGGCATAATCAAAATCGTCAATTCGCAAATGGTGGAAGCTTTGCGGCTCGTAACGGTTTCCAGGGGCGAGGATCCGCGCGATTACGTTCTGGTCGCCTTTGGCGGGGCCGGTCCGGTGCACGCCGCTCAATTGGCAGAGGAACTAAAGATCCCAGAAGTTCTGGTGCCTCCGTTCCCTGGGCTGGCGTCGGCGATGGGACTCCTCGTTTCAGATCTCAAGAGGGACTACATCCAGACTCATTTTGCCGATCTTGAAGAAATGCCGGCAACTGAGGTCCAGAAGCGGTTTCAGGCCATGGAAGCGGCCGCCCAACGAGAGTTTGAGGCTCAAGGTTTATCGCCTGACCGCGTCCAACATGAACGGGCCGTGGATCTTCGCTACAGCATTCAAAAATATGAGCTGCCTGTGCCTTTGGGAAACGGCGCCTTAAGAGAGGAGGACAAACTCGCATGGCGCCGCTCATTCGATGAGCTGCACGAGAAACATTACGGGTCCAGGGCGGCCGATCAGCGAGTGGAGATCGTCAATTACCGGCTCACAACCAGGGTGATGCTTCCCAAGCCCGCCCTGCGCGAGCTGTCACACAATGGCGAAAACGCGCAGGGCGCTTTTAAGGGCCGGCGCCAGGCTTACTTCGACGGTTGGGTGGATTGCCCGGTTTATGCCCGGGAGCGCCTTTTTCACGGCAACCGCGTTGCAGGCCCCGCGATTATAGAACAGATGGATTCGACCATCGTGGTGCACCCTGGACAGACGGCTCTCGTGGACAGCTTTGGAAATGTAATTATCCAGTTGATGAAATGACAGAAAGACTGGACCCGATTGTCCTCGAGCTGATTCACTCGAAACTCACCAGCATCGTCGGAGAGATGCGGGTGGTCCTCTTCCATAGCGGCTACTCTACTGTGTTACGCGAGTCGGAGGACGGCAGCGCAGGAATTGTTGACGCGCAGCTTCGCACCGTGGCCGTCTCCAAGAAGCTCCCTCTCCACTTCGGCTCTTTCTCCGCTATTGCAGAGCATTTGCCGCAATACTATCGCATTGAAGAGTTGGAAGACGGAGACGTCATTCTCTTCAACCACCCCTACGCGGGCAATGTCACTCATCCATCTGATACGGTGATACTCATGCCGGTCTTCTTCAATAAGACCTTAGTGGCCTTCACCGCCACCTTGGCTCACAAAGCCGATCTAGGCGGGCCGCAAGGCCTCACATCCGCCCGCGATCTTTGGGAGGAAGGGCTGGTGATACCGCCCTTGAAATACCACGTCCGGGGGGCAGTGAACCGTGAGGTTGAGCGACTCATCGCCGCAAATACCCGCATACCGGTCGAGACTCTTGGCGATTTACGCGGCCAGATCGCCGCGTGTCGCGTCGGAGCGCAGCGCATTGAAGCAATGTGCGGCCGCTTCGGCGCGAAAACGGTTGCAGCGGGATGCGCCGAGCTTATGCAGCGAGTCGCTGCTCGGCTTCGGGAAGCAATAAAGACCCTGCCGGACGGAACCCGCGAGGCCGAGGGATTATTGGACCACGATGGAGTCAATTTCGCTCGACCGCTTCGCGTCCATGTCGCCGTCGAGAAACGAGGCCACGAAATCCTCTTCGACTTCTCAAATTCGGACGATCAAGCCGCTGGCCCCGTCAACGCGGTCCCGGGCTTGATTAAGAACACCTGCTATTTCGGCGTAATGTCGATGACCGATGCCAATCTTCCCTTCAATCACGGCTTCGTCGACGTCGTAAAGACTCGTTTTCGCGAGGGCACCATCGTGTGCCCCAGACCGGGGGCGCCGGTCTCGCACTACGTGCCGCTTGCCTATCTCACATCGGATGTGGTCCTCAAGGCGCTCGGGGAGTTTTGTCCTGAAAAGGCCGTCGGCTCCGCCGGCGGCGGTGGCGGCATGCGCATTGTTGGGACCGCCTCCGGATCGCGAAAACCGTGGGTACTGATGGAGCTTCTCGACACCGCGCTGGGCGCGACCGCCACTTGTGACGGTGTTTCCCTCATTCACGGCACGCTGGGAGTCGGACAGTTCCGGCCGGGTCCAATCGAGATCCACGAAACGGAGTTTCCCGTGCGGATTACCCGCTTCGATGTGCGCCCGGACTCGGGTGGCCCGGGGAAATTTCGTGGCGGGCTGGGATGCACGCGGGAGTATCAACTTCTCGAGGAGGCCTCGGTGCGGGCACGCGGCAAAGGCGACATGCGAGGAAAGCTTCCCCCATGGGGCGTCTACGGAGGGCGCCCGGCCCGCATCGGCGGTATTTCGGTGAACGGCGCCGATGTTCCGGAGACGGCTCGCGAGGCGCGCGTCAAACCGGGTGATATTGTGCGCGTGGAAATGAATGCCGGCGGCGGCTACGGCGATCCGCTGGATCGCGATCCCGAGCTTGTCCTGGGCGACGTGCTGGATGGCTACGTCACAATCCAGGGCGCTCGCGACGATTACGGCGTCGTGATCGATCCCGAGACTCTCCGGATCGACTATGCCGCCACCGAGAACCTGCGCAGGCAGATGCGGATCTAGCTTTCTTAAAGAAAAAAACAGAAGGGATTTGCAAAATGACTGAAAAAGTCACACTCCTCAAACTTTTTTTCCAATGGAAGAAGAAATTTCCCGGAGGCTTTTGGTAGACGCTTGGCAATCCCGTCAAAATTATGTAAAAGGTTTCGTTGCCGCAACGAACAGGCAGTTTGAGAAATGAAAAGCTTTGATTATTTTGCGCCGCAGAGCCTCGATGATGCGACATCCTTGCTTCATCGGTATGGGAAGAAGTCCACTCTCCTGGCCGGTGGGACCGATCTCCTCCTTCGCATGGAGCGACGGTTGATTGAACCTGGCGTTATCATTGATCTAAAAAAAATCCGCGCCATAAAAGGGATTAAGGTCGCCAGGAACGGCCTTAGGATAGGAGCGGCGACACTGATGGACGAAATCGCCTCTTCTCCCCTGCTCCGGGGACGATACGGCATGGTTGCGCAAGCGGCGGCGGCTGTGGGCTCAATTCAGACGCGAAACAGGGCCACTCTCGGCGGGAATTTGTGCAACGCCTCGCCGGCCGCTGATACGGCGCCTCCCTTGATTGCGCTCTCAGCCACGGCACGATTTGCAAGCAGCCGGCGCGAACGGGAATTGCCGCTGGATGAGTTTTTCTCGGGTCCGGGAAAGACACGCCTGCAATCAAACGAACTTCTCAAGGAGATTTTTGTTCCGTTCGTTGCCGAGAGATCCGGCGGTTCGTTTCAGCGCTGCACGCGCACGGCCATGGACATCGCGCTGGTAAACTGCGCCGTGTTTATTTCGCTCGCCGCGGAAGAGAATACGATTACAAACGTTCGGATCGCCTTGGGGGCGGTGGCGCCTACGCCGGTCCGAGCGCGAGGGGCTGAAGATTTTCTTTGCGGCAAGACTCCCAACCCCACCGCAATCAACGAAGCCGCCGACCTTGCGGTCGCCGGCGCGACTCCGATCGATGATGTGCGCTCGACCGCGAGCTACCGGCGCGAGATGGTTCGGGTATTGGTTCGAAGGGCGATCAATGGCGCGCTCGAGCAGGCGAGAGAATAAGACGCCAGCCGATAGCCGAGAAGAAAAGAGTCAGGCAAATAAAAAATGAAAACGAACAAAACACGTCTGCGCGTGACCGTCAACGGAGAGACTTGCGAGAAAGAGATCCCCACTGGAAGATCGCTGCTCGATTTTCTGCGCCTTGACTTGAACCTCACCGGAACGAAAGAAGGCTGCGGTGAAGGCGAATGCGGGGCCTGCTCGGTTATCTTAAACGGGCGACTGGTGGACTCGTGCTTGATTCTCGCCGTCGAGGCGCAAGATCAAGAGATTCAAACTATTGAAGGCCTTGCCCGAAACGGCGGGCTTGACCCGCTGCAAAGAGCTTTCGCCGGGAACGGCGCTGCCCAGTGCGGCTACTGCACGCCGGGAATGATTATGGCAGCGAAATATCTTTTGGACCGTAATCCATCGCCGACAGCCGACGAGGCGCTGAAGGCGATCGCCGGGAATCTTTGCCGCTGCACCGGCTATGGCGCGATCGTCGAGGCGATCTTATCAAGAGCGAAACAACCATGAAAGTCGTGGGTCAAGAGCTCCCGCGAGTTGAGATGTTGGAAAAGGTCACCGGCCAGTCCGTTTTCGGCGCCGATGTCCGCCTTGCGAGCCCGATCCTCGTCGGCAAGATTCTGGGGAGCCCCCACCCTCATGCCAGGATCAAAAACATAAACACCTCAAAAGCGGAGCGGCTTCCCGGCGTTAAAGCCGTGGTTACCGCGCGGGATTTGCCGGCTGTCAAATTTGGCAGATTTATCAGCGACGAGGAATATTTCGCCCGCGACAAAGCGCGCCTGGTGGGAGACAGGATCGCCGCCGTAGCTGCTATTGATGAGGAAACAGCCGAGGAAGCGCTGAGGCTCATAAGCGTCGACTATGAACTATTGCCGGAAGTAACGGATTGCGTCGAAGCGATGCGCGAGGGCGCGCCGCTGATTCATGAGGAGTACGAGCAATACAAAGCGGCTTCGATGGCTCAGGGCCGCAAGGGCAATATCTGCTACTACAAACAAAATGTTCAGGGCGATATCGAGCGGGGTTTTCAGGAGGCCGATCGTATCTTTGAACATCGCTTTTACGCGCCCATGGTGCACCAGACCTACATCGAGCCGCACGCGGTCGTGGCGCGCGTGGATGCCTCCGGGAAGGCGACGGTCTGGGTGCCGACACAGGCGCAATTTTTTATACGCCAGGCGATTGCAGACATTTTTCAGTTCCCTCTAATCAAGGTCAGGGTGATTCCCACGGAAATCGGCGGCGGATTTGGCGGTAAAATGCTGCCGACCGTGGAGCCCGCGGCCGTAGCACTGGCCCGCAAGACTGGAATGCCGGTGCAGATCGTCATGAGCCGGGCTGAGGATTTCCAGGTCGCCAATCCTCGCCATCCATGTCACGTGCGCTACAAGACGGGCGTCAAGCTCGATGGAACCCTTGTGGCAAGAGAAGTTGAAATCGTCTTCGGCACCGGAGCTTATTGTGGAAACGGGCTTGTCATCGGCCAGAGAGGAGAGATGCTCGCCTCAGGCCCTTATCGCATCCCCCACGTCAAGATCGACCTCTATTGCGTCTACACCAACCATGCCAATTGCGGGCCGTACCGGGCGCCGGCCGGACCCCAGCTCGCCTTTGCCTCCGAGTCGCAGATTGACATCATCGCCCATGAGCTGGGCCTGGATCCGGTCGAGATGCGCCTTAAGAATGCCATTGAGGACGGCGACGCGACTCCGGCAAGCGGTGGCGCGTTAAAAAGCGTGAACGCAAAGGAGACCTTGTGCAAGGCCGCTGAGGCAGCCGGTTGGAGTACGAAATCCCGGCAAAAAAATCGCGGGCGAGGAATCGCCATGGGTTACTGGCTCGTGGGTGGAATGGCATCGAGCTCCGGCGTCAAACTCAACGAAGATGGAACCGTGACGGTCATGACCGGGGTCGTCGATTTGAGCGGGACGGTAACCTCTTTGGGACAGATCGTAGCCGAAGTTCTTGGAGTCGAACTGGATGATGTCCACGTCCGGACTGCAGACACGGATTTCGCGCCCCATTCGACAATCAGCGCCGGAAGCCAGGCGCTGCGAAGCATGGGCACTGCGACAAAAATGGCCGCGGACGAGGTAAAAAAGCAGATCGTACAAGTGGCGGCCGACAAGCTCGAGGCCGATCCCAGTGATTTATTGCTGGAAGGGAAAAGAGTATGTGTGAGGGGATCGCCCGAAAAGGGTCTCTCTCTGGGACAGGTCGCGCAGCTTTCACTCATGCATCCGCGAGGGCCGATTGTGAGCGTTCAATCGACGTCCCCCTTTCCAAACCAACCTGCCTTTTCTGTTCACGTGGCCGACGTGGAGGTGGATCCCGAGACCGGCGGCGTCAAGGTCCTTCGGTACATAGCGGCTCAGGACGTCGGAACCGCGATTAATCCTTTATCCGTCAGAGGCCAGATTCATGGCTCAGTGATGCAGGGGCTCGGCCACGCTCTGAGCGAGGCGTGCATTTTTAAGGATGGGAAAATGCTTAACCCCAATTTCCTGGACTACAAGATTTTTAGCTCGCTGGATGCGCCGAAAGTTGAGGTCCATCTGGTAGAGCGTGCCGCAGAAAGCGGGCCGTTTGGCGCCAAAGGGATAGGAGAACCGTCCATTGTCCCCGTACCCGCCGCAGTTGCGAACGCCATCGATGACGCAATCGGCGTCAGGCTCTTCGAGCTCCCCCTCACGGCGGAAAAAATTCTGGCCGCGCTGCAGGAGAAAATAAAAGACCTGTAGATTTCTTATCTTTGTGCCTCCTTTGAAAATTTGGTCTTGGGGCAGAGGAGTGAAAGGGGTCGCGGACTCCTAATAGTCGTCACCCCCGAACGTTTTTATCGGGG
>JACQUW010000083.1 GCA_016210115.1 Deltaproteobacteria bacterium | reverse complement strand
GCACCGGATATTCTGCCGCGCGTACTGAGCGAGCAAAGAGCCGGGAGATACTTGGGAGATCTTTTTCTGGCTGGCCCTACTGCGGCGTTCACACTGCTCCAAGCAGGAGCGCTTGAGCCTATGAAGCCTGCCTTGCTGTTACCTGACGTTGTTGACAAATCGAAGTGGTGGGAGAGAAAGCTTCCCTTCGTGGACAAAGAGGACCAGTACATTTTTGCCATGAACGGCATGTTCCGGGCGGAGGCTGTCTATAACACCAAGCTGGTAGATCCAAAGGATCTGAAGTCCTATTGGGATTTGCTGAACCCCAAATGGAAAGGCAAAATCGCGGTGTATAGACAGCCATTATCCCAACTTAAATTTTACTATTATCATTCGGATCTTGGTCCGGAATTTCTGAAAAGGCTTTTTAGCGAGATGGGCGTGACGCCGAGTGGTGATATGCGCCAGATTACGAATTGGCTGGCCGTAGGCAAATTTTCGCTCGCGATCACATCTCCCGCCACGGATATTTTGGCTGCTGAACGGCAGGGCCTTCCGGTCGGGGTATTTCAGCCCGACCATTTCAAAGAAGGTACGAATCTGGTTGCTGCGGCAGGTTCCGCGGCCCTGCTGAAAAACGCCCCTCATCCTAATGCCGCGAAACTGGCCCTCAACTGGCTTCTTTCTCGCGAGGGTCAGATAGTGTTCCAGAAAGAGTTCGCCGCCGTGGAGGGGGCTGCAGACTCGCGTAGAATTGACATTCCCAAAGACGAGGTTCGGTCGGAATACAGGCGCAGGGATGGTGTGAAGTACTTGGATATGGAGCGGCCCGAGTTTGTCGATCCCAAGCCGATCACTGATCTCACGAAGAAGTTCCTGAAGACTGCGAGCAGATAGTCGAAGCTCGCTGGGGGAGCAGCGGGGTCAAGAGCGATCCCTTTTTCTTGACTCCTGCCGCACGAAGGGAGAGCGAAATAGTGAAAGCACAGATGAAAAGCGGCCCCGGGAAATTAAAGTCATTAGCGCGGGGACTTGGTATTCTCTTATTGTCCTTAACTGTCGGAAAGGCCTCTGCCGAAAATGTGAGGGTGGGGACTGCATCGATCAACGTGACGATGATCCCGATGGCGGTTGCGCGAGAGCGGGGGTTTTTTCAACAAGAAGGTCTTAACGTCGAACTGGTGCTCATGCCCGCAGCTTTGAATATCAAGGTGCTTCTCTCCAGAGACATCGATTACGCCACGACGGTCGGCGCGGCAGTGATCGCCGCTGTGCGCGGCATTGACGTGCGCGTGGTGATGCTGTTTATCGATCGGCCGCTTTTCGATCTGGTGGGAAGCCCGAAGATCCACTCCGTCGCGGAACTTAAGGGACGGACCGTTAGCATCTCCTCACGAGGCGGGATTCAGGATGCCATTCTGCGCCGCATGCTGCAGCAGTCGAGCTTGGATCCGGCGCAGGTGACGGTGCTCACCATGGCGGTTCCAAGCGCCATCGTGGCGGCCATAAAGAGCGAACGCGTTGCGGCCGGGTTGCTGAATCCCCCGTACAATTTTCTCGCCTACCGGGATGGACTGAAGAACCTGGGGTCCGCCGGCTCCTTTATGCGGCTTTCCAGCGCGGGTATTGTCGCCATGCGTGAGAAGCTGGAACGGAACCCCGATCAGATTAGAAGAATGGCGCGAGCTTTGATCCGAGCGCAGGTGTTTGTCAAAGAACAGAAGCCAGCGGTCATGCCGATCATGAAGCGTTTTTTGGGGATTAAAGATGACGAGTTGCTTTCGCAGATTTATGACTATTATCGCGCATCTGAGACGGCCGACGGCAAGATCGATACGGCTTTGGCGGCGGAAACGATCCGCGATGCCCTCGTGAGCGAGCGAATTGCTAAAGAAGTTTCCGTCGAGCACGTCTTTGATTTCTCCTATCTGCCGCCGCGTCGCTGACGTTTTCAGCCAAAGCTGGACATTTTTCCTGGCTTTGAGTTTTCGGATGATCCGGAATCCTATGTCGGAGAATTTTTGACAGACTTTGGTTCAACAGATTCAACGAAGCAGATTAACGCCATCGGGTATCCCATGGCAATCTCATATATTCTTGGAGAGGCCCCCGGCGCTCGGATCACACAGAAAAACTTGGCTGATCGATCGTCCCTTTCGGTAGCTGGAGATCGTCCTCTTTGGGAATCCATTTCCAATAATGCTTCTCAACGACCATCGGCGAAGCACCCGCCTGTTTTGCCACAAACCCCAGTGACTTTCCGGCAGATGGGAGAGCTGCTCACCAGTTTGCCATCGCCGTCAAACCGTTCGACTTTTGAAGACGTAATCGTCGGGACCGGCGCCGGCGATATCACCGAGCGCAGACATCGACGACTTCCGGAAAGAGTCTCACGACGCGCCGTTTTTTGGTCTTTGTCCCGCCTTCATCGCCTTTGCTCCGACTTCGCCGGACGAACATGATCCCGCTTTCAAGATCGAGATCTCTGATCCGTAGCGCGGTTGCATAAGGTGGCTGAGAGAAAATCCTGGAGTTGCATGATTTCGCTCCTTGACCGCTAGCTTTCCGTGCTGAAAATGGAACCAAATTGAATAGTTGAACTGTATAGAGCGCCCAATCCGCGCCGTATCGGGCAAGTCTTATGGCAAAAGGAACCGGACTACACTGCTGCTGAAGCTGCTACTATTCTCCTAAAGGATTATCGGGAGCGGCGGCAGGCGTTTTATGTGTTGACCACAATGATGGCGCAGATGCGGGGCACCACATCTGCGAAGATTTGAGAAGCTTGGTGAGCCGTTGACAACAACAGCTACTGTTCGCATTTTCGGGTCAGAAAAGCGAGAAGCTGCGGGAAGGCAATTGAGGGCGGCGATACGCGCGACTCGCAAACGTTCCTCCCGCGCAGCAGCGACTGAAGTCTGTGACGCAAATCGCTCCTTAGATCCCTTCGATTTTTCTCAGCGTTGTCGCGTAATCCACCAGCGCCTTCTCCAACAGATAATCGGGCTCGTACCCGAGTTGCTCGCGAGATCGTGAAGCGTCTTTGAGTATCCTTTCCTCTGGATAGGGCATCGGCCTGGTACCTTTGGTTAGCGAGATGTCGAGCTTGGGAAAGTGCTTTTTCAGGGCGGCCACGATGTCCTCTCCGGTCACGCTTTCTCCGGTTCCGATGTGGAAGACGTTGTCTTTGAGATCATCCTTCAGGCAGGCGAGCACCGTGCCTTTGGCAGCGTCCTTTCCATACAGAAGCTCTCCCGGGCCATACGGCCAGTTGATCTTCGTTGCTTCCTCTTTGAGCGCCGCCCGCACCATTTGCTGGATCGCCTGCTCCCGGGTCGCCTTTGATCCCGCGGGTGAGGGACCGTAGAGGGCCGCGTAACGGACGGTAACAAATTCAAACCCGAAGCGCTGAGCGTAAGTACGGCCCAGGAACTCCGCGCCGGCTTTCGCGGCAGAATAGATAGAGAGAGGATGGAGTGGAATAGCCTCATCGACCTTCTTCAATCCCCCCTGGCGTAGAGAGCCAAAATACACGGTCCCTGAACTGGAGAAAACGACGCGAAGAACTTTTTCCAGACGCGCGGCTTCCAGTACGTTGACCGTTCCCATCAGATTAACCTGCACGCCGGCATAAGGCCGTCGTTGGACCTCCTCGCCCAAAAAGCCCGCCAGATGAATGATCCGCTCGATTCCGTGCTCGCGAATCGCCGAGATCAGCCCCGGAAGGTCCGCGACGTCGCCGCGCACGACGGGAATCGATCTGACGTCAACCCCGACCGCCTGTAGCACCTTTTCGTTAAGCGCGAGATCGAACAGAACCGGTCGTTCGCCTCTTTCGAGCAAGAAGCGAATAGCATTCGCACCGACGAGTCCGCTCCCACCCGTTACCAGGATTGCTTTCTGACTCATATTCGTCCTGCTTCTAAACTTTATTTTTTTGAGGCGGAACGTATCCGATAAAGTGCTTGTTTGTCAATCTCGAAGAGGCTATAGCGCTGGACATGAAGATTCTTAAGATGTACAAGAAGCAGGTTCCTTTTCCCAGATTTTGGCTCTGTTTGCCGCTCTATCAGCGCTCCAGCAGAGCATGATGAGCCATGGCCCCGGTATGGAGATGGGGTATCAATCTCCCAGGAGAAAATATGAAGACGATCCTCTGTGCTGTAATGGCAACAATCGGGTTCTTTTTTGTTACAAATGGATTCCTGGAGGCGTCGAGCAGCTTTCGTCTGGTGAGCGGAGGTTTCGGTGTGAGTCACTCCCCAATCTGGGCCGCATATCATCAAAATATTTTCAAGAAACACGGCCTGAACGTCGAATACCTGGCGATTGAGAGCGGTTCAACGGCTACGCAAGTGTTAATGGCCGGCGAGGTTCAGACTCTTTTTTCTACCGGCTCCGTGGCAGTAGGGGCTAATTTGGAAGGAGCTGATCTCGCAATCATCACTGGTGGGATAAACTTTTTACATTTCAAGGTTATCGTGCGTCCGGAAATAAAGCAACCAGAGGATCTCAAAGGGAAAGCGGTTGGGATCAGTCGCTTCGGTAGCGCGACCGAGCTTGCCATGCAGGTGGCGTTGGAAAAACTTGGCGTCAATTTGAAGCAGGTCACGATGATTCAGGCAGGAGGAAACACCAACCGCATTGCCGGGCTAAAAGGTGGCGCTATTTATGCGGCCCTACTGAGCGAGCCTCATGCGACGATCGCGACTAAAACGCTTGGAATGAAGTCGCTTTTTAACTTGGGAGACATCGCTACGCCTTTTCCCCTAAATTGCTTCATCATTAAGAGAAGTTATCTGAACTCCAACCGTGCGAACGTGGTAAACTTTGTTAAGTCAGTTATAGAAGGGCTGTTTACTGTTTTGAAAGACAAAGCGTTGGCGGTGCGGCTTATAAAAAAATACATGCGCGTCGATGATGAGAAGGCCGGAATTGGCTATGACGTTTATGTCAACGAGCAAGGATATGGGCTCTTGAACCTGCCGGATCGTCGTGGGCTGGAATTTGCCATTTCACTAGTAGCTCAGCTGAATCCCAAAGCCAGTGGACAGACTCCAGAAAGTCTAAGACTCCTCGAGCCGAGCGTGCTTGACGAGATTAAAAAGAGCGGATTTGTGGAGAAGGTGAAAGGCAACTGGTAAGGCGGAAGTGATCATCCGGGGAACTTTCTCATATCACGGCGTCTAATTTCTTGTGACTGCGGTGGCTTTCTGTAGCCACAGTATCGACTTCAAAGAATCTTTCACGACGGCGGATCACCACGCCGTAATCCTTCAAGGCGTTTTCGAGTGAAAGATATCCATCTTCGACATCCCGGAGAACCTTGGTCGGATTCCTGTCCAATGGATCTCCAAGGCCTCCGCCTCCGGGCCTCTCGATCCGGAGAACATCTCCCTTTTTTAGAGAGTACTCGCAGCGGGCGGGCAACCTTTCTTCCTTCTCAGTGCCTGGATTCACAGAAACAATACCTTGGCGCCCTGGCTTGCCGCCGTCAATTCCGGAGGGGGGGATCTGATGCTTCGAAGATCTCAGCATGAGCTTCGCGTCTTCCAAGATCAGATACTCTCGAACAATTCCGAGCCCGCCACGATAGCAGCCGACCCCACCGGATTCTTTGATGAGATCGTAACGGAGCAAGCGAACGGGAAACTCCGATTCAACAATTTCCACAGGCGCGATCTTGCTGTTGAGGTGATTCACGCTGATCCCTGAATCCCCGTCCTTCCCCAATCGGCCTCCCCCCCCACCACAAATGATCTCGTATTGGATGTAGCTGCTATCACTACCCGGCTTGCGACCACCAATGGTAATTGACCCGCTACCGCATCCATCCGCCCGTTTGCGATCAGGGACCGTCTCGCTGAGCGTTTCAAAGACAGCGTCAATGATCGCGCTGACAGCAGGATTATAGGTGCTTAGTGGAGCCGGATAGCGGGGATTCAACAGGCTTCCGTCTCTCACTTTAAAATCAATGACCCTCAACAAACCCTCGTTCACAGGAAGTTGAGGATCGATCAGCGCAATCAGACAGTAGGCGCAGGCAGCCCTGACGAGAGGAGGCCGCACATTGGCAGGACCTTTGACCTGATCGGCAGACTGTGCGAAATCGAAAAATATTCGATTCCCCTCCTTCTTTGTTTGGACGTGAATGCGGATCGGTCTTCCCAAATCTATCCCGTCGTCATCTAGGAATCGTTCGGCCTCATAGACCCCATCCTTCCATTGGGAGACCGCCTGACGAACCTTCTGCTCGGCGATCCTGGAGAGTTCCTCTGCGCAGTTTAGAACATTCTCTCGCCCGTATTTTTCCATCAGTTCCCCGACTCTTCGCTCCCCCAGGCGAGCCGTTCCGAGCTGACCACGAATATCGCCCAAAACGGATTCCGGCGTTCGACTGTTGGCCCCGATGATGGCCTGGACTTCATCGATAGGCCGTCCGCGGCGATAAAACCGAACCGGAGGCAAGTGAAGTCCCTCGCTAAAAATTTCCGTCGCTTTGCCCCAACAGCTTCCCGGCATCGGGCCCCCGAGGTCACTTTTATGGGCAATGCTGCCGCAAAAGCCAACGAGCTCTCCTTTAAAGAAAGCGGGGGT
>JACQUW010000068.1 GCA_016210115.1 Deltaproteobacteria bacterium | reverse complement strand
GGGCCAGGGTGAGGGGTATGCGCAGGCCGGCGTCCTGAAGATAGGGAGGGAACACATTATGGCATCGCCGGAAAGCGTGGATTTCAACGCCCTGATGACTCCGGTTCCAGGAGAGAACCCTGCCGGCGAGTCTCTCCGCTATGCCGGGACTTATGATGCCATCCAGGAGGCGCGCCGGGCGGATGAAGATTTGCCCCAGGGAGAGTGGGCGCGGGAAATTAAAACCGCGGACTGGGGCGCTGTGAAGCAGATCTCTGTCGAGGCTCTTGCCACTAAGAGCAAAGATCTGCAGATTGCCGCCTGGCTGGTCGAGGCGTTGGTCAAACGGCATGGTTTTCCCGGCCTCCGGGACGGGTTGAGGCTTCTCCGTGAGCTCCAGGAACAGTTCTGGCCCTCTCTTTACCCGGTGATTGAGGACGGGGATCTCGAATTCCGCGCCGGTCCCCTGGAGTGGCTGAACGAAAAACTGCCGCCATCGATCAGAGAACTTCCCGTCACCCAGGGCGGAGAGGACTATTCCTGGCTTCGTTGGGAGGAATCCCGGACGGTCGACAATCTCGCGCGTCAGAATCCGGATGCGATCGCGACTGCAACAGCCGAAGGGAAGATTGCCGGCGAGCAATTTGATAAGGCGGTAAGCGCAACACCCCGTTCCTTTTATGAGACGCTGCTGGAGGATATCACGCAGAGCCGGGAAGAATTCGCCAGAGTTGAGCAGGTCACCGACGAAAATTTCGGCAAAGAGGCTCCAAGCCTGAAATCCATTCAGAAGGCCATCGAGGACTGCCTGACGCTGGTTGAAGGGATTGTTAAGAAAAAGAGAGAACAGGATCCTAACTACAGACCGGCGCAGGCCGCCGGTGAGGAGGCTGGAGCCGAGTCCGCGCCAATCGGGGCGGAAGCGGCGGCGGGGCAATTCGCCGGAGGTGTTTTTTCACTCGAGCCGCAAAGCCGGGAGGATGCCTTCCGTAGACTGGCCGCCATAGCGGCGTACTTGAAGAGAACAGAACCGCAGAGTCCCGTCTCTTACCTGCTGGAGCGGGCCGTCCGCTGGACAAAAATGCCGTTGGAAGAGTGGCTCGGAGAAGTGATCCGCAATGACGACGTGCTGAGTCACCTGCGGGATACGTTGGGTATTAAAGATCGACAGGGGACTTGACAAGAAAACCCCAGGAAGTATCCTTGTGCCGGGTGAAGAGAGGTCCCCTTGAGATTCAACTCAGAGCTTTGGCTGGCAAATCGGCGAATAAGCGAAATAAAGCTTTAACAGCTGGGTAAAAAATGAGCTGGATGCCGCAATGTTTTACCGGCAATAAACGGTCTCTAACGATTTAGTATCCTTAAGACTAAGGAAGGAGGATCCTATGGCCAGAGAGAGCACGCAACAAAAACTCAGTCGGGTGCGCCCGCCCCGAGTCCATATCACCTACGACGTGGAAATCGGCGACGCCATTGAAATGAAGGAAATTCCCTTTGTGATGGGTGTGCTGGCCGACTTGTCCGGCAAACCGGAGGAGCCACTGCCGCGTCTCAGAGATCGGAAGTTTGTCGAAATCGACCGCGACAACTTTGATGCAGTCCTGAAGGGCATGAATCCGCGCCTCGCTTATCGCGTGGACAACAAGCTGACCGACGACGACACCAAGCTTGGCGTCGAACTGCGCTTCAGCAGCATGGATGATTTTCACCCCGAGCAGGTGGCGAACCAGGTCGAGCCGCTGAGGAAGTTGGCGGAGGCACGAAAGAAGTTATCGGATCTCCTCAGCAAGATGGACGGCAATGACCGCTTGGTTGAGCTTTTGCACGAGGTCATTAACAATACTCAAGCGCTGCAGAAACTGGGTGAGGAGGCCGGATCCGGAACAGCGGCTGCGCCGGCGGAGACAAAAGGAAAGGAGGAGTAAGATGGCTGATAAGCGGACGCAGTCCAAGGCCTCCGCCACCGACTTTGTGCAGGAAGTCGTGCAGGGCCAGGGCAGCTTATTGGAAACGATTATTGAAGAGACCCGCATAGCCCGGGATGATTCGGAGCGGCAGCGGGCGAAGGATCTCATCGCCGAGTTTGCCCAGCAGGTCCTGGAAGGCGCCATGGTTGTCTCAAAGGACACAGAGGCCATGATCAGCGCCAGGATCGCAGCCATTGATGAGCTCCTTTCCCGGCAGCTCAACGACATCCTGCATGCCGAGGAATTCCAGAGGCTCGAGGCGTCGTGGCGAGGATTGCACTATCTCGTCTATCAGAGCGAGACCAGCGTGATGCTGAAGATCCGGGTCATGAACGTCTCTAAGGACGACCTGCGGAGGGACCTCGAACGGGCAGCCGAGTTCGACCAGAGCGCGCTTTTTAAAAAGGTGTACGAAGAGGAGTACGGGACCTTCGGCGGCGCGCCTTTTGGGGCTCTGATCGGAGATTATGAGTTCGGCCGCCATCCTCAGGATATAGCTCTGCTCGAAAAAATTTCCAACGTAGCCGCGGCAGCGCATGCGCCTTTTGTCGCCGCCGCCAACCCGCAGCTTTTGAACCTGGATAGCTTTACCGATCTCGGAACACCTCGCGACATGGCCAAGATATTCGACACCGTGGAGTATGCTAAGTGGAAGTCTTTCAGAGAATCAGAGGATTCCCGTTATGTCGGTCTTGCCCTGCCGCACATCCTGATGCGGCTTCCCTATGGCCCGGAAACAGTGCCTGTGGAATCCTTTAATTTCAGAGAGGAAGTGAGTGGCAAGGACCACAGCAAGTACCTGTGGGGCAATGCGGCCTACGCCTTCGGCGCTCGACTGACCGATGCCTTCGCCAGACATGGTTGGTGCGCGGCCATCCGCGGAGTCGAAGGGGGCGGTCTTGTGGAAGGCCTCCCGACCCACACCTTTAAGACCGACGAGGGGGAGGTGGCGCTTAAGTGCCCTACGGAGATTGCCATCACCGACAGGCGCGAAAAGGAGCTTTCGGATCTGGGTTTCATTCCGCTCGTCCACTGTAAGGGGACTGATTACGCGGCTTTCTTCGGCGCTCAATCGTGCCAGAAATCAAAAAAATACGATACCGATGCCGCCAACGCCAATGCGCGGCTCTCGACCCAGTTGCAGTACATCATGGCGGTATCAAGATTTGCGCATTACCTCAAATCGATGATGCGAGACAAGATCGGGAGCTTCATGTCACGTTCGGAGTGCGAAAGTTTTCTTAACCGATGGATCATGAACTACGTGGTTTCGGACGATAATGCCGGACCCACCATCAAAGCTCAAAAGCCGTTGCGCGAGGCGCGCATCGACGTGGCCGAGGTGGCGGGCAAGCCGGGAGTTTATCGGGCCATTGCGTTCTTGAGGCCGCATTTCCAACTGGATGAGCTCACGGTCTCTTTGCGATTGGTGGCGGAGCTTCCGGCTTCCGCAAGAAAGTAGGAGTAAAACTCAAATCAACATGACAAAGGAGGATAACCATGTCCGTTGACATGTTTTTGAAGCTCGATGGCATCAAAGGCGAATCCAGGGATCACAAACATAAGGACGAGATTCACATTGAATCCTTTTCCTGGGGATTGAGTCAGACCGGCGCTCACGGCACGGGCGGCGGCGGTGGCGCGGGAAAGGTTGCGGTTCATGACATAAGCATTACGAAGTACGTGGACAAAGCCAGTCCTGGACTGATGCTGGCATGCTGCAACGGGAAACATATTAAAGATGGCCTGGTCACAGTCCGCAAGGCAGGGGAAAAACCTTTGGAGTACATGAAAATAAAATTGCAGGATATCCTTGTCAGCGGCATTCAACACGCGGGCGCCGGGGGAGGCGATCTTCTGACTGAAAATCTCACCCTAAACTTCGGTAAATTCTGGGTGGAATATCAGGAGCAAGACGAGAAAGGCGGCGCGGCCGGCAGCTACCCCATGGGGTGGGATACTAAGGCGAACGAGAAATTGTAACGGCTCGCGACGGGCAATAGGCTACTCAGAAAACCTCCGTTCACTCGTCGACAAATTCGGGCTCCGTTGTCGCAAGCTCGGCCGAACGTGTGAACGGAGGAAAGTCCGGGATTGAAAGCAAACCGTCTTCATGCTGAGGTCCTCGAGGCATGAAAGCGTTTTTCACCTCTACGGGTATCGCAATCACACATCCTGTTTGGCGATTATACCCGTGTCCTCAACTGCCCCACACCAACGAGGAAACCGTATACGGTTCATTGCTAACCAGCTGGAGGGCTTGACGTGCTGGGTCCACTACCCAGCCGGTCGGCAAGAATTGCCCCAACCGGCCTCAGGATGTCAAAATTCCGCTTGGAAAAGCCGCGCTGAGCGCGTGAACCCAATCTGTACGGCCCCGCGTTTTCAAGCGTAAACCCATGAACACCGATACCGAGACCTCGTTAGAATCGGTGACCGTCAAAGTGGAACTGTCGGCGCCCGATTGGCAGTTGCGGATGACTGTCTCGGTGCCGAAGACAATGCAACTGAAGGATTTACTTCCGCTGGCTCGAGACCTCTCCGACGCCGTTGTCAACGCCGAGAGCAAAACGGTCGCGGAAAGCGGGAAAAAGATCTCGTGCCGAAAAGGGTGCGGCGCCTGCTGCCGCCAATTAGTGGCGATCTCGGTGATTGAAGCGGAGTCTCTGGCTCAGGTGGTTGCCGCGATGCCGCCCGAGCGGCAGGCGCTGGTTCGCGCTCGCTTTGCCGAGGCTGCCCGTCGCCTTGAGGAGAATGGCCTGCTGGATCGCCACGACCCCGGCGGAGACCGCTCGCTGCTCGTTAAGGGCTGTGGATCGCGTCAGGCGAGCTTACAGGAATTGTCCCGGCTGTATTTTAAACTTCGGATTCCCTGCCCGTTTCTGGAAAATGAGTCGTGCAGCATCTACGCAGACCGTCCCATGGTTTGCCGCGAATATCACGTGACCAGCCCGGCGGAGCGGTGCGGGAAGTTGTTTGAAGAGCCCGTTGATCGAATCGATATGCCGATCCGCCTCGGCGACGTGCTCACCCGGACGGCGCATAAGTCAATGGGCACTCCGGCGTACTCGATTCCCCTTGTCCTCTCTTTGGAGTGGTCGGAGGCTTACGGCGCGTCGCTCAACCAGAGCCACGACAGCATTGAGATGCTCGAAATTATGATGACTGAGATAAAACGAGAATACGACAAGTCCTTGTCAGATCGCTCATGAGCACCAACCACAAGAGCGCTCCCGAGACCGTAACGAGCAAAATCGAACTGGCAACTGCCGATTGGAAATTACAGACGACGGTTTCGGTACCGAAGGGCCCGATGGCGGTCCGAGAGTTGCTCCCCCTGGCCCAGACTCTGGCCGACGCTGTTGTCAAGGCGACCATCGAAACGGTCGAAGAAACGGGGAAAAAAGTTTCGTGCAAAAAGGCTTGCGGCGCTTGCTGCAGGCAACTCGTGCCGATCTCGGAGCTGGAGACCCGCCATATCCGCGATCTGATCAACGCGCTTCCCGAACCTCGCCGGTCGGAAATCCGGGAGCGGTTTGCGAAGGCCCGCCGCCGGCTGGAAGAGTCCGGCCTGTTGGAAAAACTGCTCCATTCCGGGCAGTGGAGCGACGAGGAGGTCCCATCTCTCGGGCTGGACTATTTTTCTCAGGGTATTGCATGCCCTTTTCTGGAGGAAGAGTCCTGCTCAATTTACCCCCAGCGTCCGATCTCGTGCCGTGAATACATGGTGACTTCGCCGGCTGAAAACTGCGCCCGGCCGAATGAGGAAACAGTGGAGCAGGTCGAGCTGCCGCTTAAAATCTGGCCCGCTTTGGCTCGTCTGGACAAAGTCTTGCCGCCGGCGCGCTTTATCCGATGGGTGCCGTTGATTCTGGCGCCGGAATGGGCCGACGCTCATCCGACCGAAGCATCCGAGCGCCCTGGCCCGGACTTGCTGCGTGAGCTGTTCAACCATGTGTCCGCACTTCGAACACAGCAAGCTCGGGCAGTCGAAGACTGCACGGCGAATGGCGAGAAGCCTCCGAACCTTAAAGAGATATCGGATTCAGACAGTTACACGCCATTAACCCCGAGCGTTTCACCAGACCAGGATCTCCCACCCGATCAAGAGCCTCCACTGCGACTCGGCAGTGCTGAAGATTTCGCGCACGTGGAATCCATGCTGCGGGCGGCCGGCTTTGATGAGAGTACCGTTTGCCGGATCTTGGAGATCGAAGACATGTCCGATCTCGGATCCGTCGGCCGAAAAAAATTCGATCTTTCAGGCCCTCTCGGTTTGTTGATGAGGCTTTTCCTGTTTCTGGAGCCGATTCCGCGCGCTGAAGTCGAGCATTGGATTAACCCTGTCTCGCTCCGGCACCTCGTCGCGCTGGACCTGGTCCGCACGATCCGCGCTAAAACTCACGATCCCGCCGAGATGTGCTACTCCCCGGTCTGGCTTTACCCGGTTGCGGGTCTTCTCATCGTTTCAGACCGCGGCAAAAACCCGGACGGCTCGGATTTCGTCCGAATGCCGGACATCGTCTTTCCCGCGATTTACGAAGGCACCCTCCGATTTTTGCGCGTGATTTCGAGAAGTCCCGCGGCAGACGCGCTGGACCTCTGCTCGGGTTCGGGCGTGGGAGCGCTGGCGCTGAGTAGTACCGTCCATCGAGTCGTGGCGTGCGATATCACATCGCGCGCGGCTCATTTTGCCCAATTCAACCGATGGCTCAACCGCTGCTTCAATGTCGAAGTCCTCCAGGGCGATCTTTACAGCGCTGTCCACGGTCAACAGTTCGATCGCATCGTGGCTCATCCGCCCTTTGTTCCGTCTTCATCTCAAGCGCTAATATACCGGGATTCGGGAGAAACCGGAGAGAGCTTAATCAGGCGTATCATAGAGGGACTGCCGGCTCATTTGCGACCCGGAGGGACTTTTTACAGCGTATGCGCGGCATGGGATTCGAAGGAAGGACTCTTCGAGGACCGCGCCCGTACTTGGCTCGGAAGCCGGCAAGAGGAATTTGATGCGCTCTTTGCGCTGCACAGGCACAATTCTCCGGCCGAAGTTGCCCAGCGAGTGGTGGAGCTGAATCATCTTGAGCCCTCCGAAATACCCCGCTGGACCGAGCTGTTTCGCGACGCGGGATTCGAGCGCAACGTGTACGGGGCGATTGTCATTCACCGAAAAAAGTCGGCCGACGCGCGCCCGCCCTTCACGCGGCGAGCTCGACTGGGGGCCTTGACGAACGGTCGCTGCTTCGAATGGGCTTTACGCTGGCACTCCTGGCGCACTCAAAAAGAGGCAAGAGGGGATCTCGACCAAACCATCTGCCGCATGAGACCGCGTTTGAGCCCAAACCTCAAAGCAAGAGTTACGCACGCGGTCCAACAAGATTCTCTGGTCCCATGCGATGTGATGCTTGAGTCGGAAAAGCCTTTTTCGGCCAGAAGCCAAATTGATCCCTGGATGATGCAAATGATCGCTGATTTTAACGGGCAGAGAACGCCCGAAGAGATCTATGAATCGGCGCGGAAAACCTTGCCCGTGCCGGAATCCTTTGGGCTAAAAGAGTTCGCAACGCTTGTGGCAAACCTGATCGAGCGTGGGTATATCGAGTTAGAGAGCCACTCATTAGACAATTAGTCGCCAAGTCTTATGGGCAAGCCAAATCCATACGATGAGCTTTTGTACACCGGGTACCCTTTTGCACAGAGCCATCCTGATCGTCTGGCAACGCTCGCCATGCTCTTTGGCATGAAGCCGGCGCCTGTTGAGAGCTGCGGGATTCTAGAGCTCGGGTGTGGAGACGGCGCGAATCTGATTCCTATGGCTTTCGGCCTCCCCGGCAGCCGGCTTGTGGGCATTGACTCGGCCGCCCGCTCCATCGCCAAAGGAAAGGCGATGGCTGACGCTCTGGGGTTGCGCAATATCTCACTTCACCAGTTAAACGTGCTCGAAATCTCACCCGAGTTTGGGCAGTTCGATTATATCATCGCGCACGGGCTTTATTCCTGGGTTCCGCCGGCCGTGCAAGACAAGATTCTCTCCGTCTGCAAGATGAACCTGGCGCCTCAGGGGGTAGCCTATGTAAGCTACAATACCTACCCCGGCGGCCACCTGCGCCAGATGATCCGTGAGATGATGCTCTTTCACGTGCGTGGCATGACGGACCCGCTGGAACGGATCGGTCAAGCACGAGGCCTGGTCAAATTTTTGTCCGAGTCCCAGCCACAATCCGACGAGTACGCGCTGTTACTTCAAAAAGAGCTCGACAGGACACTGGCACGGGAGGACCATGCCATTTACCACGACGATTTGGCCGAGATCAACCGGCCGGTCTACTTTCGCGAGTTCATAGAGCATGCGGCGCGCCACGGTCTTCAATACCTGACGGAAGCGCACCTGCTTGAAAGCCAGACCAGTGTTTTTCCTCCCCAGGTGGCCGAAGTGCTGAAACAGGAAGGCGTAAGCATTATCGCTCAGGAGCAGTACCTGGATTTTATCAAATGCCGGAGATTTCGCCAAACTCTTCTCTGCCATGACCGGATCGGGCTGGATCGTTCGTTCAACGCGGAACCGGTAAGACACTTCTATATAGCGTCGTCCGCGCGTCCGGTGTCCACAAAGCCCAACGTCGCATCTTCCAGTGCTGTGGAAGAGTTTCGCGCTTCCAACGGTGCGGTAATGTCAACGAGCGATCCTTTGGCCAAGGCAGCGATGTTGTTTCTGGGCGAGCTATGGCCGCAATCATGCCGATTGGATCAGCTCCTGCTCAAGGCGCGCGTGCTTCTCGGGCCCGGCGCCAGTCAGCACGAAGAGCGACCGGAACGAGAAATTGCCGCATTGTGCGAGTTCTTCTTGAAAAACTATCGGGTGGATGTGGTCGAGCTGCATGCACACCAGCCGAGTTTTAAGGCCGTAGCGAGCGAATGTCCGGCGGTGAGCCCGTTGGCGCGGCTTCAAGCGCGCCACGACACGATCGTCACAAATCTGCGCCACATGACTGTCGAATTAACCGACAGCCTGGGACGAAACCTGTTGCTGCTCCTGGATGGAACAAGAAACCGGGCGACCTTGTTAAGGGAACTCGTTGCCATGATGGAATCTGAAAAGACGGGCATGCGAGGCGAGGAAACTTTTGACCTCTCGTTTGACCGACTGGAACAAAAGCTCTCCGAACTGGCCCGGTTGGCCCTGCTCGTAGCGTAGAATGTCCGGGCTAAAGCGAATCCTTTCCCTCTCTTCCCTTTAACGCTTCGCGGTTGTATAGTCTCACCGAAAAGAAATCCCTATGCCTAGAGGTAGCCAGCAAACAAATATCCTCCCCTCATTGCTGGACCGGCTTTTGGACGATGAGCCCGGACTCTCGAAGGAGCCGGCTGATCGGCGCTTTCAGAATCTCCGCGAGTTGGAGAGCGCGGTCGCGCGGGATGTTGAAGCCCTGCTGAATACCCGGCAGGAATCTCTGGAGGAGCTGCCCGAATTCACCGAGATCAGCCGGTCCCTGATCAACTACGGCCTCCCCGATTTCACCTCATTCAGTCTCCTCAATCAGGACGATCGCAGCCGGATTCGCCGAGCCGTAGAGCAGGCCATCGCAGCGTTTGAGCCGCGACTGGAGCGGGTGCGCGTGTCGCTGGAGACTCCACGGGAAAACGATCGTGGTCTCCGCTTCCGCATCGAAGCTCTCTTAAAGGTTGACCCTGCGCCTGAGCCCGTTTCGTTTGACGCGCTCCTGCAGCTTCACAATCAGCAGTACGTGGTAAAAGGACAAGGCTGATGGCTGACGACCTCCTGACCTATTACGAGAGGGAGCTTAGCTTCGTCCGGCAGCTCAGCGCTGAATTCGCAGCCAAGTATCCGAAGATCGCAAGCCGTCTCGTCCTTGAATCAGGGATCAGCGAAGACCCGCATGTCGAGCGCTTGATCCAGGCTTTTGCCTTTCTCGCGGCGCGGGTTCATCACAAGCTTGATGATGAATTTCCAGAAATCACCGACGCGCTTTTGGGAGTTCTCTACCCGCATTATCTGGCGCCGGTTCCTTCCATGTCTATTGCTCAGTTCGTGCTCGATCCGGATCAAGGCAAAGTCACCAGCGGGTACCGCATCGAGCAGGGGTCTATTCTTTATTCTCAACCGGTGAGCGGCGCGCCGTGCCGTTTTCGAACCTGCTATCCGGTAACCCTGTGGCCCCTTGAAGTGGCCTCCGCCGGGTTGGAATCTTTGGATCGACTGGGACCGTCGCCGAGATCGGCGGTGGGAGTGGTCCGATTGGAGCTCCGCTGCCTGGGTGCGACGACATTCAAGGAGCTTGAGCTCGATTACTTGCGCTTTTTTCTCCATGGAGAGGGCCCGCTCGTCTATGCTCTGTACGAGCTCCTTTTCAACAATGCCGTGGAAGTCCATCTCCGTCCGGCCAGCGGCCAGAGCGGCCTAAAACCGCTCGTGCTTTCCCATAGCTGTCTGCGGGCCGTGGGTTTTGGACCGGATGAGGGGATGTTGCCGTACGGAGCGCGCTCTTTTCTGGGTTACCGCCTCTTGCAGGAGTATTTTGCCTTTCCGGAAAAATTTCTCTTTTTTGATCTCCGCGAGCTTGACCAGGCGGTCCGCTCCGGCTTCGGTGACACCATGGAGGTCCTGATCTTTGTCGATCGTATGCCGCGCATGGAACAACCGATAACAAAGGAAACTTTCCGGCTGGGCTGCGCCCCGATTGTGAATCTATTCGAACAGATTGCTGAGCCCATCCGCCTGGGTCACGCCCAGACAGAATATTGGGTCATCCCGGATGTGCGCCGAATAAACGCCACAGAAGTGTATTCGATCGACTCGGTAATCAGCGCTTCACCGCAGTCGGATGAAGTGATTGATTTTCAGCCTTTCTACTCTTTTAAACATGCAATCGAACGGGAGCGGCAGCAAGCGTTTTGGTACCCCACGCGGAGGCCATCACCCAGAAAGGGGGATGCGGGCACGGATGTCTACATCTCCCTCGTCGATCTGAATTTTCGCCCGACTTTGCCCGCCGTGGAGACGCTCACGATCCACATCACCTGCAGCAATCGGGATCTTCCCGGAAAGCTGCCTTTCGGGGGCGAGCGCGGCGACCTGGAGCTCGAGGGGGCAGCGCCCCTTTCGCGCATACGCTGTCTGAAAAAACCGACTGAGACAATGCGCCCGAGCCTTCGGCGAGGCGCTCAATGGCGCCTGATTTCACACCTCTCGCTTAATTATCTGTCGATCTGTGAAGACGGAAAGCAGGCGCTACAAGAAATACTAAAACTTTACGACTTTTCCGATTCCAATTCGATCCGCCAGCAGATCAACGGCATCATTAACCTGGCCAGCCGCCAAGTGGTGGGACGCCCCGCGTCCATGCCCTGGAATGGCTTCTGCCGTGGACTGGAAATCAGTATTGATTTCGACGAAGAAAAGTACGTAGGCAGCGGGGTTTTTCTGTTTGCTTCCGTGCTGGAAAAATTCTTCGGTTTATACACGTCTCTCAACTCGTTTACACAGTTGGTCGCACAGACGAAGCAACGCGAGGGACTCCTAAAGCGATGGCCTCCTCGAGCCGGAGAACAGATCCTCCTTTAGAGCGTGTCCTGTTTGAAGAAGGGCACCGGTTTGAATTCTTTCAGGCCGTTCGCGTGCTGGAGCGTCTTTTCGCCCGGCTGCAACCCGTCGGCCGAGACGCCAGGCCTTCCGAAGAAGTGATTCGCTTTCGATCCCGCATCTCATTAACCTTTCCTCCAAGCGCAATTTACGAGATCACACCCCCGGAAGATGGCACTCGACCCGGCGAGATGCTGGTAAACTTCATGGGCCTTTTCGGACCTCTTGGGGTCCTCCCGCGCCATTACACCGAGCTTCTGCTCGAGCGCGTCCGGCGAAAGGATTTCGCGCTGCGCGATTTCCTGGACTTGTTTAACCACCGAATGATTTCCCTGTTTTACCGCGCCTGGGAGAAGTACCGGTTCCCGATCGCCTACGAGCGTAGCGTCTCTAAAAAAGAGGATTACGATCCTTTTTCCTTGAACCTCTTTGATCTTGTTGGCATGGGAACCCCTGGGTTACGAGGAAAGATGAAGGTGGGCGATGAGGCGCTGCTGTATTATGCCGGACCGGTCGCGCAACAGCCCCATTCGGCCAGCGCGCTCCAGGCGATCATACAAGACTATTTTGAAGCGCCGATGCGTATAGCTCAGTTTACCGGACAGTGGCTTTTTCTCTCTGTGGAGAACCGGTCGCGACTCGGACGGGCGAATTCCAACAACGCCCTCGGCCTCACCGCTGTATTGGGCAGCCGTTTCTGGGACCAGCAGGCAAAATTCAGGCTCCGGATAGGCCCTATTAGCTTCGCCCAGTTCCGCCGTTTTATCCCTTCTGGAGATGCCTTCCAGCCTCTCATTCAGCTCGTGCGGTTCTTTGTGGGGCAAACACTCGACTTTGATGTCCAGCTAATCCTGAAGGCAGCCGAGGTGCCGGCATGTCGCTTGGAAAAGCCTGGAGCGGGCGGCCTTAGACTTGGCTGGTCGAGTTGGCTCAAGACCAGGGATTTCACTCATGATGCGGAAGACGCGGTACTGGGAAGCCATTTGACTCGGATATAGAAATCGCCACCCAAACAGGAAGGGGAAAGTGCCATGAACGTCAACCTCAAATCCCTCATCGGAAAATTGAATGATACCTGCCGTAGCGCGCTGGAGGCCGCAGCCGGGCTTTGCCTGACGCGAACCCATTACGATGTCGATGTTGAGCACGTTTTTCTCAAGCTAAGCGAGGCGCCGGATACAGACCTCCAGCGCCTGTTCCGCCATTACGAAATCGATCAGGCGCGGCTGTCGCGCGATCTGACTCGGGCCCTGGATCGGCTAAAGACGGGCAATGCGCGGACGCCGGCCCTCTCACCCAGGATTCCACGACTGATCAGCGAGGCATGGACCATCGCATCGATCGGCTTTAACGCCCCTCAGGTCCGCTCAGGGCATCTCCTCCTGGCTCTTCTAGGAGAGGATGATCTGGCGCGGCTGGCTCGGGAAAGCTCACCGGAATTTCAGAAGATTTCCGTCGAGGAGCTAAGAAAAAATCTCTCAGATCTGACCGCCGGCTCGGGAGAAGACAAGGCCGAAGCGCGGGCGGAGACAATGGAGGCCGAGCGTCCTGCTGCCGGCGGAGTTTCCAAGACCCCGGCTCTTGACCAGTATACGATTGATCTCACCGGAAGAGCCCGGAAGGGGGATATTGATCCGGTGCTGGGCAGGGATTTTGAAATTCGCCAGTTGGTCGATATCCTTACACGCCGGCGACAGAATAACCCGATTCTCACGGGAGAGGCGGGAGTCGGAAAAACCGCCGTCGTTGAGGGGCTGGCGCTGCGGATCATTGCCGGAGACGTTCCGCCTCCGTTGCGCAACGTTTCTTTGCGAGTGCTCGACCTGGGGCTTCTCCAGGCCGGCGCGGGCGTCAAGGGTGAGTTCGAGAATCGCCTGAAATCGGTGATTGCCGAGGTGAAAGCCTCTCCGCAGCCGATCATCGTTTTTATCGACGAAGCGCACACAATGATCGGCGCCGGCGGCCAGGCGGGTCAAGGCGACGCGGCGAACCTCCTTAAGCCGGCTCTCGCTCGCGGTGAACTGCGCACTATCGCTGCGACGACGTGGTCGGAATATAAGAAATATTTTGAGAAAGACGCGGCGCTTGCCCGGCGCTTTCAGGTGGTCAAGGTCGAGGAGCCAACGGAGCCCCAGGGCGTGATCATGATGCGCGGCCTTGTTGATACTCTGGAGCAGCATCATAACGTGCGCATCCTTGACGAGGCGGTGGAAGCCGCCGTCCGGCTCTCGCACCGGTACATCTCAGGGCGCCAGCTTCCCGACAAAGCCGTGAGCGTCCTCGACACCGCCTGCGCGCGGGTCGCGCTGGGGCAACTGGCCACGCCGCCCGCCATCGAGGACTGCCGGCGCTCCATTTCTCAGATCGAAACCGAGATGGGTATCCTTGAGCGTGAAAGCGTTACAGGAGGCGATTTCCGCGAGCGCCTCGAGGAACTGGCGACGGGAAAGGCCGCGGCCGAATCTCGCCTCGCAGACTTGGAAACCCGCTGGAACGAAGAAAAGCGGTTGATCGGGGAGCTTAGAGGGATCCGGGAAAAGCTGGAAGCCAATGCGCTCAAAAAGGAGACAAATCCGGACGATAAGACAGATGGGAAACTTGCGCCCGTGGAGGTCGAGCGCCTTCAGGGGGAACTTGCCCGGCTTAACGGCGAGCTGACACAAATCCAGGGTGAAAGCCCGCTCATGCAGGTCTGCGTGGACGGGCAGACCATTGCCGAGGTCGTATCCGGCTGGACCGGTATTCCTGTCGGCAAAATGGTTAAGGATGAGATCCGCACCGTGCTTTCCCTCCGGGAGGTCATGGAAAAACGCATCATCGGGCAGTCGCACGCGCTCGAAGCTATAAGCCAGCGGATCCGCACCGCCCGGGCCAAACTTGAGGACCCTCGGCGTCCCATTGGCGTGTTTATGCTCGTCGGTCCGAGCGGCGTAGGTAAAACAGAAACCGCATTGACGCTTGCGGACGTCCTCTACGGCGGAGAGCGGAACATGGTCACCATCAACATGTCGGAATACCAGGAGGCGCACACGGTCTCAGGCCTGAAAGGTTCGCCGCCAGGATACGTTGGTTACGGCGAAGGTGGCGTGCTGACCGAAGCGGTCCGGCGTAAGCCCTACTGCGTGGTTTTGCTTGATGAGATGGAAAAGGCGCACACCGATGTGATGGAACTTTTTTATCAGGTGTTCGATAAGGGCGTGCTGGAGGATGCCGAGGGTCGAGAGATCGATTTTAAAAATACCCTGATCCTGATGACCTCCAATGTGGGAACGGAGAGGATCATGAAACTCTCCGCGGACCCGGAGACGCGCCCCGAGCCGGAGGCACTGGTGGAGGCACTACGGCCTGATCTACTCAAAGTCTTTAAGCCCGCTTTTCTCGGCCGCTGTATTGTCGTGCCTTACTATCCCATCACGGACGACGCGATGCGCAAGATTATCGAGCTTCAGCTTGGGCGGATTCGCACGCGGCTTCAGGACAATAACCGGGCTCAATTCGTTTATGACGAGGCGCTGGTGGCAGAGATCGCCCGCCGCTGCACCGAAGTCGAGAGCGGCGCGCGTAACGTGGACCACATCCTCACACGGACGCTCCTGCCGGAAATCTCGCGCGAGTTCCTGGCGCGAATGGCAGAAGGCCAGGGAATCTCCAGAGTGCATGTGTCGGTAGGTGTGGATGGGGGATTCCAGTACGAGATCTCGTAGAAATCCGCTCGCTTTTTGTGCGCGAGCCGCTCTACCCGGGGCGGTCCGCGCGACGAGTGGAGGGTTTAATTCATGAATTTCACCCAAGAGAACCGACAAATGGAGGTTACCACCCCGCTGGGCAAGGATAAACTGTTGCTGGTGGCGTTCGCGGGACAGGAAGCCATCTCTCAACTGTTTAGCTTTCAGCTTGACTTGCTAGCAGAGAACAACGCCGAGATTTCTTTTGACAAGCTCTTGGGCGAGGAAATTAATATCCGGTTGGACTTACCGGACGGCAAGAAGCGCCACTTCAGCGGAATCTGCAAGCGCATCAGCCAGAGAGAGCGAGACTTCGTATTCACGGCATACCGAATGGAGATCGTGCCCGAGCTCTGGTTGCTGACCAAAAAAGCGCAGAGCCGGATCTTTCAGCAGATGACGGCGCCCGACATCCTTAAGAAGGCGCTTGAGGGCTTTGACGTGAGTTACGAGATCCAGGGCGATTTTCACCCGCGGGACTTCTGTCTCCAGTACCGTGAGACAGACTTCAACTTTGTGAGCCGTCTCATGGAGGAAGAAGGCATTTATTATTTTTTCAAGCACACTGAGGACGGCCATAAGATGGTGGTCGCCAACACGCCCCAGAGCCATCCCGATCTACCGGTCGCGAGCAAGATCATCTTCGAAGAGGTGGAGGAAGGCCAGAGGGACGAAGATCGAATCTTCGGCTGGGAAAAAGTCCAGGAGTTGCGTTCCGGAAAATACACCCTCTGGGACCATTGCTTCGAGCTGCCTCACAAGCATCTGGAGGCGGAGGCGACTATCAAGCCCGAGAGCCTGCAGGCGGGGAGAGTGACTCACAAGCTAAAAGTCGGCGATAACGACAAGCTCGAGATCTACGATTTCCCCGGTGAATACGCGCAGCGCTTCGATGGCGTGGATCGTGGGGGTGGAGACCGTTCCAGTGATCTCCAGAAGATATTCAAGGACAACCAGCGAACCGTGGATATCCGCATGGCCGAAGAAACCGTCCCGAGTTTAGTCATTGAGGGGACAAGCAATTGCCGGCAATTTGTCAGCGGGCATAAATTCACTCTGCAGAGACACTTTAATGCCGACGGCCAGTACGTTATCGCCAGCGTCACGCACTCTGCCAGGCAGGCGGGAGATTTTCGCTCCAACGGCGAAGGGTTCGATTACAGCAACACTTTCACCTGCATCCCTTTCGCGGTGCCGTTTCGGCCGCAACGCGTAACTCCGAAACCTGTGATTCAAGGAACGCAAACCGCGTTCGTGGTGGGTCCCGCGGGCGAAGAGATTTTCACCGATAAATACGGAAGGGTCAAAGTTCAATTTCATTGGGATCGAGAAGGCAAGGATGACGAAAAAAGCTCGTGCTGGATCAGGGTAGGCACCCTGTGGGCGGGCAAACAGTGGGGGTCGATGTTCATTCCGCGCATCGGCCAGGAGGTCATGGTCGACTTTCTCGAGGGCGACCCGGACCAGCCCATCATCGTCGGCAGCGTCTACAACGCCGAGAATATGCCCCACTACAAGCTGCCGGAGTTTAAGACATTGGGCTACATCAAGAGCAACTCGTCAAAGGGAGGCAAAGGATTCAACGAGATCCGCTTCGAGGATAAAAAAGGCGAAGAGCAGGTGTTTATGCACTCGCAGAAGCGGATGGACGTGCGGGTCCTCGCTTCGTATTACGAGACGAACCATGCCGACCGGCACACGGTGGTCGGCTGGGAGAAGGGCACCGAGCAGGGGGGCGATCTCAACGTGCTCGTCAATAACGACCACAACGTGCACATCAAGGGCGGCCGCTATGACCGGATCGAGAAAGTCCTGAACTTAACCGTCGTTGGCGATGTCGTCCGTGACCTCCAGAGCAACGAGGCCACTCTCGTCACCGGAAAATCAGAGCTGAATGCGCGCGAGGTCATCATCGAGGCATTGACCAAGATAAGCCTCAAGGTGGGCCCGAGCTTTGTGCTGATTGATCCGAGCGGAGTCACAATTTATGGGCCGACCGTGAAGATCAATTCCGGCGGCTTCGGCACCGAGACCGGCGACCCGTTCATTGAAGACCCGCTTGATGCCGCAACATCAGACACCGGCGAGCCCGGATACCTCGAGAAGCTCAAGCGGCAGGGTGGTGGAGGAAGGCGCGGCCGCACCCGGCGCAGGCTCCGCTCCCAACATGCAAAGCTGCCACCCCGCCCGGGCGAGGACCCCCGCATAACCGCCATGCGCAATCTGCTGCACGACTCTGCCACGGGGCGCCATGCGCTGGAGGTTTATGATCGTCATGGAGTCAATCCTGCGTTTGCCCCGGGCTCCGGATCCACATTCGACGGTTCTACCAACACGATGAATTTGGACCCCACCGAAAGTCCCATGGATTCAGCACTAACTTTCGTGCACGAAATGAATCATGCCGAGGCCCACCATGAGGGTCGAAGCCCCGACATCAATGACCCGAACCGAAACAATTATGTCAACGGCATGGTCGGGGAGGAATCAGAAGGTACCGTGCGCAGCATCCAGGCGCGAGATGAGCTGGCAGACGCCGGTCATGACGTGTCTGGTTCCTCCTTCCCACTACAGAATGAATACCATGACGCTTATAACCAGGCCGTAGCCGATGCCAGAGCTGCCAATCCGAATGCCTCCGCCGAAGAGCTCGATGCGGCAGGCCGGGCTGCGGGTACGAATCGCGTCAATCAGGGATTCCAGAACGGTGAGGTTGTGACTTCCAACACTAATCAATCGTACCCGACGTATTATGGTAACGCCTGGGATGGGGCACATCCGCCGCCGGCCGGCGGGGGTGGGGGTCCATGAGGATCTCACGTCCTGCTATGCTTTGGTTCCAACTGGTCGAGCGTGTAAAAGACACGTTGTTACTTGGGCTATGCGCAGCGATGGTTTTTCCCGGCACTGGCGCTCAGGGCGGTACCCGGGAAAATCCTTTTTCTCAAGCTCGGGAGGGTTTTCTGATGTTGGATAAAGAGAGTCTTGCCAAAAGGGTTGAAGCTCTGGATAAGAGGCAGGCCGAGATGATCCGCGCCAAAGAGACCAAGTTGGAGCAGATCGCAACTCCCTTTTTTCAAGACGGCTCGATCTATTCAGTTACCTACCTGATGCGGACTCGTCCAATCGTGTTTACGATTGGCAGCGCTGGCTCCGGCTTTACGGTTTTTCTCGCTTCAAACCCGGAAGGTTATATAGAGCTGGCACAAAAAGCAGGCTTGCGACTCGATAGCAGCGAAATGCGTCTCGCTTACTTGACAACATTCCTTGAGACCACCAGGTCCTTCGCTCATCGCTTTCAGATTCTCAAGAGTGTGAACGAGATTCAGCCTCGGCCTAACTTGAGCGAACCCGATACTCACAGGTTTCGCGAGCTGTTAGACAAGTATCGCTCCGTGATACGTCCACCGCAAATTTCCGACCGTATACCTTGGGAATGCGTCGTGTTTGCACTAAGAAGGCAAAATCTCGTACGCATTGAGCTGAAACTCACGGCCGATGGCCGAATCCAAGCAAATGAGATGATTCTCGAAGAAAATGTGCCGATCCCTTACACGCTTTAATATCGACAGTAACCAGATCGCTCGTAAACGATTTGATGCTTCGGTCCAACTCGCGCTTTTTAGGTTGGTAAAGGAGTAGACAGTATGTTTCCAGCCGCCCGCAAAGGTGACCCAGTGACCCACGACATGCTGGTTCCCTCGGGGGTCATCGGGCCTCCTCTCACCGGCCCATGCCCGATGGGCATAGTCCTGATCGAATTCCTTCCAGCGGCTCACGTGAACTGCACGGTCATCTGTAGTGGCGCGATTACCGGCGGGATCGTTCATCCGCCCCCTCCCCCTGGCGTGCCACCTCCACCCATCGTCAAGGGTTCAATGACCGTCTTTATTCATAACATGCCCGCAGCCCGCTGGGCTCCCAGCGGCGACATCGGAGCCTGTGGAGTTTTTCTTGGTGATCCGAAACTCGCGGCAATGCGCACTGTGCTGATCGGCGGGTAGATTCGCATTTCCTCGATGGCACGGATAGTCCAAGGGAACAATCTCACATCTTGTCCTTTACATTCTTCTATGGATTGACAGGCGGCGCCTGGTTGATGGAGCGCAGGTAGGATGTTTCGTTCGGCAATACGAAAGGCTGGTCCTGGATATCGGGTGTCCAGAGCCCGGCTAACGGAAACGCTCCGCCCGTGTACGACGAACCCGGCATGATCCATCCCCGCACAAAGTTCTGCACCTTTGTCCAGTCCGGCGTTCTTTTTCCTTTGGCCGGGGCAACGGCGGCCCAGGCTCGATATTTAAACGCGGAGATTTCGTCTACCGTCAACGTAAAGGTATAGAACGAGCTCACCGCGCCCAGGTGCAGGCTTGGCGAGAGACGGCGCGACTGGAATTCCACGGGGACAGAGGTTTCCCGAAGGAAGCCGCGTGTCGTGTGATTGCTCTGCGCTATGATTAATCCGGAGGACACGTCGTCGCGCGCGGCCCTCCCAACGGGCCCGGGCACCCTCCCTCGGCTCCGGCGCGGCCGGCCCATAAATTCATCGTTGTCGGAGAGTCCTTGTAAGGTAAACGCCAGGATGGGAGAGAGATAAAACGTCCCGAAGATTGGCGCCAGCAGGCGCTCGCACCCGAAAAATTTGCGCACCGCCTCCATCGTTTTGTCGTCGTCGCCGATGTTGCACGCTCGAAGTTCGAGGCGAGAGAGCTTTAACCCTCGCAACTGCACGACCCTCCGCAGCAGATCGAGCATCGCGTCGCGCGCCTTTGGCCCCTGGAACTCCAGGCCTTTTGCCACGTTATCTAAAAACTTCCCATAAGCGGTCTCCGCCTCCTTGATGGTAATGGAGCCCGTCACCATGCCGGGCTGTAGACCGTTGAGAAAGCGCGTCCAGCGATCGATAGCCGTTTTCTGTTGCTCTGCTGTGCTTGTAGGGAGCGCGCGGATGGCCGCAACGTCCGACTCCGCCTTGATGGCCTTATCGATAATGGCCATGCCGGTTCCGACAATCAGACGCTGATTCGGGCCGCCAGGCACGATCGGCATGAGTAATCCCTGTTGGAAAGCGTGACACACGAGCATGACTACGCCCCCGGCGCCGACCTTCAGCATTTCATTAAGGACTGTGTCAAGTGATGTGTTTGTCAGGACCGCTGTCGTTTTGTTGCTGAGCGACATGTCCTCCACGGGCGATGGCTCGAGTGGAAAAAAGCGGTAGTATCCGTCCGCGTGCGGGAGGCCTTCCGGCCTTCCGTCGATAATCAGGCGAAATCCTGCCATATCACTTTGTGCCGAGCTTTCTTGCGCTAAGAGAGATGCCCCGAGATTAGCGGACAAGGCCGTCAATATCAATATCGTTTTTCAAGCCGTAGAAGCTAAACGTTGTCCTGTGGGGGCGGTCGCGTAGAATCGTCATTCTTGCCGCACGCAGCGGTTTTTCAGTTGACAGAGGCTAACCTCTATGGATTATGATCTTCTTAAGAAGGTTATCCTGGCGATTTATCAACTCTTAAAACCTACCGCCCTAGTCTAAAGAAAGCGCTAAGGAGGATCTAAACATGCCCAAGCGTTCTGACCGTGCCGGTATCCGGTTCTCGAAAAGGATGGATGACACGTTGATTACGAGCTAAAAGATCCGGATGCTGCCGGAGGTGGGGCTCAGTATAATCGACACAGTCAGCGGAAAAATATTGTCAAAGAGATATGAGCAGTAACACCGGTGATGTGGCGATGGATTGAAGATACGGAGGGAGCGGCGATGCCTCGATGGAATGTCAATGGCAACTTTTCGCTGGGAAACATGGACACGGGAAACATACGAGACATGTTCTACGTGGCCGCGCCGTGGGGCAGCGGTTCGTGGGGCATACAAGGTGCAACGTTTACCTCAGCCGATAGAAAGCTTTCCGGGCAACGTTTCTACTGCACAGGAAACAATGCTTACATGTACGGGAAAGAAGAAAGGGGGGAATGGGGCTTTGTCAGGTATATTCAGGGAGACGCGTGGGGCGGGACACATCAAGGTCCCGTTCCCTGGCATAAACCCCCTCCCCTGTCGATTTCTGGCAAGACGCTGACGATGAGCCTTGGTCTCTATCGAGATACCCACACTTTCCTGGGAAGCGGACGCCATTGGGTGATGTACGCAATAAATATCTGGGTCAGTTCTCCTAACTTTCCCCTAGGCCGTGATATTAACCATAAAAAGCCTCTGGTTCTGGACCTGGCCTTTTTTCACTCTGGACCTCTCAACACCCATATAAGTAACGACGCGCATCACTACCAGGAAGCAATCGGCACAGCCCCGGTCAGATCATGGCATTCCCAAAGTTTCAATCTCAGCAATTACATCAATCGCGCGCTCCTCCATTTTCACCTTCCGTCAACAGACGCGAAAGTATATCAAGTGGAGTTCTTGATAGAACTCGTCAATGCTGAGGGGGCAGCGATGATTGACAATTTCCACTTGGATTATTGAATGAAGGGGTTTTCTCTCAGATGAGTGGGGTGGTATGCGGGTGGTGTATTACACTTGTGCTAATTGAGTAACTTTGAGCCGTTCACTATGAAGCGCTGTCCCCTATGCCAGCGAAGCTACCGCGATGCGGTAGAGGTGTGCGAAATTGACGGCACCGTTCTTAAAGAAGCTGGAGCAAGGCAGGACATCCTCATCGGCCGGGTGCTGAAGGGCCGTTATCGGGTGCTGCAGAAGTTGGGCGAAGGTGGCATGGGAACCGTCTATCTGGCCGAGCAGGTGACGATCGGCAGGAAAGTGGCGCTCAAAGTCCTTCATGAAAAGTATGTCTGGGACGAAGAGTTTGTCAAAAGGTTCCGACAGGAAGCCCGGCTGACCGCCTCGCTCAACCATCCTCATGTCATCACGATTCACGATTTCGACCAGATAGAAGACGGGAGTCTGTTTATTGCGATGGAATATGTGGAAGGTCGTAATCTGAGGGAGCTCATTGAGGAGGGCGCACTCGGCATTCCCAGAGCTGTAGGGTTGGGGATTCAAATAGCGGAAGGACTCGAAGCGGCTCACCGTGTCGGCGTTATTCATCGAGACGTCAAGCCCGAAAACATTATGGTCGCGAAGGCGGCGGATCAGGTGAAGCTTACTGACTTTGGTATCGCGAGGCTCAGAGACGCGGAGGCGTCGACAAGACTCACCCGGCCGGGAACGCTTATGGGAACTCCCGCCTATATGGCTCCTGAGCAGATCGAAGGCGGAGAGGTAAGCGAAAAAACGGATATTTATGCGTTCGGAATCGTGCTCTACGAGCTGCTGAGCGGCGAGCCGCCCTTCGACGCGCCCACTCCTGGAGCAATCTTGGTGAAACACCTTAAGGACGCGCCGCCGCCGCTGAGAAAGTTTCGGGGAGAAATACCGCCCGCGGTTGAACACGTTGTGATGCAGACATTAGAGAAAAAGCCTGAGAACCGCGCAGAAAATATGGCGGAGATCATAGGCAAGTTGAAAAAGACGCTGGAACCTCGAGCCCGGGTAAGAGAAACCAGGAGTGAGGCGTTTCTCGAGGACATCGCGGAGCGGCAAGAACCAGCCCGCGCGACGGTCTTCGAAACAAACGAGGAGTGGCCTTCAACCCCGGCAATATCTCCTCCGCGGACTGGCCGCCAAACGGCCAAACGATCGAAAGGGAAGTGGCAGTTTGTCACCATCGGTGTTTCGTCAGTCATTTTCGTTATTTTGGCGCTCATCGCCGTGTTAACTTATCTCCCCAAGAAGGATGAAGAAAAGCCGCAAGAAGCCTCCGTACCACCGGCAAGCATTCTCTCCCTCACTCTGGATGCGAATAGGACGCAACTCATGCCTCAAGAATGGGCCTTCTTAACTCTCCGCGCCCGCTACTCAGATGGCCGTGAAGAATCCGTGGCTCACGGCATAGAGTGGGAGAGTAGTGACCCTACTGTTGCTGCAGTTAACGTTACAGGGGAGCTTCAGGGCCTGCGGGAAGGCAATGCTGAAATCAGGGCTCGATACGAAGGCCTCCAAGCTGAACCCATAAGAATAACAGTAAGGGGTGAAGAGCCGAAAACAATTGTAAAACCGGTGGTCTTACGCTCGTTGACCATCCACGCCGATAAACAAGAACTTAGAGCCAAAGAGCGGCTGCCGCTCATGGTCAAAGGCCTGTACTCCGATGGGAATACGGTCAAAATTAGCCAGGGTATTAAGTGGGAAAGCAGCAATGAGGCTATCGCAAGTGTGACTCAAGAAGGCGAAGTAGTCGCAAACAAGAAAGGCGAAGCGCAGATTACCGCTCGTTATGCCGGGGTTGTCAGTAAGCCGATGATTGTCTCGGTTCTTCCGGAAATTGCCTATTTCGTATCTTTGCGTGTTCGCTCAGAGAAAAGAGCGATCCTTGTTGGCGAAACCGCGCGACTCAAAGCAGAAGGAAAATACTCGGATGGGGAGGTGCGCGACCTCTCAGAAAAGGTTGTGTGGCGTAGCAGTAACCCAAGTGTCGCGGAAATCGGCCCCGGAGGAATGACCATTGGACACAAGGCAGGCAAGGCAATGATTTCAGCAGCGTACCAGGAGACAAGTCATCGACTCGCGCTTGTGGTGAAGGACAAAGAGCCTGAGCCGGTGCCAGATGGCGGAGAAAAGGGGCCAACGAGACGAAGCTGGCTCGGTGCGCGCATCCAAAGGGTGACTCCGGAGATTGCAAAGTCTCTGGGACCCTGGAAGGACCGAGGCGCCTTGGTTGGAGGTGTTGAAAAGGATTCTCCTGCAGAACATGCCGGGATAAAAGTTGGCGACGTGATTATTGAATTTGATGGTAAGCAAATTGAGGATCCGAGATTGTTCCCAAGGTTGGTTGCGAACACGGAAGTGGGTACAAGGGTTAAACTCAAAGTTATACGAGGTGGAAGAGAAATTCCTCTCGCCGTCCTGATTGGGGAGCGTAAGCAGGCAACGGCTAAAGAGTCCGCAGAGAGAACAGGACCCGCAGTTGTGACGGGCACGTCGTTGGAAGACGTTCCTCGAGTAGTACGGACAATACCCGAGGATGGCGCGATAAACGTCCCGACTTCGTTGAAAGAACTTGTCATCATTTTTGACGAGCCTATGAAGCAAAGTTGGAACGTAGGCTGCTATCCTTCTTTTTTTCCAGACGCGTCAACCGGGAAGAAATGTAGCAGGGATGGCTTTGGCTGGCGAGACAACAAGACTTTCGTGATTTATCTTCGGTCCGGCCTCAAACCAAACCAAGATTACTCCTTTACCATCAATCCTCGTGTTGGGCGTGAGAACTTTGACGTCAACATAAGCTTCCGCGGTGTTGATCAGTCAGAACCAGTTCCGCAGAAGCGTTTTTTCTTTAGAACGGCACGTTGACCGTGAGAGAAATTGACGTAGGGGACCAGAGCCGCTGGCTGGAGTCCAAAACGCAACACTGGGCTGGAAGGATCTTACCAGTGCCACACTTAATCTCTGCGGACCATTGCAGGCCTCTCAAGGATAAAGGAGGGTCTAAGCATGCCTAAACGTTCTGACCGTGCCGATGTCCTGTTGGTGAGCGAGGTTGGCTCCGCCGACGAATCTCTGCCCCTCGCCGAGGAGACGCCGCTGATTATTGGCGTCCTCGGCGAGTTTACGGGGCGGGCACTGGGCGAGGCGGACGCTCCCGAAACACTCGCCGATCTCAAGCCCATCGAAATCGATCGGGACAATTTCGACGCAGTCATGGAGCGCCTGGGCGTGCGCTTTGAGGCCACTCTGGATGGCGGCGCCGGCGCAGGGGGCGAAGGGTGGAAAGCTCAGCTCTTTATGCGCGGCATAGAGTCTTTTCATCCGGACGAAATTCTGAAGCAAATTGAACCCCTGCGGGCTTTACTCGAGCTCCGTCGCGCCCTTGACGACCCGGCGAAATTTAACGCGGCCGCGGCCCAAGTCCGGAAGTGGATCAAACCATCCGATGCCGCCACAACAATCCCACGACCCGAGGGAACCTCAAGTTTGTTGGAAGCGATAATAGAGGAGACGGATCCTTCGCCCGCAACGCCGGCTCCAAAGCGCCCGTTGGCAGACCTCGACCGGTTCGTCCGTGAAATCGTGCGGCCTCATCTCATTCAAATCGACTTGGGACAGCAAAAACAGCTAACAGCCGCCGTTGAAAGCTTGCTGGGTGAACAGTTGAGAGCCGTCTTGCATCACAAGGATTTTCAAAGGTTGGAGGCCGCGTGGCGCGCTCTCCATTTTCTGGTTACGAACGCCGAGACGGGAACGGAGCTTAAGATATACCTGCTTGACGTTTCGAAATCGGCTTTGGAAAACGACTTGGCCAAGGCGGAGGGAATTGAAGCCTCGATGTTTTTCAAAAACCTTTTCTCCTTTTCTTCCGAGTGCGGCAGCCCGTGGGGCGCTTTCATCGCTAATTATGATTTCGGGATAAACGACGTGGAATTGCTCGACCGCATCGCCCGGATTGCGCAGCGCGTTGGCGCTCCTTTCGTCGCGGCCGCCCACCCGCTGTTCCTCGGGGCTGAATCGTTCACCGAAATTCCTTCGGCAAAAACTCTCGTCCGTCTGTTTGAAGGAGAGCCCTACAGCGCGTGGCGGGCGTTTCGAAAATCTCCACAAGCGCGCTCAGCGGCCCTGCTGCTCCCGCGCTTTCTGCTGCGCCTTCCGTATGGCGCGGAAAGCGACCCGGTCCGTTCATTTGCCTTCGAGGAGGGTGTGAGCGGTCGAGATCACGAAAAATATCTATGGGGGAACGCGGCTTTTGCTTTTGCTGTCATTCTTGCCCGTGAGTTCACCGAACGCGGCTGGTCACTCGATCCCGCACGCCTGGCTGGGCGGTTGGAAGGGATGTTGTTGCATGTCTACGAGGAGGCGGGGATCAAGCAAACGAAGCCGTGCGCGGAGGTGTTACTGCCGGATGGCCTTACTGGGGCATTGAACAGCCAGGGATTCATGCTTCTGGTTTCTCATCGGGATCGCGATTTCGTGATGATTCCCTCCGCGCGATCTGTGGCAGATCCACCAGCACTTCTCGCCGGTCACTGGTCCAGTAGCCCAAAGAAACAATGAGGTGAATAAGACCTGGGCCTCCTCCCGTAGGGACTTCGGGCTCAATGTACAACCAGTCCAAAATGGTTTCGGCTTTCCGGGATAGGAAAAATTTGGTACCGTTTTCTCAATTTGTGGAATTGCGCGTGGCATTTTCCTCGCTGAGGATATCTATCTCTATCGGTCAGGCTGGTATGAGTTTTGCGTTTTTTGAATGCCAGCCTTTTAGCTCATAGGAGAGATCAAGCCGAATGCGATCCTTTGATGTCCTTCTTGAGGAGTCCTCTTCGATTCATGGCCATCTCTGTGGCGGGCAGGTGCTCGGGGTGCGCATGGCGATGCTTGGATGTCGGGAAGTCGCGATCGATGAGCCGAGGGGATGCAAAAAGCTTCTGGTGTACGTAGAGATGGACCGATGCGCCACAGATGCCATACAGTCTGTCACCGGCTGCTCTCTAGGGAAACGAACGCTGAGATTTCTTGATTACGGCAAGATGGCCGCTGCCTTTTGCAATCTGGAAACGAAAAAGTCCGTCCGCGTCCTCGCAAGAGACGAAGCGAGATCACTCGCGGTCTCCTGCAGCAACAAGCGGGGCGATCCGCGCCGAGATCAAAACGAACTCTATGCTTCACTTCCAGAGTCGGCGCTTTTCTCAGTTTCTCCTTTCGACATTCAAATTCCTCCAGAAGATCTGCCGGGGGCTAAAAGCCAGCGTGTGTTTTGCGATCAATGCGGAGAGGGAATAAACTTCAGGCGCGAAGTCAAAGTCAACGACCGGCTTCTTTGCATTCCCTGTGCTCAGGGAAGCTATCTTAGAGGGAGACGCCGCTCACATCCCGCCTTGCCCAAAGTCCTCCTTGTTGTTGGCCGCAAGAATGTAGGAAAGACAACTCTGATTGAAAACCTGGTTCCCGAGCTCTCCGGCCGTGGTTACCGGGTCGGCACCGTGAAGCACCACCATTCCAGCTCACCTATGGTCGTCGACCATGAGGGAAAGGATTCTTGGAGACATAGACAGGCAGGAGCTCGCTCGGTGACCTTGGTCTCTCCGTCACAGGTGGCGGTCTTTCGGGACACCGAGGGGCGGATTCCGCTTAACGATCTCATTGGTTACCACGAAGGCGTGGACCTCGTGCTTGTCGAGGGGTTGCGATCGGAACCGATAACGCGGGTCGAGGTTTTGGAACCTTCCCAAACAGTCTCTTCAATCCATGCTGCGGAAGGACTGCTCCTTTCAACCATTACGCCGGAAAAGCGGCCAGGGGATGTCCCTTTGTTCAAACCGGAAGAGATTAAATCGCTGGTTGATCTAATCGAAAAGAAGATTATAGGCAGGCCGGAAGTTACTGCTTCAGCACAAATCTCAATTCCATCCGCTCTCTAGCCACGGGGTCGGCGAAAAACTGCACGTAGCGGATCACCAGGGCTCTTTCTTTAGCGGTCAATATATCCTTGAACGGCGGCATCGCCGTATCAGGCTTGCCATCGGTCGTCACGGAAAAAAGATAGGCTTCGGTTTGTTTGTTCATCCATATGGCGTCGGTGAAATCCCGGGGTTCCGGGGAAAGGAGATGGCCCACCGGCCCGCCTCCACTGCCGGATTCTCCGTGACAGCCGACGCAATACATAAAAAAGATGCTCCGGCCCGCCTGGTATCCTTCAATTCCCGGAGGAGTTTCGGGGATATCTTTGGTTGAAATTGGCTCGGGCGCAGGAGAATCCTTCTTGAGCCGTGAGAGAAAAGCTGCGAGCGCCTCAATCTCATCCCGAGAGAGATACCCATAGGAGGTCATGGGACTGAAAGGAAGGACTGCCCTGGGGTTGATGAGATAAGCCAGGTACCAATCAGGGGTTCGGTTGGGTCGCTTGCGCAGGTCAGGTACAAACCCGGGCACATCCTCTCCGCCGGGGGAGGCGATCGTCTGGAGGTGACAGGAGGAAAAGCACGACTCTCGTTCAAAAATCTTCCAGCCCTTCTCCTCCAGTGGCGTGAGGGCACGGATGCGCGCCGGTTCAGGCCATTGGTCGCAGCCCTGCGCCAAGATTAGAACGAGACACAGAAACGAAATTGGGAGAAGCGAAATTCTCATTACCGGAGCGTGGTCAGATAACTCACCAGAGCTTTTACTTGCGGTTCATTGAGATAGAGCTGAGCCATTTTTCCTCCCGGCAGGATCTTATCTGGGTCCTTCAACAGATCTTCCAGATCCTCAGGTTTTCGCTTCCGGGCGATATAGGTCAGGGCGGGACCTACCTCTCCACCTTTGATCTCGATCAAATGACACAGGCTACAGCCGGCGCCGCGAAATAGAGCCTTGCCGCTATACTGAAATTGCTCGATCCCGGTACCGTTCGGACTCTTCATCTGGCCTTTGGTTTCCCCCTTATCGGATAAGCCGGGCGCATCGGGTTTTGCCACGCGCCGGGCCCGGTGCGCCATCATCCTGAGCCGATCGCGGGAGTCGAGTAGGGTCATCAAATAGATCGTGATGTCTCTGATCTCCTCGCGCGCGAGACGAAAGACCGGCATGGTCGAGCCCGCGACCACCCCCTGAGGCCGGGCAAGATGCGCATACAGCCACAACCAATTGCGATGGCTGCCAACGGTACTGAGGTCCGGCCCTTCGTCCCCGCCTTCTCCGTTAATCTGGTGACAGCCGAGGCACATGCTACGGTTTATGAGCAGCTTTCCCCGAAGCACGGCAGCGATGGCCTTGGGCGGGAGAGTGTTCTCCCCATGGCAGGCATAACAGGCGGCCTGCATGTATTCCCGCTTCACTAAAGGCTTGGCGGCGAGATCGCCGTGGCCGTGCGCCTCCAGCGTAGTGACTCCCCTGCCTTCCCCTCCGTGACACACGATGCAGCCGAATCGCTGCGGCGGATGAGTTTCCAAAATCGCGGGATGCTTTCTCAACGGTTGCGGAAGGTCGCCGAGTGTGGATCCCTCCACAGCCAGGTGACAAGTCATGCAACGCTCCACGGTTCCGAGGTCTTTTGGCTGAATTTGCTTGATCTCCAACCGCTGGCCTGTGGCCCATTCCTTCTCCGCATCGCTCTTTGCGAGGCGTAAAGCGAGCCGGTAATAGTCTTGTTGATAGGTTGTCCACTCCTGGTTGTAGTCAGCCCAGACAGCCCAACCCAAAATGAGAGTCAATACCAGGCTGGCGTAAACGAGCCATCTTTCCATTGACTTTCCCAAACCTCCTCTAATTGGGCCCGGGCCAGCCTTCCCAAGGCCAGTAAAAATTCCAATTCGGTCCCCTGAGGTAAACCCCAATTGCTGTAAACACCACAATGGCAACCAGGATGAAAGTCCATAAGATGTTCATGCCCGTTCGCGCTCGGGAAAACCAGATTCCTATCCCTTCGGAGCTGCGATCCATATACGGCAGGACCAGCAAGAATAGCGTGAGAAGCGCAGGCGCCATGACCCCGCCCCAAAAAGCGGAGTAGCTCACGAGTTCCTGAAGGCCCAGAAAATACCACGGCGCTTTTGAAGGATTGCTTGGCAGCAGAGGGTTTGCCTCCTCTTCGAGAGGGGCATTAAAAATAAGAGAGGCCGCTGTCAGTCCCGCCATCAAAACCACCAACACGAAGAGCTCCGTATAAACCACAGTCGGAAAAGTTGGAACCACCGGATCCATCCGCTGCGCTTCAGGGTTCTGTTCCAAAGGATGGGCGAGACCTCCATCTTTGATGACGCGCCAGATATGGTAGTTAATGATCAGCGCAGCAACGGCGGGAATCGCAATGACATGCAAAGTGTAGAAGCGCAGCAAGGCTTCGCTACCGACGGCGTCACCTCCCAGCAACAAGAAGCGCAACTTCGGACCCAGGACCGGCATGTAGTTTACGATGTTGGTGCCGACGGTTATAGCCCAAAAGGAAAGCTGGTCCCAGGGAAGAAGGTAGCCCGTAAAGCTAAGCGCGAGAGTCAGGATGAGAAGAACAACCCCCAAAACCCAGTTGAACTCCCTTGGCGGCTTATAAGCGCCGGTGTAGAAAACGCGACACATATGGATCACAACAGCAACGACCATAGCCTCGGCCGCCCAGCGGTGGAGGTTACGCATAAGCCGGCCAAAAGCGACGGCATAGTTGAGATCCAAAATCCTGCCGTAGGCGGCGCCGGTCGAGGGTTCATAATAGAACATCAGATAGACGCCTGTGACCCACTCGATAATGAAAAGATAAAGGCACATCAGACCCAGGCCAAAGGTTGTTGAAGGCTTGATGCTGCGGCGAAACACGCGCGATGGATGCACGTGAAGAATCAGATTGTTGACCACAACCGACAACTGCTGTCGTAACGTAAGCGGATAGCTGCTGCGAAAAACCGACCGATAAAGGCGGCCAGGCGCTTCTCGCAAACCCGAACCGACGGCGCTGATGAGTTTTCTGAGAGACTCCATGAAATCTACTCTCCCGTGCAGCCGAGGAAATAGATTCTCCCTTCAGGATAATCGAAAAAGGTTTCCGGGACGGCGTTAGCCCTGATCCCAAGCAGCTTTGCTCCCAGCTCATTTTCCTCGACCCAATAAAGGGAGCGGCCACACTCTCCGATTGCCGTTATCTTCAAGGATGGAGCGCGGGCGAGTTTCAGCATCAGGAAAGATCCGTCCCTTGTTATCCTGAGCAAAGCCGAATCACGAAAGCGTCCCTCCCGCCAGTCTTGGTTGGTGGCCAGGATCTCTTTTCCGGTTGCGGACCAGTTAAGGATGCCAAAGACGCTATCGGCCTGTTGCGCCCAAATGCTCTGCTCGCCGGTTGCAAGATTCATGATCGCGAGAATATTCCCCGGAGGAGCTCCGGGTCTTGACATAGGATCCCGAGGTAAGTCTTCGATGACCGTCTTAAGGTATGCCAGATTGACTCCATCCGTGGATAGACGTGGATTGCCGGTGTAAGACGGCTCGGTGAGGAGGCGTGTAAATCCAGAGCCGTCAGGTGACATGGACCAGATTCCCTGGGTTGACATGCCCCGGAAAGGCAAGAGTCCTTGAAAATAGATTTTTCCCGTGCTGGCGGACCAGGCAAAAGGAACGGGGATCTCTTCGCCGGAGAGTTTGATTTGGCTGGAAGTCGCGGAGACACGTGACTCATGCTGTTTCAATTCCGCAATCCCTATCCGCCAAAAAACACGATGGCTGCGGCTCCAGCGGAGATTGATCTGGGCATAGGCCAGTTGCTCTCCATTGGGACTCAATACGAAACCTGTGAAGGCAAAATCAGCGGCCGGCTTGATGAGCTGGACCTTTCGCTCCCGTAAATCCAAAACTTCGATATGATTTTTTGCCGGATTAACCCCCTCTCGCACCAGATAAGCGATCCGGCCCGACCCCAGCGAGAAGACCGGATCTCCGGTCGTTTTCGTGCTCACGGGGATCGCCTTTTTAGTCGCGTGGTTGAACAGGCTCAATGTTGTTGACCCCCACCGGGTAAGAGCCAGAAAAATCGACTGGCCGGCAAGCGGTCCCGTCGACGGCGTTTCGCCTCCATTCAGCACCTCGTCATTGCGGAGAAGGGAAGCCGGGTCTGCTTGCGCTTGCTTGGGTGAGATGCTCTCTTTGGAAACGGCCTGATTGCGTCGGCTGGAATCCGGTGACGCACACGCTGAGCCCGCAACTAAAAACAGTAACGGCGGAACGAGGCGTCTTAAAAGCCTTTTCAGCATGGCTAATGCGCCTAAATCGCTTTGAAGAAAGTTCCTCTCGGAACTGAACGCCAGCTATCCACAACAAGATACCTGTCAGGGCGTTGAAAGATCTTGAACCACGAGAGAGGCTCCGGCGCCGGACCCGCCAGAACACGGCCATCGGAATCGAATTTACTGCCATGGCAGGGACACTGATAGCCCCACTCAACCCGACCGACGGTGCATCCCAGGTGCGTGCACACCGCTGACATGGCTATGATTCCCTTTCCAGTGGAAACGATAAACAACCGGTTGTCGCGCAGGAAGGTTTGGCTTCCAGGAGGAAATTCTTCTGGTTTGCCGATCTCGAACGTTGTCGGGGGCCCGAAGGTCAAGTTCGGAACGAGAAACTTGAAGGAGCCAAGACCCATCAAAGCCCCTTGTGCCCCGACGCTTCCCCAGGCTAACCACGTAAGAAACTCTTGCCGTGACATCTTTCTCACTGCTATCTCCTGTGTCTGCGCATGCTAAAAGAAAGGTTTTCCGCAATTTCCATATCACAGCGTGTCGATAGGTTTCCACTCCAGCGGGATGGGGCCGGCTGCCCGATCCAGACCGGCTTTAGACTGGGCCAATGCATTTCCGCCGGTTTAGCCGAAGAATCGCGGATTTATGCACGACGTTGGCGTGAGATACTCTCTACTGGAACGGAAAGGCTCACCTGAGGGCAGGGCTAGTGCTCAACCACATAGCGAAGGATATCCGTTTCTGTAACGACCCCAATAAACCTCTCTTTCTCCACGACCGGCAGGCAGCCGATTTTTTTTTCCATCATCAGAAGCGCCGCCTCTTTCACCGGCGCGTCAGGTGCAATCGTGATTACGGGCTGGCTCATGACTTCTCTCACCCGAATGGTTCTCATCAGGTCTTTCTGTTCCCGGTGTTTAAACCCTAGGGTCTTTACGAGAGCAGAGTGAAAAAGGTCGCGCTGGCTAATGACTCCTACGACCCGCTCTCCCTGGAGAACCGGGAGATGGCGTATCCGGCCGAGCGCCATAATATCATCGGCAACATCGAGGATGTCATCGCATTCCAACGTTACCGGGTCTCTTACCATGATTTGACTGACTGTGACTTGCGTGTTCGACGCCATTCGGTTCTCCTCCCGGCCGGCTCCCCTGAACAGCCGTTTATTCAGGGCCTCATTATCTACCGCAGGAGAAAAGTCCACAAGGTCTTGCGCTTCGGGCGACGTTCAAATCGACTTGCCTCGCCGTCTAAACGGCCTTTGGCGTGACGTCGTGAAGCTCCGGACCATCTTTGCCTTGACTGGCGAAAACAAACCGGCTACATGGTAGGCCTAATGAAAACGTGCTCCGAGCCGCCGCCCTGGAGAACCTTCCTGACGTTTAAGTGCTGGGGTGAGGAGGTGGGGTCGTCTAACCTGAGTTGGGTTTGGATCCGATTTGACGCTTCTAACACTACTGTTCATTCTTAGGATCGTCCACGATCTTGCGGCTGCCATCCTTGTTGGGTCGGTAATTTTCAGCTACTTTCTACTCCGGCCGGCCCTTCGTCTCATTCCGCCAGCTCATGCAGTCGTTGTGGCGCAAAGAGTCGGCAATCTATTTACGTATACCGGATGGACTGCATTGGTCCTCCTTTTTTTGAGTGGGCTGCTGCGCCTTTATTATACGGGACGGCTGGGCTTCATTTTTACTCTGGGTCTATTTGCTCATGGTCCGGGGCGATCGCTGGCGATAATGATCCTCTTCTGGTTTTTTACCGTTGTGAGTTCAACCGCAATGACTTTCGTGCTCCGGCCCAAATTGATGAAGAAGCTCACGATCAGTGCCAATCCCACTCTCGCGGACGTTGAAAAGAGAAGGGCGACTCAAATGACGGCATCCACCTGGCTCGATCGACTGCAACTGTCTAACGTCATCACGTCCACGCTGGCTCTTATCGCCGGCGCCGCTATCGCCCATGGTGGACTGTTTTGACATCGAGTGCCCGAAAGGAAAAAAGTCTTGAACTGTTACTGCAGCGGCAGGTCAACTCTCGCTACTAACGGCGGCGCTACTGCAGTGCGCGGCAGGCTCTTTTGAACCTCGATCTGCGGCATATCCGTCGGTTGATGAAGCACGCCTCGCGGTCAGCTTTTTTTCGGAAAAAGTTCGCTGGCCTAAAAACGGGGAAGAACGCTGAACCAGCGGATTTCTGGCGGAAGCTTCCTCTGACCAGACTGGAAGAGTTTGTGGGTGAGGTGGCCGAAAGCCACGACCCTTATGGCTCAAGGTGGTGCGGACCCGGAACTCCGTTGATTCTATTCCAACTCGATTATGATACGGCGCCATCCCTCTATTTGCCCCTGGACCGGAGAGCTTTACAGAGTTACGCCGAAGCTCTTCGTCGCTGCTGGTCTTTGCTGGGTTTACAAAAGGGGGACGTGGCGGCGATCTTCGACTACGGCACGAGTCCTCTGTCTTACCTCGCTTCCTCTGCTTTTACTCCGTACCTGAAGCGAGGAGCGGCCGAAGGGTTGGGCTGCTGGACGGTTTGTAATGACGGCATCGCGAGCATGAGCCAGAGGGCTGTTGAAATCCTGAAATTCGTCCGACCCCGTCTTCTATTTGTCAGGGCCGATTGCCTCGAGCCGCTCGCCGTGGAGATAGAAACTCGACTGCGAAGGCTGTCTCGGTTCACCGAAGCCTTGGTGGTATCAGACAATGAATGCCTTTTATCTCGGGCTGATCAGCAAAGGTTCGAGCGGAGACTTGGCCTGCCAATTTACCGTCTTCTGCGGGTCGATGTGGCCATGTTTCTCGCGACCGAATGTCCGGAATGCCATCTGCTCCACAGTTGGGAGGATCTGTACGGGGTAGAGACTGTAGAAGATGATCATCGAGACCCCGGCAACCTCTACCTTGTGATCACCAACTGGTTCGCCAGATGCTGTCCGACGGTCCGTTACTTGAGCCAGATCAGAGCTTCTCTGGCCGGCCGCGGCTGCCCGAGAAGCCCGGGAGACTTAAGAATCGCCGCATGAAAAAGAGGTCGGAACGAATCTATCCGGACGAACAGGAAACCTGGCCGGAAGAGCGGCTAAAGAGGTACCAGTTTCGGCGGATCAAACGGGTATTGCGGCATGCCCAAGAGAACCTCCCCTTCTACAGCCGGCGTTTCGGCGCAGCGAATGTAGACCCCGAATCCGTGGCGAATCTCGAAGATTTTTCCAAACTGCCAACGTTTAACAAGGGTGACGTGCTGCGAGAGATCAGCGAAAAAGAAAGTTTTGCCACGGGGATGGAGGCTTTGGACCCTTCGGAGCCGGCAGTGCTTTGCATGACATCCGGCACGTTGGGAACCGCTTTTCTCTACCTGCCGCGGAAATGGCGCTCCCTGCGCGGCGACTCGCTCGCCCGCGCCTACCGGTGGGCTGGTCTGCGCTCAGGGATGCGCATGCTCATGGCGGCTCCTGCCTGGCACAGTCTGGCGGTTCAGGAGACGCGGGTCGTGGAGCGGCTGGGCGTAACCTGCGTGATACCCTGGGGGACATTCCTGCCCAGGTTTTCGGTCAATTTTTTGGCTGCGCTGAAGGACATAAGACCGGCATTCGTCTCCATCTTCTTGCCCATGCTGTATGCGCTCCTGGCCGAATGCCGAAGAGCCGAAGTAAGCCCGCGCGAAGCGTTCAGCAGCGTTGAATACTTGCTCGTTGTCGGCGCGCCCATGACGCCCACGTCAAGAAGGCATCTCAGGGAGGAAATTCGGGTCCGCGACATCTTTGAAGGCCTGGGGAATCCTGAGGGGCTGACGGCCATGGAATGTTCCTATCACCGTGGCCATCACGTGTTTATGGACTGCTGCTATGTAGAGATCATCGACCCCAAAAGTGGAGCCCCTGCCCCTGCGGGAACTCGCGGTTCAGTGGTTTTGACTTCACTGATTCCCGAAGGCTCAGTTTACATCCGGTATGACAGCGAAGACATAGGAGAGATGTTACCCGGCCGGTGCGAGTGTGGCCGTACCTGGCCGTTGCTGGAGATTTACGATCGGCGAGCGAACACGGTCCAAGTGGCGGGAAAGGAGATCGTTCCATACGACGTTCGCCTGTGCCTGGATGAGGTGGCGGAGCTTAGAGGCTTTCCTTTCGCTGTCATTCGCGCGCGCAACGAAATGGCGAGTCTGTCGATGGTGATCCAAAGACCTCCGGTCGAAGAGCTTCAGCAGGTCGAAGCGCGATTGATGAGCTTGCTGAGCGAAAGGCTCGGTATCGAATCCAATCTCAAATGGACCCAGCACCTGCCGGAGCGCTGGAAAGGAGTTGCGGTAATCGAGGAGAGAGACTGGGAGGTGGCACGTGTCTAAGGGAGCCGTCGGCTTGACGGCCGGCTACTGGCCTGAGAACGTCTATCGTTATCTTGCCACTCCAGGGATATCTCTGGATGAGGGGCTGGTGACAAGAGCGAGCAAAAGGCGCGGCGATGAGCCGGCTCTGATCGGATACGACGCCGTCCTTACTTATAAGCAATTGGCAGTGGAGATGGAGCTGATCATGAAGGCGCTGCTTTCCTATACCGAAGGAAAGAGCGCGCGTCTGGGGATTGCCGTGCGGGACCCTCTCCAACTTGTGAAGCTTATCTTCGGCGCGCTGAGGGCGCGCTGGTCTCTGTTCATCACCAAGCCCTCTGTGAGCGCTTCGGAGCGCGCCGCGCAGATCAGCCGGTTCAATGCTGAGTTCTTGATTACGGATGATCCGGATTTGAAGAGCGCCATGGCGTCGCCTGGCACCGCGAAGATAATCGAGTTTCAAGACCTCCAGGGAAAGGGAACAGGTGTATCAGGCCCAAAAGGTAGACAGGACCTCCAAGCGCCTGCCATTGCTCTTGTGATGGATAACGGAAGCTTCGTCTACCATAGCCACAAGTCGCTCCTGGCTGGCGCTGTCTCGTGGAGCAGCTTTCTCCCTTTGACGGCTGAGGACCGAATGCTTGCGATCGAACCGCTAGGCACGTGGGAAGGCCTCTATTCCCTTTTACCCGTGCTTTTCAGAGGAGGGAGCTGCTTGATGGCAGATCTGAGCGAGCCTGATAGGTTGGCAGAGGCGGTCCGGAGTCATCGGCCTATCTATACTATCCTGCCGCGGCTTGAAGCGAGAAAACTCTATGGCTCCGAGTGCCGATCCGTGGTCCAGGCTTTTCGTGAAAGTCTTCGCGGCCTGTTTGTGTCGGTGAACGGCCCATTCACTGCGATCGGGCGCCGCAGGTTGAGAAACCTTCTGCAAAAGCCGGCTTTGCTGACTTACGGTTCCGCTGAGGCCGGACCGGTCCTGTCCTCGCATCCTACCTGGTACCTCGATGCTGCCGTGGGAATTCCGCTGACCAATGTGGATGTATGGCCGTTAAACCCGGCCGACGGTAATCCCCTTGAGGTGCCCTGGGAAACGATCGAGTATGCCGAGATCGGTGTGAAGTCGCCGATGACCGCCATCGGGTATGAAACGCAGGAAGAGCAGGAGAAGCACGTGAAGGGGGGATGGCTACGCAGTTGGATCGTCGCCACGATGGATCCCAATGGGCTTTTTTATCTCATGTCGCGGGTGGAAGATTGACCGTCGTCCCGAAAAATGCTATCAACGCTCTGCCACTGGCAGTCACTTCTTACTTTTCTTAACTGGTGAGGCTCGCCCCTAGCCCGAGCTGCGCACGGACTGAGGAAAGGCTACGGGACATAGTAGCCTGAGGGGCGAGCCTAGAAATAACCTTCCATAAGTCTGTCCATCCAATCCGGGTTAACGGCCTCATGCGGGGTATCGTGTGCAGGCACAAAGGGTTTAACATCCAAAACGGGAGTGCCGTCTATCGCGTCAAGGCCTTTCACTATCAAAACATTATCCTGAACGCTAATGAGCCGAACCGCTGTTACGCCGATGGGATTAGGCCGATGCTTCGCTCTTTGGGCAAAAGCACCGACCAGAGGCATATCCGGCCGGCCACGAGGCCGGCGAACGAGATCCGTCGCTAAATCAAAGGTTGACTGATGCATAAAAAAAATAACGACCACGTGAGAGAATTGATCGATACCTCGCAAACCTGTAGCGAGGGAAGTTTTGAGATGGATCTCTGAAACAACGTTTCCCCAGTTCTCATCAACCGGTTCAATAACCGGTGATCTAACTATGCCGATGGGTTCGCAGTTCACTTGTCTCTCGCTTCTTCTCCTTCACGCTTTCGGAACGGTGCCGTTGAACTTCTCAATTTGCACCAGATTGCTGACATGGGGAGCCGTCACCGGGCTTTCTAGATCCGTAAAGAAAATGTTAGGCGTGCAGCCCCAGTCAACGCCTTCTTTGTCCGGCTCGTAATTTCCGCCGTGGTGGATGACGATGATCCCCGGCATAATCCGCGAGGTGACATAGGCCGGTATAATTCCCACGCCCTTATCGTTAAAGATCCGGACCAGATCTCCATCTCTTACCCCTCTTGTTTGCGCGTCTGCCGGATTCATCCAGACCGCGTGCCGGTAGGCGTCGCCCCGAAGCCATGGGACGTTCCAAAACGTAGTATGGTTCCGATAACGCGGGTAAGCGCTAAGGAGGAATAGCGGAAAGCGCTTCACATCCGGATGATCCATACCTCGGTACATGGGCTGGTATGAGGGAATAGGCGGCAAGTCGCGCCAATCGTTGGGCAGATTGTCGTAGATTCGACCATAATCGTCCACGTGAAACTTTCCCCGTTGCGCCTCATCGCCGATAACGTAGCTGTAGAGCTCTATCTTACCTGACTTCGTAAGAAGCGGTTTTTCCTGTTCGATGAAGGATCGATAAGCGTGGAACGGCTCATCGTTCAGCTCCTGCACGTTGATAAGGCCATCTTTTTTGAAATCCTCCCACGCAGGCGTTTTGGCCCCTTGCGACTGTAGTTCCTCCACCATGCGGCCAAACTCATAGCGGAGATATTTTTCCCACCCTTCCCACCAGTCGCCGCCCTCTTCGCAGAAAGTATTATAGATCTCGCCGATACCGAGCCTGCGCGCGAGCTCGGTGTAAATCCAGTGAGCGGGCTTCGCTTCGCCGGGGGGCTCCACCGCTCCCGGCACGTAAGTGATATTGACGAAGCCACCATATCCCGGTGTCCCGCCGCCCCAGATGCGCCGGTCCTCCAGGCATTGATCGGCCACCGGCAGAATGACGTCTGAAATCCACAAAGCCGGGCTCATATGGCTGTGCACCCATACGATGAAATCCATTTTCTCCGCTGCTTTGAGGTGATCGTTGGTTGAGTCCGCGGCGTTGATCACCGTCCGCGTATTATGCAGCCAGGTCCCGCCCCCCATCAGGATCTTGGGAGTGGGAAGGGGCAGGTCATTCGGAGCGCGCCAGCCGATGATCGCTTTATACTCCTCCGGGCTCAGCTCGCCGGAATCGACTTTTTCTTTGAGCAGCACCATCTGCGCCCATTGATGACTGCGGTACATCTTTGGGACTCTGACCTTGGGAATCTCGCCGTAAGGCAGCATCCTCGCCGGTTTTATGCGAGTGCCCATGTCGATGGGGATAGAGCCTCCGGCAACGCCCCAGTTGCCCGTGATCGCCTGCAGAGCCACCGCGGCTCGCACCGCGTTTTCTCCGCGGCTCTTGCGCGGCGGGCCCCAGCCCAACCAGAGCCAGGTGGGTTTCGTTCGGCCGTAGAGGTGGGTGAATCCGCGAATCGTCTCCGCGGGAACGCCGCAAATCTTCTCCGCCCATTCCGGAGTCTTCGCTGAACCGTCTGTCTCTCCTAAGAGATAACTCTTCCACTCTTGAAAGCCGCGGGGATCGAGGTACTTTTCAACATATTCCCGGTCGTAGAGATTTTCAGTTATAAGCAAAAACCCTATCGCCAGCATCATGGCCGTGTCCGTGCCGGGTTTGATTGGGATCCACTGATCAGCCAGCACCTCGGCTGCAACCGTATATCTGGGCTCGATGCAGATCACCGGCGTCCCCCGCTCTCGAGCCATTTTCAAGTAATAGGCCACCTGGTGACCCGGACCGAAATGGTTGATGGTAGGCTCAAATCCCCAGAGAACGATCAGTTTGCTGTTCATCAAAACATCAGCGGTATCGTTCGAGGTCTCATTGTATGACCATCCTGGAACCCCTCCCATCAAATGCGAAGTGAGCCGGCCCGGGTCCTTGGAGCACCAGCCCCACCCCTCAATGCCCGCGCCCCAAAGCGCGAAGAGACGTTCCAGATGGGGACTCGGTTGATAGGCCGTGGTGATGGAATAAGGGCCATGTTTGTCGACCGTTTCCTCCATCTTTTGCGCCACCAGACTCAGCGCCTCATCCCAGGAGATCCGCTCGTATTTCCCTTCCATCCTCCGGCTTCCCTCAACCCGCTTCAGCGGATAAAGAATCCGATCCGGAGTCTCAATGAGCTTGTGAAACACCCAGGCCATAGGACAGCCGCGAAGCTGAAGCCGGTTCTTGAT